>CAMEAW010000058.1 GCA_945911685.1 Bordetella parapertussis
CGCCATCGTTTATTTATGACAGGCGCGACGCTTTTATTGTTGATGGTGTTACTCGCAATTTTCGCAGACTTGATTGAAATCAGACCCCCTGAAAAAATGCAAGTTCGCCTGCGCTTTAAAACCCCAGATTTCGCTTATCCGCTGGGCACTGATAACTATGGTCGCGATATTTATAGTCGCTTAGTTCACGGGGCTCGTCTGTCACTGGCGATCGGGTTTGCAGTGGCATTGATTACTGGGATTTTAGGAACGGCAATTGGCGTTGCGGCTGGTTATTTCAAACGACTGGACGGCCCCTTGATGCGGTTAATGGATGCGCTGATGGCGTTTCCAGCGATCTTATTGGCGATTGCCATCGCAGCGGCCTTGGGACCCTCTGCAATGAACGCCGTGATTGCGCTTGCCGTGGTCTACACACCGCGCACTGCAAGAATTGTGCGTTCAACCGTATTGGTTGTGCGAGAAACAGATTATGTGCAGGCTGCCAAGGCTTGCGGGGCAAGAGATCGTTGGATTATCTGGAGGCATGTTCTACCAAACAGCATGGCGCCGTTGATCGTACAGCTGACTTTTATTTTTGCCTATGCGATCTTGGCTGAATCGATTTTGAGCTTTTTAGGGGTTGGGCCACCACCACCGATACCAACTTGGGGCAACATGATCGCCGAGGGTAAGGATTACCTGCGCGAGGCATCGTACATCTGTTTTTTTCCTGGTGTGGCGGTCGCCTTGACTTGCTTAGCCTTGAATCTGCTTGGGGATGGTTTGCGAGACGTGCTAGATCCACGACTGCGAGTGCAAATTGGCTGATCCTATCCTTCGGATTGACGACTTGCGTGTCGTTTTCGGCTCGGGACATGCAGAGCAAGTCGCCGTCGATGGCGTGAGTCTGACGCTTGCAGCGGGTGAGGTATTGGGTGTTGTCGGCGAATCAGGTTGCGGTAAAAGTTTAACGGCCTTGTCGATATTAGGCCTGGTCCCCAAGCCGACAGGCCGAATTCAAGGCGGGCATATTCTGTTTAATGGTAAAGATCTCGCGCAAGCCAACGAGGTCGAAATGAATCGCATTCGGGGCAAAGATATTGCGATGATTTTTCAAGAACCGATGACGGCGCTGAACCCAGTGTTTAAAGTGGGTGAACAAATTGCTGAAACGATCAGAGTGCATGAGGGTGTGAGTCGTCAAGTCGCGCGCCAGCGTGCGCTCGAGTTGCTTGAGCGAGTCGGTATGAGCAATCCAAAGCAACGGATCGATCAATATCCGCACGAGCTGTCGGGTGGGATGCGTCAGCGCGTGATGATTGCGATTGCCTTGGCCTGTCGCCCCAAAATTTTGATTGCAGATGAGCCAACGACGGCCTTAGATGTCACGATACAGGCACAAATTCTTGCATTGTTAAAAGAGCTACAGCAAGAGTTTGGTATGGCGATGATGTTGATTACGCACGATCTAGGAGTTGTCGCGCAAGTGGCGGATCGGGTCGCTGTCATGTACGCCGGGCGCATTGTTGAAGAAGGAACAACCATTGAAGTATTCGAGCAGCCTGCGCACCCCTATACGCGCTCTTTGCTGACAAGCATCCCTTCGCTTGATCAAGAATACACGCGCTTGCAGACCATTCAGGGTATGGTGCCCAGCTTGGCGAATCTACCTTCGGGTTGTCGTTTTCATCCTCGTTGCCCTGATGCTCGGGCTCAGTGCGCGCAGTACACGCCGCGCGACATGATGATCGGGCCTTCGCATCGCGCAGCCTGTCTGGCTTTGAACGGTTATCGAGACAATGACTAAGCCCTTATTGAGTGTTAGAGGTCTGGTAAAGCACTTTTCCTCGCGGGCCGCAGGGGTATTTAATCGCACCGTCACGCACGTACGTGCGGTCGATGGTGTCGATTTTGATATTCAACAGGGCGAGACGTTTGGCTTAGTCGGAGAAAGCGGGTGCGGTAAAACGACGACGGGTCGTTTGGTCTTGCGCATGATTGAACCCACCGCGGGCAGTATCAAGTTTAACGATCAAGAGTTGTTGTCCTTGTCTGCTGAAGAGATGCGATTGAAGCGTCAGCAAATGCAAATTATTTTTCAAGATCCCTACGGCTCACTGGATCCGCGCATGACGGTGAGCCAAATCGTAGAAGAGCCCCTACAAATTCATCATATCGGAGATCGAGCGGCACGCAGCAAGCGCGTGGCAGAACTTCTGGATATGGTTGGCTTGCGTAAAGAATACTCGCAACGCTATCCACACGAGTTTTCTGGAGGACAACGACAACGCATTGGGATTGCGCGGGCGTTGGCTTTGAATCCGCGCTTTATTGTGGCTGACGAACCCGTATCAGCGCTTGATGTGTCGATCCAGGCGCAGATCGTGAATTTGATGATGGACCTGCAAAAAGACCTGGGTTTAACCTATCTGTTTATTGCGCATGATCTTGGGGTGGTCAAGCATATGGCTGATCGCGTCGCTGTCATGTATCTGGGGCGGATCGTTGAGGTTGCCAGTAAAGCCTCGTTGTATCGCTCTCCTCAACATCCGTATTCACAAGCGTTACTGGCGGCGGTACCTTTGGCACGCCCCTCGCAGCGGCAAACCTTGACACTACTAAAGGGCGAGATCCCGAGCCCAAGCCAGCCTCCTTCGGGCTGTCATTTTCATACACGGTGTCCGCAAGCTCAGCCGCGTTGCTCGCAAGAGGCACCCAAGTTGCTAGAGATTCTTCCTGGTCATCAGGCCGCGTGTCACTTGTTAACGCCCCTCGCGCCGGCATCGATAAGCGCGGTGCAAAAAACTTGATTGGCTGTAGATGACTGAATGAAATGTAGATGACCAGATGAACCGTAGATGACTTAAACCACTGCAATGAGATGCCGTATGTCAAAAGCTGTTAGCAGAATTAGTTCAGAAATCGACTTTAACCTCGAAGGTAAGCAAGTTGGTTTCTTACGATTACCGCACTCAATACACCGCTCGGCCTATGGCTGGATTCCGATCCCAGTGGCTTGTATCAAAAACGGTGAAGGCCCAACTGTTTTGCTGATGGCGGGCAATCATGGTGATGAGTATGAAGGGCAGATTGGACATGGCGTCTTGCTAAGAACGTTAGAGGCACAAGATATCCAAGGACGAATCATCTTTTTAACTTCGGCGAATTTTCCGGCAGCAATGGCAGGGATGCGGACCTCTCCAATTGATGAGGGCAACTTGAATCGTTCGTTTCCGGGCGATGTGAATGGCGGCACAACGGCTCAGATTGCTTGGTACATCGAACACGTGCTGTTGCCTCAGTGCAATTATGTGTTTGATCTTCATTCGGGCGGCAGTTCATTGATGTACTTGCCCAGTGCGCTTTGCCGGCGCCAAAGTGATCCAACAAAAATGGCTCAAGCAATCGAAATACTTAAGCTCATGGGTGCGCCTGCGGCCTATGTTGCAGACTCACCGCAGGGCGATGATCGCACTTTGACAGCTGCGGCTGGCCGGCAGGGTGTTGTTCACTTTGGCAGCGAGTTAGGCGGAGGAGGGACCCTGACACCGGCGGCACTGCGCGTCGCGATTGATGGCGTACGCAGAGCGCTAAAACATCTAGGTATTTTAAAGTCGTCAATTCAAGTTGAGCCTGCGGCGCCGACGCAATTGCTTCAAGTGCGTGGCTCGGATTACTTTGTGTACGCACCTGATTCGGGGTTGTTTGAACCTTTGGTTGAGTTGGGCGACGTTGTCAAAGCGGGTCAAGCTGCCGGAAGAATTCATTTTCTTGACACGCCGTGGCGCGAACCCAGCGTTGCCTACTTTAAACACGATGGCGTTGCACTATGCAAACGGATGATGTGTCGCACTGAGCGTGGCGATTGTTTATTTCATTTGGGCACCCCTTTCGAATATTAAGACCTTTACAAGGATGCATGATGAGTCAAAGCATGATTTGGACGCGTGTCGATTACGAGAAAGACGGCAAGCAAAATGGCTGGCTTCAATTGCCGCACTCGGTGACGCGCTCGGCGTACGGAAACGTTTCGATCCCTTTAACCGTGATTAAAAATGGCAAAGGGCCAACAGCCTTTTTGATGGCTGGCAATCATGGCGACGAGTATGAGGGTCAGGTAGCCTTATGCAAACTGATTCAATCGCTCGAACCTCACGATATTCAAGGTAGAGTCATCATCATCCCTGCGATCAATCTTCCGGCTGCGATGGCTGGTGTTCGCGTATCACCGATCGATCAGGGAAATCTCAATCGTTCTTTTCCGGGTGATCCAAACGGTACAGCCACCTATGCCATCGCGCACTATATTGATACGGTGTTGTATCCAATGGCTGATATTCATCATGACCTGCATTCGGGGGGCTCATCGTTGCAGTATTTGCCCTTTGCCTCGATGCGTCAAAGCCAAGATGCGGCCTTGAATGCCCGTGCAACCAGTGCGCTGAAGGCGTTTGGGGCACCCATTGGTTTGATCTGGGCTTATAGCCCTGATTCAAGATTGTCGTCAGTCGCAGCGGTCAATCGTAATCTGGTCGCCTTGGGGGGTGAGTTTGGCGGCGGTGGTTCCGTCACGTCATCGGGAGTCCGGATCGTCGAGCAAGGCTTAAAAAACTTATTGGCCCACGCTGGCATCATTGAGGCGTCGCGCGCGGTAGGCCCTTATGCAGGGCCCTCGCGCTTGATGGAAATCAAGAGTCGCGACTATTATGTTTATGCGCCAGAGGCGGGCTTGTTTGAGCCGGCGGTCGAACTTGGCGATATGGTGCGGCGCGGTGATGTCTGTGGCAAGGTGTATTTTGTCGATAATCCTGGGCGCGCGTCCGAGCCATGTTATTTTGAAGGTGACGGCATGGTGATCTGTAAGCGACATTTTGGCCGTGTTGAGCGGGGTGATTGTGTTGTGCATCTGGCAACAGACGTTGCTTAGGTAACCAGACGCTTTGGTGCAGACCAAGCGTTGTTTGTTTGAAAGGTAAACATATGCCGAAACAATATTCTCAAAACAAGCCACACAAGCAGAGCTTTGTCTGGTTGACCAAAATGGCCCGTCACTCGTTATTGACGCTCGGATTTTGTCTGGGCGTGGCGGTGGCGCCTGTTGCCTCACAGGCCCAAACAGTTAAGCCTCTGCTAGTCTTTGGTCAAGAGGCACCACCCCCCACACTCGACCCGTACTTCACAACGGCGATATCGACGCGCAACGTGGCGATGCACATTTTTGAGCAGCTAGTGACGCGTGACGAAACGAATGCCGTGATCCCCGAACTAGCAGAAAGCTGGACGGTCAGCCCTGATGGGTTGACCTATACCTTCAAGCTTCGTACTGGTGTTAAGTTTCACAACGGCAAGGTGATGACCTCGGCTGATGTCAAAGCGTCTTTTGAACGCTACAAGCGTATGGCCTTGGCCAAAGTGACGTTAGCGTCTGTGAAAGAAATCAATGCCCCCGATGCGACAACGCTTGAACTGAAGTTAAGCCAACGTCAGCCAGTATTTTTAGATGAACTGTCGGCTTTCGTGACGCCGATCGTCATTATTCCAGCCGAGCAGACCGGAAAAGAGGGTGGCAAACTCGAGCCCATTGGTACCGGTCCGATGCAGTTTGTTGAGTGGGTCCCTGATAGCCACATCAGACTGAAACGCTTCGTTGATTATCAACCTGACGCGCGGTACAAAGGGACAGACGGTTTTGGCGGAAACAAAAAAGTTTGGTTCGACACCGTTGACTTTAAGTTTGTTAAAGAGCCGGGTACCAGAGTGGCGGGGCTTGAGTCTGGCCAGTTGCAGATCATCGAAGATTTACCCTCAGAATCTGCCAAGCGTCTCGGCAATAACAAGAATATTGTCATCTACGACTTGAAAAACTTTTGGTTGCACGGTGCATGGGTGAATCATCACCGCGCTCCGACAAATGATGTGCGTATTCGCAGGGCTGTGCAGATGGCGTTAGATATGGATGAAATCATGGAGATTTCAACCGATGGCGCCTATGCACTTCAACCGGGACTGCAGTACCCTGGTAATCCTTATTACGTTAAGAATGGCGAGCAGTATTACAACGTCAAGAATCCCAAAAAGGCAGCTGCTTTACTGAAAGAGGCTGGCTATAAGGGCGAAGAGTTTGTCATCATCACGAACTCAAGTTATCAAAGTATGTACAAGGCAGCGCAAATCGTCAGCGAGCAATTAAAGGGTATCGGCATGAAGGTACGAGTCGATGTCTTTGACTGGGCCACTGCGATGAATCAGCGGCGCAATAAAGAGGGTTGGAATCTCTGGTTTACGGGCCAGGGGTCGGGGCCATCGGTTGGTCCGTTTTCTGCTTTGAAAGATGTTGTGTCACCGCAAAACAATCAATTTGTAGCAGATCCGGTGCTCGACAAGCTTTTTGCTGAATTGGTCTTGGGCGAAACGTTTGATGCACGTAAAGAAACGTTTGGAAAATTTCAAGAACGTGTCTACGAACAGGTCTTATTTTTAAAGTTCGGAGACTTGATGCGTAAACAGGCTTCACGTTCAAACGTCAAAGGGTTCATACCGTATCGGATTCCAAGGCTTTGGAACGTATGGATCGAGTAAGTGCTCGTTTGGCTTGCTTCAGTTGTTCTTGTTGTTGTTGAACAAACAATTCTTCTGAGGCCAACTTGAGTGTTTGATCACAAAGCATCATTCTGAGGCATTGTTGAGTTTTCGATAATAAATAATTCTTCTGAGGCAAGTCATGATACGTACACTATTTTGTTTTGTTGCGGCTTTAATGTTTTCAGCTTCTGCGATTGCGCAGAGTTTTCCTTCAAAACCGATTACGGTGATTGTTGGTGTTGCGCCTGGTGGCACGCTTGATACCTTGTCGCGACTCTTAGCCAAGATTATGACGGCTGACCTAAAGCAGACAGTGATCGTTGAGAACGTCATTGGCGCCGGTGGCTTGGTAGCACTCAAGCGGTTGATTCAAGCGCCTGCGGATGGCCATAGCTTAATGTTTACAAACATGTCTTTGGTGATCATTCCTCACCTCCACCCGACTGCGAATGTGGATCCGATTAAAGAACTTGAGGCGATAGGGCTTGTTGCAACGGTACCGATGGTCTTGGCAGTCAGTAATAAAAGTGGCATCAAGAGTTTGCCCGAGTTACTTGATCGCATGCGTAAAGAGCCCGGAAAAATCAATTTAGGTTCTGGTGGCCCCGGTACCACTGCACATTTGTCTGAAGCGTTGTTTTTGCACTTATCTAAAACAAAGGGTGAGCTGGTGCAATATCGTGGCTCTGGCCCTGCGCTCACTGATTTAATGGCGGGTGTATTGGACGGCGTGCTTGATCAAACAGTCGCGATGATGCCGTTACATCAAGACAAAAAGATTTTGGCGATTGCTGTGTCTTCGCCGACTCGTCTGCCGCAAATGCCCGAGGTTCCGACCTTCAAAGAAGGTGGTTTGCCCGAGTTTGATCTGGCGATCTGGAACGGCGTTGTTGCACCTAAAGGATTGCCACCAGCAGTGGCAGCTCGCTTGGCTCAGTCGATCTCTAGTGCGATCGATGGGCCCGAGTTCAAAGAGCGCCTAGCGCAGTTGGCGGCGCAGGCGCCTAGTCAAGCGCAGCGAGGTGCTGCGCCGTTGATGAAATTGATTCAACAAGACACCGTGATTGTGTCAGGTCTTGTCAGAGATGTTGGTTTGATACCGAAATAAAGTGCTGTACGTCTCAAAGCATTGAGGCGTTTCACTTGACTCCGACACGACGTGCATGTCATTTTGAGCACAGGCACGTCGTGAAAGTTAAAGCTATGGCATGGAAGTCGAGCACTGTTGTGTCGAGCTCATGCCTGAGTGCCTTAGTACCACTTCACAAACTCATCAATTTCCATGCGGGCGCTGTGATAAGCATTAAGCGGCGCATTTAAATCTGGATACCCCATCGACATCCCAACGATCAATTTTTTGGTATTCGGAATGCCTAGGCACTCGCGAATGGCATCGGGATAACCAGCCAGCGAAGCCTGCAGGCAGCAACCAAGCCCGGCGCCATGAGCTGACAAGGTGAGCCCTTGTAGAAAGATCCCCATATCTAGCGTCGACCATGGGCCTAAGGTGCTGTCCATGAACATGAACATTGCACAGGGTGCATCAAAGAACTGAAAGTTTTTCAGGCGCAATTCGTTGCGACGCTCGGTATCGCCACGTCCAACCCCCAAGGCTTCAAAGCGACGTGTACCGTGAATTTTTGAACGTTGTTCGTGTGCGGCAGGCCAGCTTGTGGGGGTGAGCACGTCGTAATTGGTTGGGGTATTTGAGCGGGCGAGTTCATACAGCACACCGCTTAGTTCGTCGCGCTTAGCTCCCGTAACGACCGCGACCTCCCAGGGTTGGGTGTTTGTGTAAGAGGCGCTGCGACCCGCTGCCGATAAGACGGTGCGTATCAGCTCTTGTGGCACAGGCTTAGGTTGAAAGCCTCGAATGCTGCGACGGGTCTGAAGGCCTTGTAGTAGTTCCATTTGTGTCTCCTTCTAATGATGCAAAGAATGTTAGCACTATCCCATACGTTCAATGCGGTCGCCCAAGGCAACTGCCTCAGAGTGGCTATGGGTCACCATGAGCGTGGTGACGCCTGTCTGCTTCAGGATGGTACGAAGCTCAACGATTAAGCGTTCACGCGTGTCTGCATCGAGATTAGAAAAAGGCTCGTCGAGTAGCAGGATATCGGGTTTAGGTGCCAAGGCACGTGCCAGTGCTGCCCGCTGTTGCTGCCCGCCTGAGAGCTCGTGTGGAAAACGTTTTGCATAGGGTTCAAGATCGACCAACTTAAGCAGCGCTTGCACCTGTTGGTCGCGCGCCTCGGCGGATAATTTTTTTAGACCAAAACCAATGTTCTGCGCAACATTCAAATGCGGAAACAAGGCGTAATCTTGAAACATAAAGCCTACCCGACGATGTTCTGGCGCGACCGTGTGGGTGGCTGACGAGAGCAACGTGTCATTGAGGTAAATGGCACCCGCATCGATGGTTTCAAAGCCGGCAATCACCCGTAGCAAACTGCTTTTGCCGCAACCAGAGGGGCCCAAGATGCAAACAGTTTCGCCCGCTTGCAGCGTTAAGCTGTAACGCTTGAGTACTGAGACGTCTGCATCTTTTGAGACGAAGCTCAAACTAATCTCTTCAATTTTTAAACGGGTATTCACGACGCGTGTCCATAAAGTGAAGCAAGTGGAATTCAGAACATGTTGCTTAAAGAGTGACTTAAGAGCACGTAGCTTTAAGTTTTTAGCAATCGATTTAAGAGCATGTAACTTTAATTTTTTAGCTGAGATTTTTTTAACGCGGATTGCGTGCGTGTTAACAGAATCACGGGCAAGACACTTACTAAAACAATGATCAACGCGGCGATGGCACCTTCTTCGTAGGTGCCGCGCGCGGCTTCGCCATACAGCCAGGTCGCAAGCGTTTCGACATTCAGAGGGCGTAGCAACAACGTGATCGGAAGCTCTTTCATGGTCTCAACAAAGACCATGAGCGCTGCGGCAAACAGCGCAGGGCGTAAAAGCGGTAGGTCTACGCGAAGCATTACCCCAAGGGGGGATTGGCCAAGTGAGCGGGCCAGCTGGTCAAGTGCAATGGGAATGCGAGCAAAGCCCGCTTCGATTGATCCTGAGGCAACAGCCAACAGGCGCAAGGTACAGGCCAGCACCAAGCCAGCCATGGTGCCAAGCAGCCACAACCCGGGCGAACCGAGCGAGAGCCATTGGCGGGTTTGATTGAGCCCGCTGTCTAGCAGAGCAAAGGGCATGAGCAGCCCGATGGCGAGTACCGTGCCGGGCAGGGCATAGCCAATGGTCGCCGTGCGTGCCAGGCGCTGGCCGAGCGTGGTGCCAAGGCGCGAGCCCCAACTGCGTGCCGCCCACGCTAGCATCAGCCCACTTAAGACGGTACAGGTGGTCACTGCCAACGAGATGAGGATGGTGTTCAGCGCTGCCTGCTGAAGAATCGAGGATATCGCGCCGGTTTGACTCAAGCGCAAAAAGGCCTGCCAGCTTAAATGCGCGACAGGAATCACAAAGCCCGCCAATACCGGAAGCAGGCAGAACAAACTGGCTGCGAGGCCAGGCCAACGGCGCAGCGGCCTTGGTTGCATCGGGCGCGACTGATCGGTGTTGATGAAGCGCTGTCGTCTTCGCGCGTAGCGCTCAACGGCGATCAAGCCCAGCACCAAGACCAACATCGTCAAGGCAATGTGGGCAGCGCCCGCTAAATCCGAACGTGTGAGCCACGTTGTGTAAATCGCAACGGTGAGCGTTTGCAGACCTAGAAACTCTGAGGCACCGACATCGTTGAGCGTTTCGAGTAAGGCCAGGGTCGTGCCGACAACAATGGCTGGGCGCGCCATGGGTAAGGCCACACGAAAAAACAGACTAAAGGGGCCGTGCCCTAACCCGCGCGCCGCTTCGATCAAGTTAGCTGGCTGCGTTAAAAACATATGACGTGCGCTGAGGTACACATAGGGGTACAGCACACTGCCTAAAATGAGAATCGCTCCGACCATTGAACGTGTGTCTGGCAGCCGAAACTCTCGCGGCGAGCTATAGCCGAGCACTGTGCGGATCAAGCTTTGGAGGGGCCCGATTGGGTGCAGTAGGTCTAGATAAGAGTAAGCCACGACGTAGGTGGGGACAGCGAGCGGTAACAGCAGCGCCCAGACCAAGATCTTACGACCAGGAAATTGGAAGGCGGTGACAAGCCAAGCCGCGCCTGTGCCGAGCATCACCACAACAACCCCCACGCCTAGCAACAACACTAGCGTTGTGAGCGCTGCATCGGGTATGACGTAGCGTGATAGGTGTGCCCATTGCGTATTGTTTGCACTGACGGCAGACACGAGCAAAGACGCGATGGGTGCAAGCACACAGACTGCTATCAAACAGGCGAGCGCAGTAGGCCAAAAGCCGGTTGCGAGCCAACTGTTGCGAGAGGGTGTCAGCGTCATCGTGGTGTCGGGTTACCGGTCAAAGCCCAGGCGATCTACGAGCAAGCTTGCTTCTTTGCGATGCTTCGCGATCTCGGTGAGTGGGGTGAGATCGGCCTTGAGCACACCGAAGCTTTCAACGTTAGGATCAAGCGCAACGCCTTGACGCACTGGGTATTCAAAATTGACACGCGCATACAGGTTTTGCGCAGGCGGTGAGATTAAGTATTCAAGAAAGGCGATGGCGCCCGTTTTATTGGGTGCATGGGCTGCTACCCCGGCGCCGGAAATGTTGACAAAGGTGCCTCCGGTTTGCGCGAAGGTTGGGCGAATCACTTGTATAGCGTCGCCCCATTTGCGGGCGTCAGTACCTATTGCGGCAGTCTTCATTTGACCTGCGTAATAGGCGTTTGCCAAGCCGAGGTCGCAAATGCCACCTAAGATATCTCGTGCAACGTCGCGATCGCCTCCCGCTGCTTTGCGGGCGAGGTTGGCTTTGACACCACGCAGCCACTGCTCAGTTTGTGCGACGCCTCGGTGTGCAATCATTGAGGCAATCAGGGCGTTGTTGTAAGGATGTTGCCCCGAACGAATGCAGACTTTGCCCTTGTAGGCGGGGCTTGCTAAATCTTCGTAACGAAACGACTCAAGCTTTAGGCTTTTGTCGGCATACAGCACCCGATCGCGTAACGAGAAAGCAAACCAGGTGCCGTCGCTGCTGCGAAGCGGGGCGGGGATCGCCGCGTTTAACGCCTCAGAGTGAATCGCTTGAAATAGTTTGGACTCAGACAAATCCAGAAGATTACCGATGTCAACAGCCATTAAGACATCAGCAGGCGAACTCACACCTTCGGCTTTGACGCGTTCAAGTAGCCCGTCTTTTAAAAAAACCGTTGCGACTTTAATCCCAGTCTGAGCAGTGAAGGCTTCAAGTAACGGTTTCATGAGCCCAGGTTCGCGGGTGGTGTACAAGTTAATGGATTGTGTTTGCGCTTGTGCTTGAAAACCAGAACTCAGGGCAAGCGCGAGTGTGGTGATGGCAACTGAGGTCAATGCGGAGACTTTAGAAAACCAGTGCGCCGCGGTGGCTGCGATATTGTTGAGTTGCTCAGACTGAGTGGTGAGGCGATTAAAACCTAGATAAAAACGAGGCAACACGGTAAACCTTTAACTTAGAGTAATAGAGTACAGCGGTTTTAGTTTTAAAAAGCGAGTTGAGATTCTAAATGCTAATGCGAATGATTCGCAACAAGATTAAATCGTAACACTTTTTTCTTTTTGTTGCTTTTGAGAGTTAGGCTTGCCGAGCTGGGACGACCAGCTGTTTGGGTGGGCCTTAGGCCTGCCGAGTCGCGTTGGGCCAGCTAAGCCCCGCGAGTCATGTGGCTAAATATCCCTTATTTGACGTATTTCGGGTAATGTTGTGGCTTCGTAAAATATGGATGAGGGCGGGGGATATCCGCCTGATCTTCAGAACAATGCACCCGGAGGCTTTTATGCTGTTTCCCACCACAATCGTTGGCAGTTATCCACAGCCCGACTGGCTAATCGATCGCGAGAAACTGGCGGGGCGGTTTCCGCCGCGTGTGCGTGCCAAAGAGCTCTGGCGTGTGGCCGAGCCATATCTTCAGCAGGCCATGGAAGACGCCACCTTGATCGCGATCAGAGGCCAAGAGCAGGCTGGCCTAGACATCATCACTGACGGTGAGATCCGTCGTGAAAGCTATTCCAATCGTATCGCCACAGCGCTTGAGGGCATCGATATCGACAACCCAGGGACAGCACTCGATCGTTCAGGACATCCAAATCCCGTGCCCAGAATCGTCGGCAAAATCAAACGTGCGCGTGCCATCGAAGTTGAAGACTTATTGTTTTTAAAGGCGCACACCACCCGCAAGGTCAAAATTACAGTACCGGGCGCTTTTACGATGTTGCAGCAGGCGCAAAATGATTTCTATGCGTCTGAAGAAGAAGCTGCCATGGACTACGCAGCGGCCTTGAATGAAGAGATTAAAGATCTGTTCGCGCATGGTGCAGATATCGTACAGATTGACGAGCCTTATATGCAGGCGCGTCCTGAAAAAGCCCGCCAGTACGGCATTAAGGCGTTGAATCGCGCTCTAGAGGGTGTCACGGGTCAAACCGCCGTGCATATCTGCTTTGGTTACGCGGCGGTGATTCACGCGCGCCCCTCTGGCTATGATTTTTTACCTGAACTCGCACAGTGCTCTTGTCACCAGATTTCAATTGAAACCGCGCAATCTAATCTGGATTGTCAGGTGCTCGAGTCGTTAGGCAATAAGCAGATCATGGTGGGCTGTTTAGACCTGAGCGACATGGCGATTGAAACGCCCGAAGTGGTGGCGGCTCGTATTCGCAAAGCCTTGAAATACATCAAGCCAGAGCAAGTCATCTTGGCACCCGATTGCGGCATGAAGTATTTGCCCCGAGAAGTTGCAGACGGCAAGTTGCACGCGATGGTTCAAGCGGCGCAGTTATTACGTGATGAATATGCCAACCATTGATTACGGCGAGCGCCTGCGTCTCGGCATCATGGTGCCTTCGGGCAATGTGATCGCCGAGCCGCAGATTCATGCGATGCTGCCGGCGGGCGTTGTGGCCTACATCACCAGGCTTGAGCTGCGGGGTAGCTCAGAGGCAGAACTCATCGAAATGAGTCGCCATGTTGAAACAGGTGCCAAGCTTTTGGCCGATGCGCAGGTGGGCGCTGTGGTGTTTCATTGCACCGCAGTCAGCACCTTCAGTGCACAGATGGGGCAAGAGATTCAACAACGCATTGAACGCGCAAGCGGTTTGCCTGCGTTTTCAACTTCAGAAGCAATTGTTGCAGCCTTGAAAGGCGTACAAGCAAAAAAAATTATTTTGCTGACTCCTTACATTGAAGAGGTCAATGTGCGCGAGTGTGCCTTCTTGGCACATCACGGCTTTGAGGTCATCGCACAAATGGGCTTAGGTATCGATACCAATGCCGAGATGGGAAAACTGCCGTCGCAGGTGTGGGTCGACCAAGCGCTCAAACTTCATGATCCGCAGGCCGATGCGTATTTCATTAGTTGTACAGCAGTGAGATCGGCTGAGGCCATTGAACGAATCGAAGCGTTACTCGGTCGCCCAGTGATTACAAGCAATCAAGCGATGGTGTGGTTTGGTTTGCGTAAATATGGGATCAACGACCATGCGCCAGGCTATGGTCGCTTGTTTGATTTGCAGAACGTCTAGTCAAAGGCGGTTCGTCGGTGTGGCCTGAGAGAGGCTGAAGCCTCTACCTGGCCTAGTCGAAGGCTGAAGCGTTCGCCTTACTGGTTTTTAATCCCGGCGGCTTTGATGACGGCACCCCATTTTTCGAGCTCGGCAGCGAGGTGCTTGGCAAGTTCAACAGGTGCGCCGCCCATGGGGGTTGCGCCAATGTCTGCAAGTTTCTTTTTAAACGCTGAGTCGCTCAAAATTTGATTGACCTCAGTGTTCATTTTGTCAATGATTTGCTTTGGAGTGCCTGCGGGCGCTAACAAGGCAAACCATGTTGACGACATTAACTTCGGAAAGCCTAACTCAGCGGTTGTGGGTACGTCGGGCAGGGCAGGTGAACGCGTCGGTGACATGATCGCGAGTGCACGGACCTTATTCGCTTTGACCTGTCCGGCAATGCCGGGCACCAACTGAAACATAGTTTGAATTTCGTTGGCGATTAAGTTGGTGGTTGCGGTACCTGGAGCGTTGTACGGCACATGCACCATTTTGGTTTCGGTCTCACGCATAAACAATTCACCTGCCAGATGCATTGAACTACCGATGCCGGTTGAACCAAAGTTTAACTTTCCGGGATTGGTTTTGGCGTAAGCGATGAATTCTTGAATGCTTTTGACCGGTTGATCGTTATTGACGACCAAAATATTAGGCACGTCGCAAATCAGTGCGATCGGATCAAAATCTTTTTGTGGATCGTAGTTGATCGTGGCGTACAAGCTTTTGTTGACTGCCAGTGTGCCTGCCCACGAAAACAAAAACCGGTACCCGTCAGGTGCATATTTAGCAGCGGCTGTTGCCCCGATATTGCCATTGGCACCTGGTTTGTTTTCGATGATGACGCTGGTTTTTAAGCGAAGCGCGAGTTGCTCACTGAGCATGCGCGCAATCGTATCGCCTGTACCGCCGCCGCCTGGGGCTGGCACGGTGATTTGAATGGCTTTGTCGGTGATCGGCCAAGTGCTCGC
>CAMEAW010000059.1 GCA_945911685.1 Bordetella parapertussis
TTGCCAAAGGCTTGCTCAACCAACGCCTTTTGCTGTTCTTGATGCTTGGCTAAATAACCGACTGCGGGCGAGGCTGAAGCTGGGCGACCGGCATAACCAAGCTTTTGACCCGCTGACATGTTTTGGTACAAATGATGTTGCACGTAAAACCAGGGACCTTGGTTTTGCGGCTCGTCTTGCACCCACACCACCTCGGTAGCCTTGGGATACTTGCGCAGCTCGGCCTCAAAGGCTTTGTGTGCAAACGGGTAGAGTTGCTCGACACGAATAATCGCAACCGACTCGTCTTTACGATCAGCACGACCGTGCACCAGGTCGTAGTACACCTTACCCGAGCACGCCAAGACCCGCTTAACCGACGCAGCCTTAATCTGCTCGTCGAGCTCAGGGATAATCGGCTGGAACCGACCAGAAGAGAGCTCTTTGAGAGGGGAGCCCGCATCTTTATTACGCAGCAATGACTTTGGCGTCAAAATCACCAGTGGCTTACGGAACTTGCGCACCATCTGACGACGCAACAAATGGAAAATTTGTGAGGCTGTCGTTGGCTGAACAACTTGAATATTGTTGTCAGCACACAGTTGCAAGAAGCGCTCAATACGTGCGGAGGAGTGCTCGGGCCCTTGACCTTCGTAACCGTGTGGCAACATCAGCGTCAAGCCAGACTGGCGGCCCCACTTTGCCTCGCCTGATACGATGAACTGATCAATGACGACTTGCGCGCCATTGACGAAATCGCCGAACTGGGCTTCCCAGATCGTGAGAGTATTAGGATCTGCACACGAGTAACCGTACTCAAAACCTAACACAGCTTCTTCGGACAAGACCGAGTCAATCACAGTAAACGGCGCCTGTCCTGCTGAGACATTTTGCAACGGAATATAAGTACCGTCATCCCAACGCTCGCGATTTTGATCATGCAACACTGCATGGCGGTGGGTAAAGGTGCCGCGACCAGAGTCTTGACCCGTCATACGGATCGCATAGCCGGATTTCACCAAGGTTGCGAAAGCAAGATGCTCGCCCATCCCCCAGTCAAGGTTTTGCTCACCACGCGCCATGGCGCGACGGTCGTTCAGCAACTTTGTCACTAGCGCATGGGGCGCAAACCCAGCAGGCGTCTGCGTCAGTGCTTCGCCAATACTTTTGAGTTCAGCTAACGGCACACCCGTATCGGCCTGATCTGTCCACTTTGCACTTAAGAAAGGTGTCCAGTCGATTGCGTATTTACTTTTGTAGTTCGTCAGAACAGGCTCAATCGTGCGTTGACCGTCTTCCATGTACTGGCGATAGTCTTTGACGAGCTGATCGCCCTCGCCTTCTTTAAGCACACCCTGCGCAGTCAGTTTGTCTGCGTAAAGCTTACGCGTACCTGGATGCGCGCCAATGCGCTTATACATCAAAGGCTGCGTGAGTGAGGGCGTATCTTGTTCGTTGTGCCCGAGCTTACGGAAGCACACGATATCCACGACCACGTCGCGACCAAATTTCATTCTGAAATCGAGCGCCAGGCGGGTGGTAAAGGCAACAGCCTCAGGATCATCACCGTTGACATGAAACACCGGGGCTTCGATCATCTTTGACACGTCGGTGCAATAGAGGGTCGAACGCGTATCGCGCGGATCTGAAGTGGTAAACCCGATCTGATTGTTAATTACCAGGTGAACCGTGCCACCGGTGCCATAGCCCCGGGTCTCGGCTAAGTTGAGGGTTTCCATGACGACACCCTGTCCGGCAAACGCTGCGTCGCCATGCACCAGTACGGGCAACACTTGCTTGTAGCCATCCGCACCGCGACGTTCTTGGCGCGCGCGCACGCTACCCTCAACGACCGGGTTCACGATTTCAAGGTGCGAGGGGTTAAAGGCAAGCGACAGATGCATTGGACCGCCGCGCGTAGAAAGGTCGCTTGAAAAACCGTTGTGGTATTTCACATCACCATCGCTTAAACCTTCAGCGTGATGACCTTCAAATTCAGCAAACAAATCGCCAGGCATTTTGCCCATGATGTTGACCAGCATATTCAGACGACCGCGGTGCGCCATTCCGACCACGATCTCTTGGATGCCAGCCTCACCCGCATGGTGCACGAGCTCGTCCATCGAGGCGATAAAGCTATCACCCCCTTCGAGAGAAAAACGTTTTTGACCGACGTACTTTGTATGCAAATAACGCTCAAGGCCTTCGGCCTCGGTGAGCTGCTGCAGCAGATTACGTTTACCTTCGGCTGAAACCGGTGGAGCAGACAACGTTGACTCAAGGCGCTCTTGAACCCAACGCTTGACTGCAGGATCGGACGCATGCATGAACTCGACGCCGACCGAACGACAATAGGTATCACGCAAGGCTTTAAGAATGTCGCGCAAGGTCATGGTGCTTGCGCTAGAAAAATAAGTATTCGCTGCCGAAAAAACCTGATCGAGGTCGGCTTCGTTTAGGCCATAAAACGCAGGGTCTAATTCGGGGATCGCAGGGCGATCGGTACGCTTAAGCGGGTCGAGATCTGCCCACCGTGAACCAAGTGAGCGATACGCGGCAATCAAAGATTGCACATGCACTTGCTTGGTCGCAACGGCTAGATCGGATTCTTTTGCACGCTGAGCAAAACCGCCGGTTTTGGCACGTAAGGCGAAAGATTCAACGATGGGTGCGTGCGCCTGATCATGCGTTGCCGCTTGACCATCTGTAGCAGGCATATGCTGCAATTGGTCGAAGTAGCTTCGCCATTTTTCTGGCACTGAACCAGGATTGTCGAGATAAGCCTCATAAAGCTCTTCGACATACGGGGCATTACCCCCAAATAAATAGGAGTTCTGTAGAGATTCGAGTTCTGATGACATTTGACGCTTCACCTTGTCGGGTGCTTCACCCGTTACGATGCAGGAATACCTTCCGTTTACTCGGCCAAACCGATTTGCGGATAGCGGGCAGAAGGCAGTTGTTTTAAGCCTTGAAGTCCGGCGAGAAAGTATAACCCGAAGGTCGGCATATACCCATGATTTTTATGCCGATAGCCTTTGATAGTTGAAGGTTATCTTTGCAAGCGTTGTACGAACGAAACAACACAGACCTGACGCTGAGCCAGGAGCGATGGCACACTTTACAAACTCATCTGCGTAGTTTTAAGTATCACCAGATCTGTGAGCCATGAAAAAACGACCCGCAGGTCGTTTTTTATCAGACAAACACCACGTACTTATTTACGCTTAGGCACCGAGCGCGAAGTCGCACCTTGATACAACTGGCGAGGACGACCAATTTTGTACTCGGGGTCAGAAATCATCTCGTTCCATTGCGCAATCCAGCCCACCGTACGCGCCAGAGCAAAAATCGCTGTAAACAACGCTGTTGGCACACCGATTGCACGCTGAACAATGCCAGAGTAAAAATCAACGTTTGGATACAACTTACGCTCGACAAAGTATGGATCTTCGAGCGCGATACGCTCGACTTCCATGGCGAGTTTGAAAAGAGGATCGTTTTCGAGACCTAAGGCAGCCAATACCTCTTTGCAGGTTTGTTGCATGAGTTTGGCACGCGGATCGTAGTTTTTATAAACGCGATGACCGAAACCCATTAACCGAACGCCCGAGTTTTTGTCTTTGACTTGTTCCATGAACTCGCCGACCTTGGCCATGCCACCCCTTGCTTGCAGATCTTCGAGCATTTGCAAGCAAGCTTCGTTGGCGCCACCGTGTGCGGGTCCCCACAAGCAGGCCACGCCTGCAGCAATGGCGGCAAAAGGGTTCGTGCCAGACGAACCGCACAAACGCACTGTTGAGGTTGAAGCATTTTGCTCGTGGTCAGCGTGCAAGATAAAAATACGGTCAAGTGCGCGTTCGACAACAGGGTTGACGACGTACTCTTCGCAAGGTGTCGCGAACATCATGCGCAAAAAATTACCGGTGTACGACAAGCTATTTTTCGGGTAGATGTAAGGCTGACCTTGTGAATATTTGTAGGCCATGGCGACCAACGTGGGCATCTTGGCAATCAAACGAATCGCCGACACGTGGCGATGGTGTGGATTGGTGATGTCGGTAGAGTCATGATAAAAGGCAGACAGCGCCCCAACCAGGCCAGTCAACACGGCCATCGGGTGCGCATCGCGGCGAAAGCCACGCAAGAAAAACTGCATCTGTTCGTTGACCATCGTGTGATTGGTCACCAACGAGTCGAAATCATGCTTTTGCTTGGGGTCTGGCAGATCACCATTCAGGATCAGATAGCTGATGTCCATGAAATCGCAATTGACCGCCAACTCTTCTATTGGATACCCGCGGTACAACAACTCGCCTTTGTCACCATCAATGTATGTGATGTCTGAGGTGCACGCGGCAGTCGACAAAAAACCTGGGTCGTAGGTAAACATGCCTGTTTGACCATACAACTTACGAATGTCGATCACCTGTGGGCCGACCGTACCGTCATAAACCGGAAAGTCGACTGAGGGGCTTCCGTCAGAGAACGAGAGCGTAGCTTTTTTATCAGACAGTTTCATATTTTGATCCTTCTATCATTTTTTTTGATGAATGTTGATGACGTTCATAGCGCGCGGATACCGGCCAAGACCGCGTGCACAGCAGGGCGATCTAGCGCTCCCACCGGTTCAACGCGTGCCAAGAGCAAGTCTAACAGGTCGGTATCCACCAGTTCAAACAACTGGGTGAGTGCCGAAACATCCACATCGGTCAGAGTAGTCTCGTAAGTGTCTAAGTACTTAGTCAGCATCAGATCGTTTTCGAGCAACCCACGCCTGGCACGCCATCGCAGCCGCGTGCGGTCCATGTCAGTGAGTTGGCTCATACGCGTGACATCCAACTAAACCGTGCGACGCACAAGCATTTCTTTGATCTTGCCAATCGCCAGCGAAGGATTTAAGCCTTTAGGGCAAACGTCCACGCAGTTCATGATGGTGTGGCAGCGGAACAAACGATACGGATCTTCAAGATTGTCCAGACGCTCAGCGGTCGCATGATCCCGCGTATCGGCAATAAACCGATACGCCTGCAGCAAACCAGCGGGGCCCACGAACTTGTCAGGGTTCCACCAGAAAGACGGGCACGATGTTGAACAGCAGGCGCACAGAATGCACTCATACAGTCCGTTGAGCTCGTCGCGGGCCTCAGGGGTTTGCAAACGCTCTTTCTCGGGCGGAGGCGTATCGTTGATCAAGTAAGGCTTGATCGAATGATATTGATTAAAGAATTGCGTCATATCCACGATCAGATCGCGAATGACAGGCAGCCCAGGCAAGGGACGCAGCACAACAGGCTCTGTTAGTTCGAGCATATTGGTGGTGCAAGCCAAACCATTTTTACCATTGATGTTCATCGCATCTGAGCCGCATACTCCTTCACGGCATGAACGACGCAACGTCAAACTGTCATCCACATCCATCTTGATGCGGATCAAGGCATCCAACAGCATTTTGTCGGTGGGCTGCAGCTCGACTTCGAGCTTTTGCATATAGGGACGCTCATCCTTATCAGGATCGTAGCGGTAAATTTCAAACTTCACGATGCGTTTTGTGCTCATGATGGGTGTCCAGGTGACTTATCTTAGAAGGTACGCGACTTAGGCGGGAAGCTTTCGACGGTGAGTGGTTGCATTTGCACAGGCTTGTAATCGAGACGGTTGCCCTCTGAGTACCACAAGGTGTGCTTAATCCAATTGTCATCGTCGCGTGTTGGATGATCATCGAGCGCATGGGCGCCACGACTTTCGGTACGCGCAGCTGCTGAATGAATCGTTGAACGCGCCACTTCAATCATGTTGCTGAGCTCAAGCGCTTCGATGCGCGCAGTATTGAACACTTTTGACTTATCCATGAACGCGATGTTATCGACTTTTTCGGCGAGATCATCGATTTTTTTCACGCCTTCATTCAGTGAAGCCAGCGTACGGAACACGCCGCAGTGTTGCTGCATGGCGTTACGGATTTCATTGCCCACCACTTGGGCTTTTTCGCCCTTGGTGCGGGATTCGAGTTTGTTGATACGATCGACTGAGAAATCGACTGATTCTTGGGGCAAGGGTTGGTGCGCGTGCTGACGCTCGGGGTGTGCGGCAACGATATGGTTGCCAGCAGCGCGGCCAAACACGATCAAATCAAGCAGAGAATTCGTACCCAAGCGGTTGGCGCCGTGCACCGAGGTGGCTGAACACTCGCCGATGGCGTAGAGGCCATTCACGACCTGCGTTTGTTTACCGTCCCAAGTGGTGACCTGCCCGTTGTAATTACAAGGGATGCCGCCCATCTGGTAGTGGATTGTTGGCACGACCGGGATTGGCTCTTTGGTCGCGTCAACGTTGGCAAACTTGTGACCGATTTCAAGAATCGAAGGCAAGCGTTTGCTAATGACATCGGCACCAAGATGGTCAAGCTTGAGATGCACATAGGCGCCGTCCGGGCCACAACCGCGCCCTTCTTTAATTTCTTGATCCATGCAACGCGAAATAAAATCGCGCGGTGCCAAGTCTTTTAACGTTGGGGCATAGCGCTCCATGAAGCGCTCACCGTCTTTATTCAGCAAAATGCCACCCTCACCGCGCACGCCCTCGGTGATCAACACGCCGGCACCGGCGACACCGGTTGGGTGAAACTGCCAGAACTCCATATCCATCATAGGGACACCAGCCCGTGCAGCCATGCCCATGCCGTCGCCCGTGTTAATGAAGGCGTTGGTCGAAGCTGCCCAGATCCGGCCGGCACCGCCAGTGGCGATCACGGTAGTCTTGGCTTCAAAAATATACATCTCGCCGGTTTCCATCTCAAGGGCTGTCACGCCCAAGACATCACCCGCCTGATTACGAATCAGATCAAGCGCCAACCACTCAACGAAAAATTGTGTGCGCGAGGCGACGTTACGCTGGTACAGCGTATGTAGCAAAGCGTGACCGGTACGATCGGCGGCGGCGCAGGCGCGCTGCACGGGTTTTTCGCCAAAGTTAGCCGTGTGGCCACCGAACGGACGCTGATAAATCGTACCATCGGCGTTACGGTCAAACGGCATACCCATGTGCTCGAGTTCGTACACGGCGTTGGGTGCCTCGCGACACATAAACTCAATCGCGTCTTGGTCACCTAACCAGTCTGACCCTTTGACGGTGTCATACATATGCCAGTACCAGTTGTCTTCGCTCATGTTACCCAACGAGGCGCCAATCCCACCCTGCGCCGCAACAGTATGCGAGCGGGTTGGAAACACCTTAGACAACACAGCAACAGAAAGCCCGGCGTTTGCGAGCTGCAAAGAACAACGCATACCGGCACCGCCGGCACCCACGACGACCACATCGAACTGACGGCGCGGTAAAGATGATTTGAAAGCGGCCACGGCTTAATTTCTCCAGAGGGTGTGTACGAAGTACACGACTGATCCAGCCAACCACAAAATAGTGAGGACCAGCAAAAACAAACGAATACCTACAGGTTTGACGTAATCCATCCAGATATCACGGATGCCAATCCAAGCGTGCCATGCGAGCGACAACATTGCAAGTGACGCCAAAACCTGTCCGACAGGAACGTCAAAGGCGGTAAAAGTGAAGAGATTTTTCCAGCCGGCGTAGGTAAAGCCGGTCATGGTCAAGATACCCACCAGCAAGACCAAGGTGTAAATCGCGAGAATGATGGCGGTCACGCGTTGGATAATATATTCGCCGGTGCCATAGTGAGCACCAACAACCAAACGCTTTGTACCAATTTTTTCAATAGCGGCCATTACCAGACTCCGAACAATTTAAGGCCAAACACGAGGGTCAATGCAAGGCTGGCGCCCATCACTGCGCTTGCGCTTTTAGCTGCAGACTCTTTGTCAATACCGATGTGTAAATCGAGAACGAGGTAGCGAATGCCGGCACAGAAGTGATGCAAGTAGCCCCAGATCAAGCCTAACAAAATCAATTTCATGAGTGGATGGCCGGTCACTTTGGACATCGAGGCAAAGCCAGCCTCTGAGCTAAAGCTCATGGCAAACAGCGCGATTAACAGTGGTAAGCACAAAAATAATGCGGCCCCACTGATTCGATGAAGGATCGAAACCTTGCCCGCCATGGGCAGGCGGTAATGCATCAAATCAGTCACATTAATATTGCGAAACTGTGGACGCGGCTTTTGGGCTGTGTCAGACATAACGACCTCGATTTAAAAAACAATCAATTAGGATAAACACTCTATTTTCGCCGATGTCAGCCATCGGTTCAAATCACTCATTTACTTCAATTAATTCAAGCTATTACGGTAATGATACCGATCAGTCACATAATGACCCATGCGTAATTCTACCGGACGGTCGGCGTAGGTAAACGAAATACGATCTACTTTCAGTATAGGGGTATCTTGCACCACCCCCAGCAAGGTGCTGATTTCAGCGTCAGCACTGACGGCACGCACTTTCTCTTCGGCGCGAACCATACTGATGCCAAATTCGGTTTCAAAAAAACCATACAGCGGGCCGCGGTAGCCACTGAGCAACTCAGCGCTCAAACCTTTAAATAACGCGCCCGGTAAATAAATGTCGTCGACCACGGTTGGTACTGAGGCGAACGACAGCAAACGCCGAATCGCAACCACCGGATCACCCCCCTTCAGCTCAAGGGTACGGGCAATCTCGGCGCTGGCACGCACGCGCCGGCAATCAAGAACTTGACTTTCAGCTGGCTGGGCCTCGCCTTGGTTGGGCGCGAGTCGCAAAAATCGAAAGCGGACACGCGCCTCGTGGTGGGTTGAGACAAAGGTCCCTTTACCTTGGCGCCGAAGTAAGAGATTTTCTGCAGCAAGTTCGTCGACAGCCTTACGCACCGTACCCTGACTCACTTGAAAACGCAGCGCTAATTCAGTTTCGCTAGGGATCGCCTCGCCCGGTTTCCAATCACCACGATCGAGTGCCTGCACCAACAAATCTTTAATTTGTCGGTAGAGGGGGCTAAATGCCGCCGAGCCTGGCGTGCTTGCTGCAGGCAAGGGTTTGCGGGCTAGGGCCTCAGACATCATTAGGGCTCGTCAAATACATGTTGGCATTGTGTCACAAGCCGCCACGTAAGTCCATAACTCTTCTGTCTTATATAAGATATATGATTGGTTGACTGCGCATACGATTTGCTCTAGCATCGCGCTCTGAAATTCAGCCTCCCCAGCTCTGCGGATCGGGTCGAGGCAAAAGAGCTAAACTGCAAGTTAACCAAAGCACTTAACGCCCATCCTCGTTTCAAATCGTCGCAATTTATTCAGCCTTCTCGGAGAAAACTATGTCTAAACCCGCCGTGCGCGTTGCGGTCACCGGTGCTGCCGGTCAAATTGGCTATGCACTCTTGTTTCGTATCGCCTCAGGCGAGATGTTGGGCAAGGATCAGCCTGTCATCTTGCAATTGCTTGAAATCCCTGACGAGAAAGCGCAAAAAGCGCTGAAAGGCGTCATGATGGAACTCGACGATTGCGCGTTTCCGTTGCTGCAATCAATGACCGCCCATGGCGACCCACGCGAAGCGTTCAAGGATGTCGAAGTCGCGCTGCTGGTGGGTTCGCGCCCCCGCGGCCCTGGCATGGAGCGCGCCGACTTACTAGCCGTCAACGCCGCGATCTTTACGGCGCAGGGCAAGGCTTTGAATGAAGTCGCACACCGCAATGTCAAAGTACTGGTCGTCGGCAATCCAGCCAACACCAACGCTTACATCGCTATGAAGTCGGCTCCTGATCTGCCAGCCAAAAACTTCACCGCCATGCTGCGTTTGGATCACAACCGCGCCTTGTCACAACTTGCGGCAAAAATGGGCAAGCCTGTTGCAGATATTCAAAAACTGGCTGTTTGGGGCAACCACTCGCCAACAATGTACGCCGACTACCGCTTCGCCACGATCGGCGGCCAGAGCGTTGAGAAACTGATTAACGATTCAGCTTGGAACCGCGATGTGTTTTTGCCAACTGTCGGCAAGCGCGGCGCGGCCATTATTGAAGCGCGTGGTTTATCGTCAGCCGCTTCGGCAGCCAACGCAGCCATTGACCACATCCGCGACTGGGTGCTTGGTACAAACGGCAAGTGGGTCACCATGGGCATTGCTTCGGATGGCAGCTACGGCATTCCTGAAGGCACCATGTACGGCGTGCCTGTCACCTGCCAGGGTGGCGAGTATCAACGCGTAACTGGTCTCGAAATTGATGCCTTCTCACGCGAGCGCATGGATTTAACTTTGAAAGAGCTGATCGAAGAGCGCGATGCCGTTGCTCACCTCTTGAAGTAATTTTTTATGTACGTCTAAAAACGAACCCTCTCAGACACTGTCTGACGGGTTCGTTTTTTTTATCTGTTTTCGGAGAAAAAAATGTCTAAACAAGCGACCGCCGGCGAGCGTTTTCGTGCCGCCTTGGCGTCTGAGCAACCCTTACAAATCATTGGCGCCATCAACGCCCATCATGCCTTACTGGCCAAGCGCGCCGGTTTTAAAGCCATTTATCTGTCGGGTGGCGGTGTGGCGGCAGGCTCGTTAGGCTTGCCTGATCTGGGCATCAACACACTTGATGACGTTCTCACCGATGTGCGTCGCATCACCGACGTGTGCGATACACCTTTGATTGTCGATATCGATACCGGCTTTGGCCCCTCGGCATTTAACATTGCGCGAACTATTCAAAGCCTGACTAAGTTCGGCGCAGCCGGCTGTCACATCGAAGACCAAGTGGGCGCTAAGCGCTGCGGCCATCGCCCCGGCAAAGAAATCGTCTCGACCGAAGAGATGCGCGATCGCGTCAAAGCCGCGGTCGATGCACGCACCGATGACAGTTTTTATATCATCGCACGCACCGATGCGATCGCCTCGCACGGCGTAGACGCCGCGATTGAACGCGCGTTAGCCTGCATCGAAGCTGGCGCCGATGCGATCTTTGCCGAAGCGGCTTACGACCTGGCCACCTTTGAAAAATTTGGTAAAGCAGCCGGTGTGCCCTTATTGGCAAACATCACCGAATTCGGTAAAACGCCTTTATTTAGCGTCCAGGAATTAAAGTCTGCCGGTGTTGGCATGGTGCTTTATCCACTCTCGGCCTTTCGTGCTGCCAATAAAGCTGCAGAGGCTGTCTACGAGGCGGTTCGCCGCGACGGCCATCAGCGTAACGTCATCGATATGATGCAAACACGCGATGAACTGTACGATCGTATCAATTATCACGAGTTTGAAGGCAAACTCGACGTGTTGTTCGCCCAAGGCAAATCGAAATAATCTGATCAAGGATCACTACCATGGCAACTACTAAAAAATCAGCTGTAAAGAAAGGCGCTGCAACAACTGCCAAACCAGTCGCGGTTGCGCCTAACGAGGCAACCCCCACGTTCAAACCTAAAAAATCAGTCGCGCTTTCGGGCGTGACCGCAGGTAACACAGCCTTATGCACGGTTGGCCGTAGTGGCAACGACCTGCACTACCGCGGCTACGATGTGCTTGATTTTGCAGACTCTAGCGAGTTCGAAGAAATCGCTCATTTGTTGATTCATGGCAAATTGCCTAACAAGGCCGAATTAGCCGCTTACAAAGACAAACTGCGCAACTTGCGCGGCTTACCTGCACAACTGCAGACTGTGCTCGAGTCGCTGCCTGCAGCCAGCCACCCCATGGATGTCATGCGTACTGCTGCCTCGGCACTTGGCTGCATGCTGCCCGAGAAAGAAGATCACAATATCCCTGATGCTCGTGACATCGCTGATCGTTTAATGGCAAATCTGGGTTCGGCACTGCTGTACTGGTATCACTTTAGCCATAACGGTCGCATCATTGATGTGCAAACCGACGACGACTCAATCGGCGCACACTTCTTGCATCTGTTGCATGGCAAAAAGCCAAACGCCGACTGGGTACGTGCGATGCACACCTCACTGAACTTGTATGCCGAGCACGAATTCAATGCCTCGACCTTCACCTGCCGCGTGATTGCAGGCACAGGCTCAGATATGTATTCGGCCATTGCTGGCGGCATTGGCGCACTGCGCGGCCCCAAGCACGGCGGCGCGAACGAAGTCGCTTTCGAAGTGCAAAAGCGCTACGAGACACCAGACGAAGCCGAGGCCGATATCCGTGCGCGCGTCGAGGCCAAACAGGTTGTGATTGGTTTTGGACATCCCGTGTACACGATCTCCGACCCACGCAACAAGGTCATCAAAGACGTGGCACTGCGCTTATCAAAGAAAGCCGGTACTACCAAAATGTTTGATATCGCTGACCGCCTCGAAGCTGTGATGTGGGATTCGAAAAAAATGTTTGCCAACCTTGACTGGTTTTCGGCCGTGTCGTATCACATGATGGGCGTACCGACTTCCATGTTTACACCGCTGTTTGTGATCGCGCGCACGGCTGGCTGGGCTGCACACATTATTGAACAACGTGTTGATAACAAGATCATTCGTCCTGCAGCGAACTACACCGGGCCCGATGATCAAAAATTTGTGCCGCTCGCGCGTCGCAAGTAATTAGCAGCATCGCAACAGAAGGTGAGCCACCAGGCTCACCTTCAGATTTTGCCTTAGACCACCACCCGACTGAGTTCATATGAATAGCGCACATCGCAAGCCACTGCCCGGAACCAAGCTCGATTACTTTGACGCGCAAGCGGCTGTCGATGCCATCACGCCCGGCGCTTACAACAAGCTGCCGTATACCTCACGTGTCTTAGCCGAAAATCTGGTGCGTCGTTGCGATCCCGAGTTACTGACCGCAGCGCTTAAGCAACTGATTGAGCGTAAAAGCGACATGGATTTTCCATGGTTTCCAGCGCGTGTGGTGTGCCACGATATTCTCGGGCAAACTGCTTTGGTCGATCTGGCTGGCCTGCGTGATGCCATCGCAGCGCAAGGCGGCGATCCTGCGCTGGTCAATCCGGTCGTACCCACTCAATTGATTGTCGATCACTCTTTGGCTGTCGAATGCGGGGGCTTCGATCCCGAGGCTTTTGAAAAAAATCGTGCGATCGAGGATCGACGCAATGAAGATCGTTTTCACTTCATCAACTGGACCAAAAAGACATTTAAAAATGTGGATGTTATTCCTCCGGGAAACGGCATCATGCATCAAATTAATTTAGAGCGGATGTCGCCGGTTGTGCATGCACTCGATGGTGTTGCGTTTCCGGATACGTTGGTCGGTACCGACAGCCACACCCCTCACGTCGACGCACTTGGCGTCATTGCCATTGGCGTGGGTGGCCTCGAGGCCGAAAGCGTCATGCTGGGTCGTGCCTCGTGGATGCGTTTGCCTGAAATTATTGGCGTTGAACTGACTGGCAAACTGAAGCCTGGCATCACGGCGACTGACATGGTGCTGGCGCTAACCCAGTTTTTGCGTAACCAAAAAGTTGTGTCTTCATACCTTGAATTCTTTGGCGAGGGTGTGCCCCACTTAACGCTGGGCGATCGCGCCACCATCTCGAATATGACACCCGAGTACGGCGCCACAGCTGCGATGTTTTACATTGATCAACAAACCATCGACTATCTGCGCCTCACTGGCCGCGAAGACCAGCAAATCAAACTTGTTGAAACTTACGCTAAACAAACGGGCCTATGGGCCGATAGCCTGAAGGGCGCCGCATACGAGCGCGTATTACGTTTTGACTTGGCAAGCGTCGTGCGTACGATCGCAGGTCCGTCCAACCCCCATCGTGGGGTGCCCACCACAGAGCTCGCCGCTAAAGGGATCTCGGGTAAGGTTGAAAACGAACCCGGTCTGATGCCCGATGGCGCCGTCATCATCGCGGCTATTACAAGTTGCACCAACACCAGCAATCCGCGCAACGTGATTGCCGCAGGCTTGTTGGCGCGCAACGCCAACGCTAAAGGGCTGACCCGCAAGCCCTGGGTCAAGTCCTCTTTGGCCCCAGGCTCGAAGACTGTTGAACTGTATCTGCAAGAGGCCAACCTCCTGACCGAACTCGAAGCCCTGGGCTTTGGTATTGTGGGATTCGCTTGCACCACCTGTAACGGGATGAGCGGTGCGTTGGATCCAGTCATCCAACAAGAAATTATTGACCGCGACTTGTACGCTACCGCAGTTTTGTCAGGTAACCGAAACTTTGATGGTCGCATTCATCCTTACGCCAAGCAGGCCTTCCTAGCTTCGCCGCCGCTGGTTGTCGCCTATGCGATTGCCGGTACTATCCGATTTGATATTGAAAAAGATGTGTTGGGTCTTGATCAAAACGGCAAGCCCGTCACCTTAAAAGACCTGTGGCCGACAGACGAAGAGATCGATGCCATCGTCGCCTCAAGCGTTAAGCCCGAGCAGTTTCGCAAAGTCTACGAACCGATGTTTGCGGCGAGCGTTGAGACGGGCGAAAAACTCAGCCCACTGTACGACTGGCGCGCCCAAAGCACGTATATCCGGCGCCCCCCTTACTGGGAAGGCGCGTTGGCTGGAGAACGCACCCTGAAAGGTATGCGTCCGTTGGCAGTGCTCGGCGATAACATCACCACCGACCACCTGTCACCTTCAAACGCCATCATGCTTGACAGTGCCTCGGGTGAGTATTTGGCAAAGATGGGCGTACCCGAAGAAGACTTCAACTCGTACGCTACCCATCGCGGCGATCACCTGACCGCTCAGCGCGCAACGTTTGCCAACCCTAAGTTGCTGAACGAAATGGTGCTTGAAAACGGCAAAGTCAAACAGGGCTCACTGGCACGTATCGAACCTGAAGGGACAGTCACCCGCATGTGGGAAGCGATCGAAACCTACATGAACCGTCAGCAACCACTCATCATTGTGGCGGGTGCGGATTACGGTCAGGGCTCGTCGCGCGACTGGGCCGCCAAAGGCGTTCGACTGGCTGGCGTTGAAGCCATCGTTGCAGAGGGCTTCGAGCGTATCCATCGTACCAACTTGGTGGGCATGGGCGTCTTACCGCTTGAGTTCAAAGCAGGCGTCAACCGGCTGACCCTTGGCTTGGATGGCACAGAAATCTACGACGTGATCGGCGCACGCACACCGCTCGCGACGCTGACGCTTGGCATTCAGCGTAAGAATGGTGAACGCATCGAGGTCCCAGTGACGTGCCGTCTCGATACAGCCGAAGAAGTCTCGATTTATGAAGCCGGCGGCGTGCTGCAGCGTTTTGCGCAAGACTTTCTTGAGTCGACTGCGGCAGCCTAATACA
>CAMEAW010000060.1 GCA_945911685.1 Bordetella parapertussis
CTTGCAGCACGAGCGAGAAGGTTTCAATAAATGGTTGCTGGGACGCCTGCGCTTGAACAATCCGAGTCTCAAGCGTAGCCCCGATTCCTGATAACCGCAGTTCTCGCAGTGTGCGATCAATCTCTGTCATGGTCATGGTCATTTAGTTAGACTCCTTATGGTTAAGTAATAGATTGGCACTGCGCTGAGCACCCAGTGTGAACAGGTCGGCATAATCCTCACCTCCTCGTATGAGGGGGTGCTCTTGCGTGAGCATGAGTTCGTTCTGAAGCGGGGCATCGAGCAAAGCAAGCGCCTCGGCAGTTAGGCGTTCAACTAACGCTTTGATAACCTTGTAACTATGGATGCCATCGTGCAGCGCCATCTCACAGGCCTGCTCAACGAGTCGACGAGGCTGGCTTCTGACTAACCCCACGATTCCCCAGAGCTTGCGCTGCCCGACACGACCTTCCTGTTTGAATAATGTTTCGCACAGTTCGTGGGTCGCAGGCCCAATTGCCTGCGCCTGACGCAAGATCGCCCGCGTCTCGCGTGAGGGATTAAAAATCCGTTCTTCGTCTGGCAGTACCACGGTGCCAGGGCGATCAACAAGGGCGTGCGTACGCAGTAAGACTTGCGTTGTCAGGTCACGGATCTCGAGATGGTAGTCAAACAATCGAACCAGCACACGATCACCAATCTTGGCTGGGCGTGCAGCGTAGCTGCTGTGACTAACCCGAATGCAGGAGTCATCACACACTGAGCGCTGCTCTTCTTTGAAGTAACGAACACCTGTAATTGGTAACGCTTTCAGATAGGGACGCTCTGCCTGGAACATGGCTTCGACCTGCTTTTTGTGACTGCCGTGGATTCGCTGTGCAGCCCAACGGGTTTCCCAGTGTTCGAGGAATTCGTTTTGCTCCTCAAGGGATTCAAACCGTCGTCCTTTAAGCGCTGTGGCTTGCGTGTGGCCAATTGCATTCTCGACACTACCTTTACGATTTGGATCACGGATTCGAGCCGGATCACCCACGACACCGTAGTGAGCCAGCGCCATAGCGTAGACTCGATTGAGTTCGGGCTCATAGAGGTCAGGTGCAATGACGCCTTCTTTGAGGTTATCGAGCACCACATATTGCGTAGTTCCGCCAAAGTAGCGCCAAGCTTGTTCATGTAACTGCGCCCAAACCTCCTTGCTGGACTTCCAGACGACGCGCCGAAAGCTACGCCCCGAATACCGTAGCGTCATCACAAACAGGCGTGGCCGCTTATACCGCTGCGTGCCTAGCACTTTGGTCGGTGCGCCTTCGCCATAATCTACTTGCGCCTCTTCGCCCGGTGCAAACTCAAGCCGATCGAACTGAACCGGATCGACTTCGCGTAACTTACCCGCAAAGCGCTTGACGCTGTTGTAGCCACCGGTGTATCCAAGCTGATCGACCAAGTCTTGATAGAGGGCGGTGTAATTGCGACGTAGCCGCAATTGCGCGGTGATGAACTCGCGGTGCGGCTCGCACGCCGAGGTTGAACTGGGACTTGTCAAAGCCGGTGACCGGGGTGGGGGAATTTGACCGGCCAACGGGGGGCAGTTTATGATGTTGTGAGCGTTGCCCTGCCAAGAAGTACTTTTAAATATATGAGATTTTTAAAATTAGTTGCCACTCCTTTATTTAACTTGTGTAACCAGTCTCTATGCCGTCTCAGTTAAAAATCTTAGGCTGTAGCGGTGGTGTAGGGGGGAGTCTACGCACGACTGCGCTCCTGATAGACCAAGATATTTTGATTGATGCGGGTACTGGTGTTTGCGATTTAAGCCTGGAGGAGATGGCGCGTATTGACTGGGTGTTTTTAACGCATAGTCATTTAGACCACATCCTGAGTCTGCCTCTCTTGCTTGATTCCGTCGGGGCGCGACGCGAGAAACCCGTTCAAGTTTTTGGTCTCCCTGAGACGATTAATACTTTGCGCAAGCATATTTTTAATAATCAGATCTGGCCTGATTTCTCAAAAATCCCAAGTATTGAACAACCTTTGGTTGTGCTCAATACGCTCCATGTTTGGGAAACGCACAAAATCGGGACTAGAGTTATCCAAGTACTGCCAGCGAGTCACAGTGTTCCCGCCGTTGGCTACGCGCTAACCATAGGTAAATCAACGATTGCATTTACTGGAGACAGTGGTCCTTGTTCAGACTTTTGGGAGGCGATCCGCACAATGTCGGATCTCAAGCATCTATTGATTGAGACTTCGTTTACCGATCAAGATCACGTGTTAGCCGACCTATCCCGTCATTATTGTCCTGCATCGCTTGCCCAATCCATTCAGCCGCTTGATCCTAGCGTACAAATTTGGATTTCGCATTTAAAGCCTGGTCAGGGCAAACTGATTATGGATGAGTTACAAGCAAACAATCGCCTTGCTCACTTGAAACCTCAATCACTTGTCGCGGGACAAATCTTTTCGTTTTGATGGGACACTTTGATACAGTGACCACATGACACTGTGACCCTATGATTTTTCTATTACTTCCAAGTGATCAAATATCGAAGGGTCTGTCGTAAAAGTAACAATCAGCTATTGCGTTAACTATGCTCTTCAGCTTTTTTTGGCATTGTGTTTATCCCACACGGCTTTGATTTTTAGTTCAAGCTGTGTGGGTGGGAATGGCTTCACAATATAATTAGATACGCCAAATTTGATCGCTGCCATCACTTGGTCGCGCTGACCTTCAGCGGTGACCATAATGAAGGGTAAATGTTTAAGTGTTTGTGATTGCCTGATCGCTTGCAATAGTTCAATCCCAGCCATGATCGGCATATTCCAGTCAGAGAACACCAACTCAATTGGTTTTTCTTGTCTATGCTCTTCCGTCAGCAAATGCAGTGCTTCTTTACCATTCGATGCATTCATGACATCTAGGAAGCCAAGACTCTTGATCTGGCTGGTAACGATTTGCCGCATTTTGGGCATGTCGTCGACTACTAAAATTCGAGTACGGTTAGGAAACACGCGCCACCTCATTGGTTGCTGAGAGAGGAATCGCGATACGTATCGAGGTGCCTTCGCTAGGCACGCTTTCAATGTTTAATGTGCCGCCTTTAGCCAGTACTAACCGATTAAGTGAGTCGAGACCCACGCCGTAGCCTGAAAGGTGTGTCACCTCTGAGGGCGTGGTGAAGCCCGGTAGCAACAAAACCCTCCAGACTTCGCCACTTTGCTCGTAGGCCGAGATTGCAGTTTGATCGATATTCGGTTTGTTTCTAGCCAAATATACGAGACCAGCGATATCGATGCCACGTCCGTCATCCACAATATCAAGCATCAGCGTATTGTCTAAGACTGAGACGTGGGCTTTGACTAAACCCTCGCGTGATTTGCCGTTATCTTCTCGCTCTTGCGGTCGCTCGATTCCGTGGTCTAGCGCATTATTCATTACATGCACCAGCACGTTGCTCAATTCGGCAAATAAATCTTTCTTGATGGTGCCACCCGTACCGGTTAGCTCAAAACGGGCTTGCTTGGCAAGGGTTCTTGCCAGCAAATCGACTTTGACGTTCCAGTTGTTAAATAGTTGCGTCGCATCTCTTGCCTCCGCTGACTCAATAATGACCATAACCTGTGCAATGTCTCCGGCTCTAAGGTGGTCTTTCAAGCTTGCAAAGACTTGCTGCGAAAACACCACGCCCTTTAGACGTTTGAGGAGTGTGTCACCAATTTTATTTTGTAGAGCATGTGCTTTCGTAGACTCTTCTTCAAGTTGTCTTAAGGCACTGCTAAAGTCTTCGATAAAACCAGCGAACAGGATGGGTAGGTCTTTATCTGCATGTTGTCTAATCTGGTGCTCAAGTTCACGTATCTGTAGGGCCATCTCGTCACAACAACGCGCGATCGATTCCAGTCCAAATACACCCACCAATCCTTTTAGGCTGTGAACTGCGCGCATGGTGATTTCGATATGTTGTGCTAAATCGGTGGCCTCTAATGCCGCGCTCAATTTACACAGATTGTGACAGTCGGCAAGTGCGATGGTCATTAACTCAAGCATGCTTAAAAATGACTCGGGATCCCCATAAATACGGCCAAGTACGGCTTGCTCGTAATATAGGGCAGCATTTGCGAGCTCAAGTTTGCGTAATTCAGTGACGTCCTCAATGCCTACGTCGATTGCAACTACCTGTCCCTGCATATTGACTGAGGGATGATAAGTCAACAATAAGTCTGTGCTTCGGCCCTTTTCTTCGTATCGATACTCGGTGGTCAGTAACGCCGTTAAATCATCAAAGGGCACCAGACTTTCAGTAAACAGCATGCCATAGATCTCTAACCAAGACTCGATCTCTCTCTTGTCATCCATCTTAAGCAAGTCGATAAAGGACAAGCCTGCAAGATTGTTCTCACCAAAATATTGAAGGCATTTTGCGGAATACTCTTGTGTGATACGAGCCGTCTTGTCTAGCTTTAGAAAGCCCTGCGGTACGTGGGCAAGCACCTCACTGAGGCGCTTATTTGAATTACTTAGACGAACACTGGTCTGGGTAAACAGTGACTGCCAAAGTTTGGGTACAGAAGAAAGTACTTCTAAAAAGGGTGCTTGATCAATACTTAAAACTTTGCAATCATCGACTGCGACGACTGTTGCTAAGCACACGCTATTAGGAATCAGGCATGACATTTCGCCAAAGCATTGAACGGTGTTGACCTGCGCGACGATCTCATCGTGAACGATGACGTGTAAGGACCCAGATATTAGCCAGAATACCTTGCTCGCGGGCTCGCCTTGTACGAGCAATGCATGGCCACGTGAGATGTATGCTTCTTTGAGGCGCGACGCCAGCAAAGATAACTCTTGATCATTTAGATCATTGAATAAAGCTGTTCTCCTAAGAATTTCATAACGAGACTCTTGAGATGCAGGGCTAAGCGGTGACATGTTATCTGATGACATTTTATCCGTGATCTAGAGCTTAACGATCCGCGGAGGGGGTGATTTGCCAGATAAGGACGGTTTTTACCCCGTTAATTTCAAAGATTTCTTGGTTTGCTTAATGACAGACATAAAATTCAAAATAACTGATTAAAGTTTTTTTCATAACCGTTATCTTGTTTTTCAGTCTCTTGGCCATACTGTAAAGTGACCAGCCAGTCAGTGGTGAGTATCCCTCCAGCAGCCCAAAATAAAGAATCCCCTAAGGTTGCTGGGTGATCTAGTAAGCTAAAACTGATAAATTTTGCATATGCGTTGTACGTCAATAATTATGCAAAGTTTAAGTTAGTCGAAAGAATGGTTCTTGGTGTAGAACTTCGACATCAGTTTTAGTCTTTGAAAAGGAAAAGCATGAGAGACAGCGCGACCGTTTTGATGTTGTGTGTGTTGGTGCTGCTGCATGGGCTATTCGGTAACAGCGCTGAGGCGCAGTGGCTGAGTATGCATGAGGACGCAACCCTCACTACCTATACCGAACGCAGCGAGCTTATTCAAATGGATAGGTTTGTTAACGTGGCAGAGATGCTTGACTACAAACGCAAGATGCGGAATGAAGAAGGGCACATATTTCAGTCGGTAATCATTAAGGCACAATATAACTGTCCTGATAATCGTGTGAGGATCTACACGATTGAGTTGTTTGACGAGCGTATGGCCCGCGGCGATGTGGTCAATACACAAAAGATCTATGGGCCGTGGAAAGCCATCAATCCGCGAAGCGTTGAGCAAGAGCTCAAAAACTTTTCCTGTACGGGAAAAAAATAGCTTGTGACATAAGCATCTGACGAGCCGTTACAGTTTTTGACACCCTCCTCGCCAAAAAAAGAGCACTTCGCCTAGCTTAAGGACTGCCTCATCAGATCAGACGTTCTCGTACCTTGGCTGTCACCCACTCACTGACCGCCACCGTGGCAAGAATGACCAAAAGCAGCATGGTGACTTTGGGCCAGGCGAGGGTGTTGAGCGCGGACTCTAGCTTGACACCAAGTCCGCCTGCACCCACCAAACCCAGTACGGTGGATTCTCGGATGTTGATGTCCCAGCGAAAAACGCTGATGCCCGCCATTGTGGGAGCAACTTGTGGCACTACACCCCAGGCCATCGTTTGAGCCGAGCTTGCCCCGGTGGCCTCGATGGCCTCTACTTGCGCGGCATCAATCTCTTCGATGGCCTCGTATAGCAATTTTCCGATGAAGCCGATCGAGCGTAGGGCAATGGCCAGAATTCCAGCGAGCACCCCAGGGCCCAAGATGGCCACCAGAAGCAACGCCCAGATCAGTGAATTAATCGAGCGTGAACCGACAATCAACAGTAAGGCCACAGGACGCACAAGCGTTGTACTTGGCGTCGTGTTGCGCGCCGCCATAAAAGCGACCGGAACCGCCATGACTAGCCCGAGCAAGGTCCCCAGAGTCGCGATATTGATAGTTTCCCACAATGGCCACCAGAGCTCATTCACAAAGCTCCAGGCAGGCGGCATCATGCGTGAACCGATGTCTTGCATTTGTTTGGGTGCGTCTGAAACGAAGGCCCAAATCGTATCGTTCGTCATTACCTGGAAGGTCCACGACACGAAGGCGAGTGTGAGCACCCAGGCTGCGAACAAAATCAGTTCATTGCGCGAGTTACGTTTGCGCCACATTGGCACAGAAGGTGTCTTCGAGCTCATTGGATGCGCTTTCTGAGCCAGCCCGAGGTGTACTCAGCCACCATCACGATCGCAATGATGACCAAGATGATGGCGGCAGCTGTATCAAATTCGTAGCGGTCCATCGCGGTGTTGAGGGTCGCACCAATGCCGCCGGCGCCCACGATACCTATCACGGCTGATTCTCTAAAGTTGATATCGAGCCGGTAGAGCGAAAGGCCGACTAGCCGCGGCATCACCTGTGACAACACCGCAAAGTCGAGCACCTGCAGATATCCGGCGCCCGTGGCACGAAGGGCCTCAAGCTGTGACGCTTCGATCTCTTCGATGTCCTCAGCCATTAATTTGGCCATGAAGCCTATCGTGGCGAACGTTAACGTTAAAAATCCGGCGAAGGGCCCAAACCCGAACATGGCTACTAGAAAGATGGCGACGATGATTTCGTTGAGCGTTCGAGACAAGGCTATGAAACTGCGGCAGATGAGATAGATCCAAGTTGGCGCAAGGTTTCGGGCAGCGCCTACGGCAACGGGAATCGACAACGCGACGCCAAATGCCGTGGAGGTGATCGTCATCGTCAGGCTTTCTTGAAAACCAATGACGATCTCGCCCCAGCGGCTGGTGAAATTCGGATTCAGAAAGCCAAGTACGAACACCCAGCCGCGCTCTAGTCCCTGGATGGCACGCGCCCAGTTGACCTCTAGCGAGCCAATACCCAACACGAGATAAAGGGCTGCACCGGCATACAGTGCCCAGCGGACGCGAGGGTTTGTAATGAATTGGGGACGCCGCCACTGGCGCGGCAGTACCGCAGTAGCTATTACCGCAGGGGTCATACAGAATCAGCCAGCGTCAACACGCGGGGGTCTCGTTTGCCGCTTGCTTGATCGCCGCCGTCGGAGTCGCCTCTGGCCGTGGCTTGCATGCTTTGGGTGATGGCGGTCCAATCCTCGTCGCCATAAATATTGGTCAATACCGTCTTATCAATATTGGCTGCTGGGCCGTCATACACGACAACGCCGGCACGCAAACCGACAATCCTTGGCAGGAACTCGGTGGCTAGCACTACATCGTGAATATTCACGATCGCCGCAAGCCCGCGCTCCTGACACAGTTCAAGTATCAGACGCATAATCTGACGCGAGGTCTTTGGGTCGAGGCTGGCCGTTGGCTCATCCACCAGCAGCAGCTTTGGGCTTTGCATCAAGGCCCGCGCAATACCTACGCGCTGGCGCTGCCCACCCGACAGCGCATCGGCGCGCTTGTTCTCCATGCCGCTCAACCCTACGCGTTCAAGCAGGGAGTAGGCCTGCGCGATGTCATCCCCCTCAAAGCGTCGAAACCAACTAGCCCAGAACCCGGTGTAGCCCAAGCGGCCCGACAGTAGGTTTTCCATCACGGTCAGGCGTTCGATCAGAGCGTACTCTTGAAAAATCATGCCGATTTGGCGGCGCGCACGGCGCAGGCCAGCAGAACCCAGTTCGCTCAAGTCTTGCCCCTCTAGCTCAATCTGCCCGCCGCTCGGCTGCACCAAACGGTTCACGCAACGAATGAGCGTAGACTTGCCCGCCCCTGATGGGCCGATCAGCCCCAGAACCTCGCCCGCCTCTACACGCAAGCTCACACCCTTAAGTGCAAGGTCACCTGTGGGGTAGCGTTTTTCTAGCTGGCGCAACTCAAGCATGAAGGCAATCCTTTATTTGCAGGCGTAGCTGACGTTCATCGCCTGATCGATCTCGCGCACGACTTGCCAGTACTGCTTGTAAGTGATGGGCATGAACTTTTCTTGTGGCGGCTCACTCTTGTTGAACTCGGCAGCCAAGGTCGTTCCTTCCCACTTGAAGCTAAAGAAAGCCTCTTTGACTTTGTCTGCCAGTTCGGGCTTGAGGTTGTAGACGTGCCCGTACCCCGTCGTTGGGAAGGTTTGAGACTTGTAAATGACCTTGGTCTGATCCGCCTTGACCACGCCGCGCGCGATCATCCGATCTTTGACAGAGTTTGCAATGGCCGCTGCCGGGTAATCTTTATTGGCAACCCCTAAAATCGAGTTGTCGTGCTTACCGCTAAACACGGGCGTATAGTCTTTGCCGCTCTCCATCTTGTACTTATCGCGCAACAGGGCGGCAGGAGCTTTGAATCCGGAGTTGGAGGTTTCAGAGGTGAACGCCAAGCGCTTGCCTTTGAGATCCTCAATCTTCTCAATGCCGCTGCCGGGGTGGGTGATGATTTCCATCTCGTAGCCGTAACGGTTGTCTTTAGACGCCATCATGGCGAAGGGCACAAAACCAGCGCAATTGACAGCGATTGGATTAGAGCCCGTGTTGAAGCCAGCAACATGCAGGCGGCCTGCGCGCATGGCCTCTAATTGAGCGGCGTTACTTTGCACTGGAAAAAACTGCACTTTCTTGCCGGTGGTCTTTGCCAAGTGCGCGATAAAGCTATCCCAAACCTTGGCGTACACAGCGGGGTCTTCGACAGGGGTGTAAGCAAATACTAGCGTCGCCGGGTCAACGAACTCGGATGCTTTTATTGGCGCATCTGCTACCAAGTCACCGTTTGTATCTTTGAAACGGGCGTCCATGGCCTGGGCAGCAGGGGCCAGCGTAGTCAGGGTGGCGGCGAATATGGCTGACAAAACAAAGCGCATGAAAATCTCCCGAGAGCATAAACCTTCGAATTTAGTTTACTGCAGATGACAGAACTATGACACTCCGCTGCATGGTTGTCAGAGGCCCCGATCACCCACGATGCCAAAGGTGAGATGGCGGGTGAGTAAAAGAAATTGAAACCTTTCATCTGAATGAAACATTCATCTAATAACCTCTTACCCGATCTTTACTTCCACCTTCTACGGCACGTGAAAGCAATCTTGTCTTTCACTTTCTGCAAGGCTTGAAAGTAATCCTTACTTCCTCCGGTGAGCGAACGCTCAGCGCTCAAAGCCAGTCTAAAACTCATGAACAACCGCACTTTATCCATCCGAAGTCTCAGTAAGCGCTTTGGTGACACGTTGGCCGTTGATCATATCAGCGTTGATATTGAACCAGGCAGCTTCGTCGGGATCATTGGTCGTTCTGGTGCTGGAAAGTCAACGCTGCTTCGCATGATCAATCGCCTGAACGAGCCCACACAAGGAGAAATTATTTTTGGTGGTGAGGTGATTACAGGCTTGAAGGGTGCGCAACTGAACCAATGGAGACGACGTTGTGCCATGATTTTTCAGCAGTTCAATCTGGTCGGTCGCCTCGACGTTTTAACCAATGTTTTGATGGGTCGGCTCACCAGCATCCCCACTTGGCGTTCGCTACTCACGATTTGGCGCGACGCGGATAAGCTCGAGGCCTTGGACGTACTCGATCGCTTTGGCATGGCAGACTTTGCAGCGCAGCGCTGTGATCAATTGTCTGGTGGACAGCAGCAGCGCGTCGCAATCTGTCGAGCACTCGTGCAGCATCCAGAAATTATTTTAGCGGACGAACCGATTGCCTCACTTGATCCGCGCAATACAAAAATGGTGATGGACACTTTGCAGCGTATCAACAAAGAGCTCGGTATCACCGTACTGTGCAATTTACATTCGTTGGACATTGCTCGAAATTATTGTGACCGACTGATTGGCATGTCAGCGGGCAAAGTCGTTTTCGACGGAACGCCTGAACAGCTTACAGAAAGTATGGTCAACACACTATACGGGATTGATGCCGAGGAGGCGTTGGAAAAGCCGGTCTCGCTTCAACCATCCACCCTAGACTTCTCCATGCAAAGGCGTGTGGTTGGTATCAATTAATCATTTTCTGATGATTGAAAATGTTTTCTCTTCACTTAACTTTGTTACCTAAAAAGGAATCAAGATGCTCAGCCGTTTTTTTCTAACAGTCGTCTTTACCTTGGGCGCTTTTGTGTCCAATTCATTCGCGCAAGATTGGAAGTCGAAGTATCCCGAACTCGTCTTTGCCTCGATCCCTGCTGAAAATGCATCACAAGTCAATGAGCGTTACGGTGATTTCGTCGCCTACCTATCCAAAGAAATTGGAATCCCAGTCAAATTACGAATTGCTGGCGACTACGCTGCAGTCATTGAGGGTCAGCGCGCCGAGCAAATCCATATCGCGTATCACGGCCCAGCATCCTATGCGCGCGCACGTATGATTGGCGTGAAGATCACTCCGTTTGCAATCGAAGTCAGTAAAGGTGGCGTCAAAGGCTATCACTCAGTTTTTTATGTGAAAGCAAATTCTCCTTACCAGACCATTGCTGATTTAAAAGGCAAAAACATAGGTCTGGTCGATCCTAACTCGATGTCCGGAAATAATGCACCTCGGTTTGCCTTGAACGCCATGAAAATCAAACCTGAAGATTTCTTTGGCAAAGTCGTTTACACAGGCAGCCATGTCAACGCTGTGATGGCATTGAATCAAGGAACCGTTGACGTTGCTGCGAACTGGTGGAACAACGAAAACGATTCGGAATTGCAACGCTTGGTAGACAAAGGAATGGTCAAGAAAGAAGACTTCCGCATGATTTTCAAGTCGGAGCAAATTGTGAATTCGCCACTCGCTTACTTGGATAGTTTGCCTGAAGATTTGAAGAAAAAAATTGCGCAAGCATTTTTTGATGCACCTAAAAAAGATAAGGCAGCTTTCGACAAATTATCAGACGGCAAGATGGAACCCTTTGAGCCGGTGACGCATGAGGCCTATTTGCCAGTGGTTGAACTCAACAAGTTTGTTGACAGCCTGCGTAAAAAGTAATTAAAGATGTCGTCACTCGACCATCATCAGGTCGCCTATGCCCAAGCGGTGGCGTCTAAACGCCGCCGTTTTTGGCTAGGGCTGCTCGCACTCATCGTTTGTATCTTGATTTCAGGTCAAGTCGCTGAAATTTCATTTGCGAAGTTGTATCAAAATATCGGCAGTTTCACCAGTTACTTTGTTCGAATTTTTCATCTTGAGAACGGCCAATTAGTATTCACTGATTTTGGTGAGTGGTTTTGGGGTTGGAAAAAATGGCTCATTTTGATGGGCGAGACTTTGTTAATGGCCTACGTTGGCACGCTTTTGGGTGCCGTCGTTGCCCTAATCTTGTGTTTTTTGGCCAGCAAAAATATTACGAATAATCGCGTACTAGTCGTTGCGTCTCGTCGGTTTTTAGAGTTTTCAAGAACTGTTCCTGAGATGGTGTTCGCGCTAATTTTCGTCGTGGCTTTTAGTCTTGGCCCGCTTCCCGGTGTGTTAGCACTTGCGATTCATACGAGCGGAGCCTTGGGCAAGTTATTTGCTGAAGTGGTTGAAAACATCGATCTCAAACCCGTCGACGGCATTGTGGCGTCAGGTGGCACATGGCTGCAAAAAGTGCGATTTGGCGTGTTGCCTCAAGTGGCTTCTAATTTTGCAAGCTACGCCTTGCTGCGTTTTGAGATCAATGTGCGCGGCGCGGCGGTGCTGGGCTTTGTTGGCGCAGGGGGGATTGGTCAGACCTTGCTTGAAGTGATTCGTAAGTTTTATTACTCAGACATTAGCGCTCTGCTCGTGATGATTGTGGTCACAGTTATGCTGATCGATGCGATCACCGAGCGTGTGCGTTATCGATTATTGGGCAAGGAAGCAAAGCAATGAGCGTGTTGCCATTCGCGCAAGACAAGTCAGTCGGCGGCGAGCGCCAGGTGGTATTGCTGAATCGTTACCCGACACTGTTTGCGCCCTTTTATGAAAAACATTGGAAAACGCTGAGTGTGATTGCCTTAGCAACGCTGCTGTTTTTATACGGTGTTCTCACTTTAGGCGTATCCCCTTCAAAGATATTCTTTGGACTGGGCGAACTTGCGGTAATGGTCATGCGTATGTTTCCACCTGATGCGCATCAGTTCAATTCTTATCTTTATGCAATCGCTGAAACCTTAGCCATTGCTTTATTGGGAACACTTTCTGCTGCAGTCGTCGCGTTTCCACTCGGTTTTTTAGCCGCGCGCAACACCACGATCAACCGGGTCGTACATTTTTTTGCGCGACGGAGTTTTGATACGCTTCGAGGAATCGACATCCTGATTTGGGCATTAATTTGGATCAATGTCGTCGGACTCGGGCCCTTTGCAGGGGTATTGGCTCTGTTCATGTCTGATGTGGGGGTGTTTGGAAAGTTATTTTCGGAGGCCATTGAGGCGGCAGACCAAAAGCCGGTTGAAGGGGTTCTGTCTACTGGTGGCACCCACGCTACTTCTGTGCGCTTTGGCATTTTGCCGCAAGTCATGCCGATTTTGTTAAGCCAAGTGCTGTACGCCTTTGAGTCGAACACTCGGAGCGCCTCAATTATTGGTATTGTCGGCGCAGGAGGAGTAGGACTCATCCTGTCGGAACAAATTCGGACCATGGAACTTCAGCAACTATCGTGCGTCATCCTGATGATTTTGGTAACTGTTGCGTTGATTGACTTCTTTTGTTCAAAAATCCGTTTTGCAATCATCGGCAAACAAGCTCTTTAATGCTAGTCAGTTCAGCCTAAAATTTACGCCATTAAATTGTTCTTCTAATATGTGGATCGCACCGAGCAGAGGTGGTCTTTTGAAGGCAATTACCTTTAAATCTCAAACGCCATGGGCAATATCGACATTGCCTGTAAGAGTCAATAAACAGGTCGTGTTCAATTACGTTCTTTAGTTTGATTCAGTTTAATAACTTGATGCTTGAAGGATCCTGCCAAAGCTTTTTTTAACAACTTGTAGATATCCAAATCAAACTCACTTTGCTCAGAGTCTGCCAGTTCGTAAAGCTCGTCTTCATTGATTGCAGTACCCAAATAACGCCAGTTGTTCAACACAATCATTTCTTCTCCTTCTTTGATCGCGATTGCACCCTGATAGGGCCACGCTTGAACTTTGTAAAAATTGAGCGCTGTTTGAACTTGTAAATTATGCAGCTCAAGAGAAGAGGCGCCGATGCAGGCGCCTGTGCACTGCTTGACCTGGAAGGCAAAACAGGATTTGCCGTCATCTACTTTTTCTAATCCAAGCAAGGCGGCACAGAGTCGATATTTTTTAGAGACTGCGCCTAAATAGGCGTGCGCCTCTCTTTTGCTATAAAACAATCCATAAAGATTATCTTGAAGCCCGGGAATGAACTCTTGCTGACGAATAAGTGAAGGCCGCAAAACACCCGCAGAATCTTGCGCCAGTTGCCAGGCACACAAATCCTTTGAACGACGCAGCTTGATGTTCATGCTGGGCATACGTTCTTTAATGAGTTTCGCTTCAAGAATCAGCGCGCCTAGCTCGCCGCTCGTTTCGATCCAGTCCACTTCTCGCACCTGTAGCGAGAGCTTCATTTCTTTTCGGTTTGTCAGCGCGGCTTGAAAGTGCCCCAGCACGCGCGTGCGCAACGCAATACTTTTACCGATATACAAAGGTGCCTTATTTTCACCGTACATGATGTAACACCTGGGTGCATCAGGAATCGCATCAATCGCGCTCTGATCAATGTTTGGAGGCAAGCTCGCTGAACCAATTAACTGGTTGAGGGCTGCGAGCAGACGTTCAGGCCCAACAGTTTGTTCACACACGCGCCAGAACTGAACCAATACATCTGCATCACCTAACGCTCGATGTCGCGCGCTAACGCTTAGGCCATGGGTGCTGATGATCGTATCGAGATTGTGCCGCGGTTGCCCAGGAAACAGTAGCCGAGAAAGCTTCACGGTACACAGCACCTTAGGTCTGAAATCAATGCCGATTCTTTTAAAGGATGCCTTGATGAAGCCATAATCAAAGCGTGCGTTATGTGCGACAAAAATCTTCTCTTCAAGCTCTTTTTTGATAGTGAGCGCTAGGTCTTCAAAGGTAGGTTGACCGGCTACCATGTTGGGCGAGATGCCAGTCAGTCTTTGAATATTTAGCGGAATAAACGTTTCGGGGTTGATCAGGCTTTCCCAGATCGTCTCTTGACCATTGCTGAGGGTTTTGATACCGATTTCAGTGATGCGATCGCGTTCAAAATTACCCCCGGTCGTTTCTATGTCAACGAAGGCGAGTGTCGGATAGTGACTGGTCATTTTCATACTGCGGTTAGGTAAATTGTAGTTTAGCGAGCCTTGCATACAGCCCACCTTGCGTAAGCAAGGTCTCATGCGTACCTTGTTCGATGACGGTGCCATCCTCAAGCACAATGATTTGATCCGCCCGCATCACGGTCGAAAGGCGGTGGGCGATCGTCAGTGAGGTTCGGCCAGGCAACACCGCATCAAGCGCCAGTTGAACTTCGCGCTCGGATTCTGCGTCTAGCGCACTGGTGGCTTCATCAAGCAGCAAAATCGG
>CAMEAW010000061.1 GCA_945911685.1 Bordetella parapertussis
TGGTGGCGGCGTGAATGCTTTTTCGCGTTACGAGAAAGGTAGAGCTAAACCGCCGCTCGCGTTGGTGAAATTGCTCTGGGTGCTTAATCGACATCCCAATCTATTGAAAGAACTAAAGAGTATCGATGATTTAGGAATGGGGACTTCTGGTGGGTCAGTCGGCAGCTCGTCGCAATAGTTGGAAGGCCTTCAACTTGTCCTAAAAACGTTGCCACTCTCTGATAAACTCCCAACAATGTTGGAATATTAGTCAAAAAAAGAACTCTGTCAACTGGCTATCGCGTTGTAGGACTGCGCTGCATCAAGGTCCCAAGCAGAGTGGAGGAACTACGAAAATGCGGTGAAGACGTATAACGCAACTGCCTTTAATGCTGAAGGGGAGCTGTTGAAGAGCACATTAATATTTGGGGATTTTTAAGCCGTTGCATGTAGCTGGAGCTCTCTAGGCAGGTTTCGATAATGATTAGCCACCTCCCCGGGCGTGGTCAGCCAAATTTGATCGCGATAAGACATGATGTGTTGCAAGGCTTTTCGCAAGCGTGCCAGCCTAAACGGTTGACCCATAATGAAAGAATGTAAAGAAATTGCACAGACTAGCGGCGTGTCAACAGAGCGTCGTAGCATTTCTTCAAAATTTTCAACCATCATATCGCAATACTCTTGCGCCGAATTATGTCGATAAGCAATCGCTGGTTGGTCATTCAGTTCGATTGGATATGGGACTGACAAAATAGGTTTGCCCTTGCTCTTGACCCAGAAGGGTTGTTCATCACAGATGCCCCAGTCGAGCACGTATGAATAATCGGCCTCAACCAGCAAGTCGGTTGTATTCAAGCTTGGGGTCAAGTAAGGGCTTAACCAACCTTGTGGCCGCTTACCATCCGCCTTTTGCATAAGGGCGGTCACCTCGTTGATCATGGTGCGTTCAGTGTCTTCATCCATTTCGATTTGGCGTTCGGCGTTTGAGCGTCCATGTGCAATCATCTCGTCACCGCGTGCACGATGGGCTTGTATCAAGTCGGGGCAGTGCGCATAATTCTCGGTGTTGACAATGACGCCGACATTGAGTTTAAGCTCATCAAATAATTCAATCAGACGCCACTCGCCAACACGATTGCCATATTCACGCCACAACCAACTGCGTTGACTCCAGGGTTGAGTTTGGCGATCCAGATCCACACCGCATTGAACGCCATACGGAAAATGCTCGATATTGACAGCAATATAAAGCGCCAGCCGTTTGTTGTCGGGCCAGTTAAATTGCGGGCGAGATTTAATGCCTGAATATTGAAAGCGATTGTGTGAAGGTAGCATGGCGTTCTCTGTATGGGTTTAACTCAATCCGAAACCATGCTAGATTGACAACACACACATTGCAAGTGATTACATGGATTTGATGATGACGATTGCGACACCTCCTAAAGCGTATCAATGGCCAAATGATTCACATCTGGCACTTTCTATCGTCATCAACGTCGAAGAAGGCGCCGAAGCCAATATTCAAGACGGTGATAAGTACCCTGAGCCTGTCGATGAAATGGGCATCGCCTTAAAACACTCTGTGCGCAGTCTGATTAACGAATCCAACTATCAATATGGATTAAATCGTGGTGCACCACGAGTACTGCGCTTGTTAGACCAACATCAGATCACCGCGACCTTCACGGCGTGTGCCTTAGCGCTTGAGCGCGCACCTGCTCTGACGCGTCAAATCGTGGCACTTGGCCACGAGATCACCTCCCATGGTTATCGGTGGGCGCATCAATTCAATATGACCGAAGAAGAAGAGCGTGCCTATATTGTGAAAGCGCGCGACTCGATCGCGGCCACGACTGGGCAAGTGCCAGCTGGCTGGTTATCGCGTTACCTGACAACAATGAACACGCGACGTTTGTTGATTGAAGAAGGTTTCGTGTATCACATGGATGATCTCAGTGATGATCAGCCCTTCTGGGATCATGACCAAGGCCGCCCGATTGTGGTGATGCCTTACCAGATGGACAACAACGATATGAAGATGTGGGCTGAGCCCTCATACACCCCAGATCAATGGCTGAAGTACGCCATCGATAATCTAGACTGGGCCTTGGGTGAAGGCAGGCATTCGGTGAATATGATGTCACTGGGTGTACATCTGCGCATCATTGGTCGCCCTGGAAGAGTCTGGGCACTTGAAAAGTTTTTAGCGTACGCTAAACAGCGCAGCCAAGAGCCGCATGGCCCTTGGATTACAACGCGCAAGGCGATCGCTGAACACTTCGCCAAGCACGTGCCCTTTAGTCTTTGACGCCTTCGCGATCAACATAGAACCCGTTTTCTGGTGGGTAGTTGGCCGTGAGCCATTGAGGCCCAGCTTGCGCCACCCATACTGAAGCTGCTAGGTGCGCAACGGCGACTAATGCCTGTAGGTCTTCGTCGCGCATCGTGTTGCGGGCCTGTGCGGCGACAATGAGTTGACCAATAAACTGCCCTTGCCAGATTAACGGGGCAAAGACTGTCGAACCCATCCGAGAAGATTTCAGATACTGTCGAAACGTGCCATGCTCGTCAGTATTTTTAAGAATTTTTTTGGTTTTCGAGGCGTAGACTTGACCCGGATGGCCGCCGTCAATGGGTATGCACAGACGCTCTTGTTCGGGCGGAAAACCGACGTTGCCGCAGATCATGTGATAGCGCCGATCAGGCGTGACAAAGAAGGCGCCTGCTACAAAATATTGACGCTCGCCTTCTAGCAAGGCGCCAGGCTTTAGATGAGCTGTTCGATCGCCGAGCGTATCAAAACAGCCTTGCATCAGTTCGCGCATCGCTGAGATGGGGTCTTGCGCATTGAGTGCGGCCTGACCGCTTTCTTCAAGCATGGTGAACACTTGATCGGAAAAAGTTTGAGTTGCTGGCATACGGGCTCCTTTAGCGGCGATCGATTAGGCGGATGGGTTTTTGACGGGCTTCAACGCCGGTGAGTGAAGCCAGCGCTGTGGGGGTAACAAGGTCAATATTGACTTCGACGCCCAGTTTTCTTTTTAGAAGTTCACGGAAATGCGCGGCCAACGGTTCGGTGGCGGTTTCAGAGGTTTCAATACTCACAAGCAGGTCTTCTCGGCCCGACTGATCGCGTGTCAAGGTGCACAGGTATTCACCACTGAAACCGGGTGAGTCAGCCAAAATCGACGAGAGCGCCTGCGGAAACACGTTAATGCCTCTGAGTTTGACCATATTGTCGCTTCGGCCTAAAAAACCTTCGATACGACGAAAGGGCAAATTCAGCTTTGAAGAGCCAGGTAAGACACGCGTGACGTCGTGCGTATTGAAACGAATAATCGGAAAAATATCATCTGTAAACAAACAGGTTGCAATCAAGTCGCCCGGCGCCTCAGGCGCAACAGGTTTACCCGTATCGACATCGCAAATCTCAATCCAGTGTGCATCTTCCATGACATGCAGCCCGTCGTGGTCTGAGCCCTCTGCTGCAATGAGTCCGGTGTCGCCCACGCCGTACCAGTCGAATAGTTCGACGCCGCCCCAGGCTGCTGATAAAGCATCACGCGCATCTTTTGAAAGATGTCCGCAGATCATTCGCAAAGGAATATCTCGACCCGGGACAAGGCCTTGTTCATGTGCGACTTCGGCAAGGCGTTTGATGTAATCCGCGAAACCAACAATCACGGTTGCACCAAAGTCGCGCATAAACTCGACCTGTTTGATCGATGAAGTCTCGATTCCGGTGCCTGCTGACACAAATAATGCATCAGTAAAGTGCAGCACTGCTTCACGGATGTAATGGCCGCCGTTCACCAGGCCATGTCCATACACAGAATGCACGACATCACTTGCACACATCCCCGCCATTAAATAAGCCCGCGCAAGCATAAGATTTTGTACCTCACGCGTGCGGGGGCTATACAGTAATGGTTGTGGTCGACCGGTGGTGCCACTGGTTGATTGCAATACCATCGGAATGATCTTGCCATCGACCGGAATATCTCGACCATGGTGATCGCCGAATGGGGGCTTTCGTTCGACAGAGGCCATGATTTCATGCTTGCCAAAACTGGGCAATTGATCAAGATCATCGAGCGACTGGATGTCAGGTATCGAAATGCCTGCTTCGCCCCATAGTCGTTGGTAAAACGGAATTTGCCAGGCGCGCTTGAGTTGTTTGGCAAAAAGTGCTTCTTGCCAGACGCGCAAGCTTGGAGGGCTCATTCCGACAAACTTATTTAAAAAGCTTGCGCCGGTTGGAAACTCGCTTCTAAGCGACTCAATGTTGATTGCGTCAAAGTAAGAGAGCGTATGTGGCATGTAGGTAACCTTCAAATAATTGAACCACTTTAACCGAATGCCGGCCTGCGCCAAACGCAAAAAAATATTTTGCAGCTATGTCTTTACTCTTGGTGATTACCCCTATAAGATTAATTACGAATATCAGCCTCAAGTGGGCGACAATGCCCAAGCGCTTATCTATCGGTCAGTATATCTAGGCGCTTATATATCGGTCATTATCTAGGCGCTTGTATATCGGTCGAAATATCATTTATCTGGAGCTCGCTATGTCGGTCTTGTCTAACAAATCAAATCCTCATGCAATTAGTCGTCGTCGCTTTACCCAAGCCGCTGCCCTAGGCGCGGGCTCTGTATTGTTTGCGCCAACGATCTTGCGTGCGCAAGGCACTGGCATCATTAAGATTACGAACGTACAGGGCATTACAGGGCCTTCAGCGGCCTTCGGCATTCGCGTGCGCGATGGGTCCTTGCTTGCCCTGGACGATATCAACAAGCTTGGTTTCAAAGATGCAAGCGGTAAGTCTTATAGATTTGAAATGAGCACTGCAGATATGGCTAATGATCCGCGTCAAGCGGTGACGCTGTTCAGGCAGGCTGCGGGTGATGCCTCGGTGACTGCCGTGATCGGCCCATCAAACTCAGTCGGTTTTATTGCAATGGTGCCGGTTGCAGCACAACTCAAAATGCCAATGGTTGGTGGCGGCTCAGGTGCGCCAGTCAAAGAATGGTCAACGTATGCGTGTCGGGTGAACCCAGTCTCGGCCACAGCCGTACCGGTGGTGCTTAAAAAAGTGGTCGCTAAGCACGGCCTCAAGCGTATCGCTGTGATCTACGATCAAACACAAGATGCGCAGGTGGGCGACGCTGAGATTGTAAAAACAATGGCGGCCTCGCTTGGCTACACCGTGGTTGCCTTTGAGGCCTTCAGAACCGGAGATCAAGATTTCTCAGCGCAGATTTCAAAAATTCGTAGTACCAAGCCTGATGGTATTTATATTGCGGCGACAACGGGTGATGGCGTAAAAGTGGCTTCGCAAATTGTCGAGGCGAATATCAAATTGCCAATGATGACTGGTTTTGGCTCTTTTCAAGACCCAGTCTATTGGGATGGCACCAAAGGTGATATCAAAGGTGGCTACACGTTCTTGGCACAAGACTTGCAAGCACCTACGCCCGAACTTAAGAGCTTTCTTGATCGCTATAAGGCACGTTTCACGCAATATGAAGCCACTTCGTTTTCGACCTATGGCTACGATGCAGTGTATACGCTATACGAAGCCATCAAAAAAGCAGGCAGTCTTGAGCGTGAAAAAATTGCAGCTGCTCTGGCTTCATTAAAAATCAAAACACCGCTTGGGACGAATATAACCTTCAATAACCCACCCGATGGCAACAACAACAGCCCTTCTGTTGTCGTCATCAAGGTTAATGGGCGCGGCACTTACGACGTCGTTGCATAACATGGGGTCATCGATCTTAGGGGTTGAACACCTTACCCGCAGGTTCGGTGGCCTTGTCGCGGTCAATGACATCAGTTTTGATGTTCAAAAAGGTGAAGTGTTGTCGATTGTCGGCCCCAATGGGGCAGGCAAGACGACGCTGTTTAATTTGATTACCGGCATTGATCGGGCCGATGTTGGCTCAGTCACGTTCGATGGTCAAAATGTGACAGGCTTTGCACCACAACGTCTGGCACAGATGGGCATTGGTCGTACGTTTCAAAATATCCGTTTGTTCAAAAACCTGAATGCCCTCGAAAACGTGATGATTGGTCGCGTAGCACGTACGCGTTCTGGCTTGTTCGACGCGCTAACTTGTTCGGCGCTCGATCGACGCGAGCGCACTGAGATGATTGAGCAGTCAGAGGCGCTGTTAGATTGGGTTGGAGTGGGTGCGAATCGGTTTCGTATGCCCTCTGAACTGCCTTACGGCGATCAACGACGTGTAGAGATTGCGCGGGCGTTGGCCCTTGAGCCTAAGCTGTTAATTTTGGATGAGCCCACTGCAGGGATGGTTGCCCGTGAAGCCCAAGAGGTGATTAAGCTGATTGGTCGTTTGCGTGACGCAGGCGTAACCTTGATGTTGATTGAGCACAACATGAATGTGGTGATGTCGACATCAGATCGTGTTGTTGTCATAAGTTTTGGTCAAAAAATTGCAGAAGGGACGCCTGCAGAAATTCGAGCTGATGAACGCGTCATCGAGGCCTATCTGGGTGTCGATGAAGATGAACCTACGACGGCGACGGCATCATGAGTCCACCCTTATTAAGTATTAAAGACCTTGCGGTCTCTTATGGTGCTGTGCCTGCAGTCAACGGGGTATCACTTGAAATCAATACAGGCGAACTGCGTGTGATTTTAGGGGCAAACGGTGCAGGTAAAACAACGATTATCAAAGCGATTTTGGGTTTGCAAAAGGCACGCCAAGGAAGCATTACGTTTAATGGTGATATCGATTTACTAAAACTTAAACCCCATCAGATTCATCAATTGGGTATCGCCTGGGTGCCTGAGGCACGCCAGCTCTGGAACACACTTTCTGTGCTCGACAACCTCAAACTCGGTGGTTGGTGCGTCGATGACAAGAGTTTAGTTGACCAGCGAATTCAAGAGATGTTTGACAGGTTTCCGCGCTTAGCAGAACGTCGGGATCAAGTCTCAGGATCGCTGTCGGGCGGCGAGCAGCAAATGGTAGCGATTGCGCGTGCGCTGATCTCTTCGCCAAAACTAATTTTGATGGATGAGCCATCTTTAGGTTTGGCGCCTTTAGTTGTGCGAGATGTTTTTACGCTTGCCCGTGAGATCAACAAGACGGGGATCTCGGTCTTGATGGTTGAACAAAATGCGCGTGCAGCACTCAAGGTCGCGAATTGGGCGTATTTACTTGAAACGGGTCAGATCATTGAAAGTGGTTTGGCTGCTGAGATTGCAGGCAAAGAGTCCGTGAAAGAAGTGTTCTTAGGTGGACACGCTTGAACGACATAGATTGTTGATTCGGAGAGATCGTGGACTTGTTTTTGCAGCAGTTGGCGAATGGCCTCATCATTGGCAGCACCTATGCGGTGGTCGCGCTTGGTTTTGCGCTCGCGTTTACCGTGCTTCGTGTCATTAACTTCGCACATCCAGAAATTTTCATGGTGGGCATGTTTGCGGGCTTGGTAGCCGGCGCTCAGTTTCCCGCGGGCGGTTTTATTGGTGCGGTGTTGCTAGGCGCCGTCGGTGCTGCGATCGTTGGGTTTGTACTTGAACGTACCGTCATTCAACCTTTACGTGGTCGTGATGTGTTGTCGACCTTAATTGGCACGTTGGGTGTCGCGATCATGTTGCAAAATGGCATGGCAATCATTGCCGGGCCTGATCCCGTTGCCTATCCAACCCTCTTGCCGCGTCAGTCGATCGATTTGGGCCCAGTCGTTTTAACGGTGCGACAACTTGCGAATTTTGGCATCTGCGTCTTGCTGTTGGCCTTCGTGAGCTTCTATGTGCGCAAGACCAAGTTGGGACGCGCGACCCGTGCGATTGCAGAGCGGCCAGATGTCGCGGCAGCCTTCGGCATTAACGTGGCGCTCGTCTGTTCGGTCACCATTGTGATTGCCTCTTTGATGGGCGGGGTCGCGGCTGTTTCAGTCGGAACACTCTATGGTTCTGCCTGGGCGTTTGTAGGCTTGCTGTACGGCTTAAAAGCATTTACCTGCATGTTGGTTGCGGGCAATCGCTATTTTGAGGGGGTCATGGTGGTCGGCTTAGGGATTGGTGTGATCGAGGCACTCGTCACCGGCTATGTCTCTTCAAGCTTAAAAGATGCAGTGGCGTTCTTTGTATTAATCGGTGTGTTGTATTTTCGGCCGAATGGTCTGTTCGGTTCTTACTCACACTAAGGTATAGCGCATGTATAACTTTCTAGAACCTATTTTGATTTTCACGCTGCTCAGCGTCATGCAGGTGCTGGGGCTTTACATCATTGCGATGTCAGGTCAATTGTCGATGGCTACCGCTGCGATCGCCGGGGTGGGTGCTTATTTATCCGCAATTTTGACTGTCAAAATGGGGTGGTGGTTTCCGCCGGCCTTATTGATGGCGGGTCTAGCGGGTGCCTTAGTGGGAGCGCTACTGGCGATCCTGACCCTGAAGATGCGCGATTTTGTTTTAAAACTCACAACGATCGCCTTCGGTGAGGCTTTGTCGGTGCTAGCCTTTAACTGGGATTACATTGGCGGCGCAAACAGTTTTACCGGTATCGCTGCAAACACCACAATGACCACTTGTGTTGTAGGTACGCTCGTTGCGCTTTATGTGACCTGGCGCTTTGATGGTTCGCGGCTGGGCTTTGCCGCGCGTGCAATTCGTGACGATCCCGTAGCAGCTACAGCGATGGGCGTTTCGCTGGCACAGTTACGCACGCTCACCTTTGCGTTAGGCGCTTCGTTGATTGGTGTGGCCGGAGCGATTCAAGCAAATTACGTTTTAGTCGTCAGTCCACATGACCTTGGATTTTTCGTATCGCTCAACTTTATAATTTTCTTGCTGTTTGGCGGCATACAAACGATGTGGGGCCCAGTGCTGGGCGCCATTTTGCTAACAGCGTTACCTGAAGCGTTACGCTTTGCTAAAGAATATCGTTTGATTGTGTACGGTTTGATTATCGTGATCGTGATTCTTAAGCGACCACAAGGTCTAGTGTCGCGTACACCGACGGGTATTGAGAAACGTTTGTTTGGTTTCTTAATTCAGCCTGCGCGCGCGACTTCGGCGCCAGCGCATGTCAAGCATCAGTTTTCTGATGAGGGGCGCAATAAAAGAAACTCTTAAAGCGTCCATTCAAGCAATTTAAGCTGTACCCCAAGGCTTAATCGCGGCTTTTAACTGTGCATAGCCATCCAAATAGCGCGGACGCGATTCATCAAAGATTTTGTCAAAGGTTGCAAGCTGTGCGTGAAGTCAACCTGCCCCCCGTTGCACCAACATATTGTCCATTTACGATTTCGGGATTCACTTGTACAGTTAAATCAACTTCTATCGGTGTGCTGACCACCGTTACGCCTAATTACCGCGAGTCCGAAATGGTCGTGTAGTTTTCAAGCGGCTTGTCGCTCGTCAATTGAGTCAACCCGGTGTTGCGTATCGCCCTACCCATTGCGGTGCTCATTTCATTTTTAACGCTTCACGCCACGCACGGGGCAAACCGCCTGATCGGCGAATATCGTGCACGTTTCGAAATGCGCTCTGATCTTTCAAAAATCACCCCTGGTCAATTTTTAGAAACCGAAAAAGGTGCCCATGTCTTTTTTGTTGAAGGCACGACCAGCGTCAACGACAACCCGTTGGGGTAGGTTTTCATGCGTCTGATTGCCCCCGACTGATTAACCTTGGTTACCTCGGCCTCCGCCAAAATTGAAACCAAAGCCAATGGCGATCGGTTTTTAGTTTTAGACGCAGGCCATCGCTACGACATCAAACCAGAAACCTCTGAAATGCGCTTTGCAGAGTTTGAACACCCGCGAACGCTGAATTAGTGTGATGACGTAGTTATCGAAAAAATGCTCAGCAGCGTGCGGGTCACAGATCGAGACCCTTTTCTTAAAATTGAAAAAGCCAAGGGGGTTTGCGGCTACATCGTCAAAGCCGACGGCAATTACATCAAACGCAGTGACATCTTAGGGCGCACAGCATTTTTGGACCACCCCGCCACGTCACGTATTTTAGGTAATGTCTTAGAAAATAGGCTTGCGTTAGCGGCCTGACGTCAACCATTTCGCCACACGACTGTCCGGTAAAAAAGAGCAGCCCTTTCGCTGCTCTTTTTTTAATCAATACAAATCAAAATAAGACTGCACCACCTCGGGATCCTGCGTCACAGTTAACGCCAACATCAATAAAATTCGACACTTCTGCGCATTTAAATTGTCTGACGCAACAATTTTTTTATCGCGTAGATATTTCCGCCGAGCAACGCGGCCCGCGCCACCGCGGTTTGCCTGAACCACCACTACGCCTTTTTTGCTCATGCGCTCAAAGGCAGTATTTTGCAGGGGCGGCGCGATTCCGGGTGGCAGACCCGCAGAGATCAGCCCTTGCGCACCCGCAGCTACAAACGCTTCAATGGCAACGTCGTCGGCACCCCCATAGGCGTACACGATATCGACGCGCGGCAAACTCTTCAGCGCCTGCACATCAAACACGGTATCAATCGTATGCTTGCGAACCGGGTGTCGATAAATCACTACGCGATCGCCATCAACCTGACCCAGCACACCAAAATCAGGTGTTCTAAATGTATTCAATCGATAGGTTGAGACCTTGGTCACCTCACGCGCAGCCTGGATTTCATCATTTAACACCACCAGCACACCCAAACCACGCGTTAGCGGGTCGATGGCTGTTCGCACGGCTGCGATTAAATTCATGGGGCCATCGGTACTAACAGCACTTGCTGGACGCTGCGCACCGACGAGGACGACAGTCGACTTTATTTTTAAAGTCAGGTTCAAGAAATAAGCGGTTTCTTCGAGCGTCGCGGTGCCATGTAAAATCACGTAGCCGTCAAAGCCTCCATTTTGGGACTCAGTCTGATGGATTAACTGAACAAGTTCAAGCCAATCTGTGGGGCCAATCGCCGTACTTCCCACTTCGCGAAAATTAATAGGCACCACGTCTGCAAAACGGGCCAGTTCAGGCGTGCGGCCAATGATTTCTGCGGGCTGGGCTTTGCGGCTGGCATCTGGATAATCCAGTACGTCCAGATTATCGATTGCGATTGATGAAATTGTTCCGCCCGTGCCGATCAAGGCGACGCGAGGTTTAGCGTTGGTTGCATTCATAAGAAGTCAGCTCCGTGTGTATATTTAAGCAATAGACTTAGTCTACCCCTCGTCGTGTTCGAAAATTTTTTTTGATTAACCGTGAGATTGCAGTTTCAGTTTGACCGCACAGTGAGCTCAGCGACCTCGGCCTCGATCGCCTCGAGCAAACGCCGCGCCCAAGCTTGCGACAAGTCATGTCCAATGAGCACAATACGCGTACTTTGTTCCTTGGTCGGCCAGCGCTCCAACCACGTCGGCTGATAAAACACGTGCTGTACGCCATGAATCACCATCGGCCGCTCGGGCAACTCTGCGATATGGACAAGACCTTTAAGCCTTAACAGACGCTTACCTTCATGCGTGGCCAACGCTTCAAGAAAAAGCGGGATCACATTCGCCGCGAGCGGCCGTTTTTGCACGAGCTCAATCGAGGTATAAATCTGATCGGCACTGAGTCCCGCCCCGTGCGCATGACCCGCATGTTCACGTGTTTTAACCCCGAGTCTTCGATAACGACCAGCCGCTTGCGCAAAAATCTCAGGTGCGACCTGCGTCAACGTTTGTTCAAGTTCAGGGCCACTCACGCGACTCGCCGTTTGGTTCAATTGATCAATGGCAGAGGCAGTGCGAACACGATCTTCTGCATTCGCTATATCTTGCTTGCTTAGCACGATGACATCAGCCATCGCAATTTGACGACGCGCCTCGGAGTATTGCTCGGCCGCTTGGGCGCCACACAACTCATCTACCACCGTGACGACACGATCAATTCTGAATTCGCTACCGATAGACAGATCGCTGGTTAATGCCTGAATAATTGGAATGGGATCCGCCAGGCCTGAAGTCTCGATGATCACACGATTAAACGACACCTGCCCTTGAGCCCTGCGCTGACTGAGCTGTGCAAGCGTCTTAGCCAGATCCGTTTGTACTCGACAACACAAGCAACCATTTGTCAGCTCGACCATGGTTTCATCACCGGTCTCTAACAACTCGTGGTCAAGACCAACGGCCCCGAACTCATTCATGATAACGGCGGTGCGCGCGAAGGCTGGACGACGCAACAAACTAGCTAACAGCGTGGTTTTGCCACTACCCAAAAAGCCTGTTAAGAGAATCAGTGGTGTCATAAAGCTGACGAGGCAACGCCCATCCTGAGACGGTCGCCCGGCCTGAACGCTGGCACTAATAACTGCCGTACGGTACGGAGAACATGCAACACCGAGGCACAATAGTGCTCAGTTCGCAGCGTAACAGGATCAGGCTGTGAAGCAGCGATCCGCCAACGCATTGGGCCGGGATCGGTGAGCGCGTTGACGATCAATCCGGGCAAGGCGTCGTCAGCCGTCAGTTCATATAAATAGATACTTGATCTCCCGGCGAGTTGAGCCGCATCAGTCGCAGTCACCTCAACCCGCCAATTCAGACCCCAATAATGCACACTCTCGTGTAATAGCTCGCCAAGCGCAGCGATAGAGTCGTTTGCCTGCCCTACAGACATTACAGCTTGGCCCCAGCAAGAATCTCGGGCGCGATCTTGCGCTTCAAATACTGGCCATCGCTCAGCTTGCCAAAGAACTGGCCGTCTTCAACCATGATTTTTCCACGAAGCATCGTCAAGCATGGCCACACACCAACCTGGTAACCTTCCCACGGAGTGTAATCTGATTCGTGCAAATCTTTATTTTGAATCGTACGCGCAAGGCCTGGATCCAAAATCACCAAATCAGCATCACTGCCTGCAGCGATTGCACCTTTGCGCGGATACATTCCTAAAATACGTGCCGCGTTCGAAGAAATCAAATCAACAAATTGCGTCAGCGAGTAGCCTTGCTTTTCAACCATCTCTGTGTACATCAGCGAAACGCGTGGCTCAACCCCCGTGTTGCCGCCCGTGGTGTCGTCGATGCGCTTACCTTGCGTTTTGACCGCCAATGAACAACACAACTCGTCGGTTGCGATTGAATGAATCACATCTTCACTGACCCCTTTCCATAACGCGTCGGTGTCCTCTTTGCCTTTCAGTGAAGGATAGGTATGAAACATCTGCCCATTTGGAAGTTTGTAGTCTTCAGCTGTATGCAAAATATATTGATGCAGCGTTTCACCGTACACCGGCTTGCCGCGCGAACGTGCCTCACGGATCGCCTGCACACCCGTTCCTGCGCTCACGTGCATCATATAAATGGCAGTGTTCATTTCTTCTGCTAGCCGAATGACGCGTCTAAACGACAAGTCTTCAGATAAGGTGTTGTGCACCTCGGCCATATTTTCAAAACCCGTACGACCCTCGCGAAACAGCTTTTCGTACATATGCATCACGATGTCATTGTCTTCAGCATGAATCACGCCCAAGCCACCATTTTTTGAGAGCACCTTGAACATTTCCCAGATGTCGCCGTAACCAACCATTCGACCTTTGCGACTTGGTGTGATGTCGGTCGTGAATATCTTGACGGTCGCATAGCCTGCCTGAATCGCTTCAGCCACCTGATCAGTTAAGCCAACCGGAAATAAACCTTCAACCATGAGGTGATACGCGAAGTCAGTAAAACACCGTCCAATCCAATCTTTGTCACGCGCCTCAATCGTGCCCTGCACGGTGTTGCCATGCATCCAGCGCGCAAAGTCAATCATGGTGGTCGTACCGCCAAACAAAGCCGCACGACTCACGACTTCAGGGGGTGCAGTCAGGCCTGACGTGCCGTCCGGGCCCGGTATGTGCCAAGCGCAATGCACGTGTGGGTCAATACCGCCCGGAATCACGAGCTTGCCAGTGGCATCAATCAACCGTGTTTGTGGACCAACAGGTAAGGCCCCGATCGCAGCCACGGCAGCGATGGTCTGGCCTGAGATTGCAATATCGTAGGCACCAACGCCCTGAGGCGTCACAACCTGGTCACTGCGAATAATGGTATCGATCATTTTAAGTCTCCGATTCGACAAACAAACCTGGGAAAGGCTCGAGGCGCTTAGTACTTTTTATCAGATTTGCGCGTAAAACATCGCCGTTCAGGGCGGGGATATAAGCGCGGAAGGCGAAGCCTTCCATTCTTTGGCCTTTAATTTAGCGTGGCGCTTGCTGTAGCTTAATATACTCGCAAATAACGGAAATAGGCGCATTGCCGCAGCACCCCCGTTTCAGTATTCAACCGGCGCCAACCATCACCGTATCACATGCAGCGGTGGCATCGCCGCAATGGATATGATGGCGCATTTGATTTCAAAGCACACTAACCTTTTGCTAGCTACGGCAGTGTCTGATATGTTCATTCACGGCCGGGTACGTAAAGCCAGGGATATGCAAAAAGTGCTGTTACCGACCGACAATGAACATACGCCTCTTGAGCTGCTGGGTAAGCCCATTTTTTAAGAACTACACTAGGTCGAAATCACTGTTGCGGTGCATTTAAAACTCGACGAAAAAATATATGCCCCCCCGTTTTCTCATAAAAAGAAAAAAGTGGGCATTGCCTTAATTGTTGCTCGAAGAGTAAGTGGGTGCGGTATTGGATAGTTGGTTGTTCGGGCCGTATAAACTGACTTTAAAGGTTTAAAGTTCTAAAAACACCAGTATTCTCTGATAAATTGCTTATATCGTCGGAGTACTACTCAGAAGATAGGATGCTCTGTTAATCCGCAGATCCCTAGTTTGAGTCTAGGTCGGGGAGCCAAAATTTCAAGGTCCGTTCTGGACATATGATTGAGCCAAAATTTCAATGACTCAGCCTAATTTCATGGTTGGGCTTTTTTGATACGGCTGATGAAAGGCTCAAGCTTTGCGTGTTTC
>CAMEAW010000062.1 GCA_945911685.1 Bordetella parapertussis
CAGCTCGGTGGCCATCAACGTATATTGAAACGCCGAGCTGCTCTGTCGACCGCCAATCCTGATGTCTTGTTGCGCCATCAAAAATAAACGCGCGCCCGGGATCCCCGCGAGTTGAGGTCGAAGCCGTGAGATGACGTCTCTGACTGAAATTTTTCGCTCGGCAAAAGGCTTTAGCTGTACGGCCAGGAAACTACTATTGCTGCCACCCCGTCCGCTGGCGTAGGCCGTCACCGTACTGATTGCGGGGTCGCGCAACAGCACCTGTCTGAAACGATCTAACTTGGGCTTCATCGACTCAAACGAGGTGCCGTCATCCGTTGAAAAAAATCCCAACATCATGCCGGTATCTTGCTGTGGGAAAAAGCCTTTCGGCACAACGCCATACAGATAAAAATTTAAGCCGACCGTTGCCGCCAACAGCAACATCATTAAACGACCGTGACGCAGGGCCCAGTGCAAGGATCGTCCGTAACCACGCACCGTCCAGTCAATGACCGCTTGAATACCACGCGACAGAATATTGGGCCGTCGGTTCGCAGTTGCATCTTTGGCAGGTCGCTTGAGCAAGTGCGCAGCCATCATTGGAGTCAGTGTCAGCGACACAAACATTGAAATCAATATTGCCGCTGACAAGGTCACCGCAAACTCACGAAACAACCTGCCTGGCAATCCGCCCATCAACAAGATCGGGATAAATACCGCAATCAAAGAGATGCTCATCGACAAGACCGTAAAACCCACCTCTTTGGTACCGCGCAAGGCCGCCCGTTGAATCGACTCACCGCGCTCGACGTGCCGCATAATATTTTCAACCACAACGATCGCATCATCGACAACAAACCCAGTCGCCACAATCAGTGCCATCAACGACATGGTATTTAACGAGTAGCCGCACAAGTACATCACGCCAAAGGTGCCAATCAGCGAAACAGGCACTGCAATCGTCGGGATAAAGGCTGCGCGTAAATTACGCAAGAATACCAAGACCACCATCATCACCAGACCAATGGCAATCAACAAGGTTTTTTCGGCCTCGAGCACAGAGGCCCGGATACTCGGGGTGCGGTCTTGCGCAACCGATACCGTCACGTCCGCTGGCAACATGGCGCGCAACAGAGGCAAATCTGCCCGAATCTGATCCACCGTTTGAATGATATTGGCCTTTGCCTGGCTGCGCACCAAGACCAAGACAGCTTGCTTAGAATTGAAATAGCCAATATTAAAAGTATCCTCAACCGAGTCTTCGACCTGCGCGATCTCTGACAAACGCACGGGCGCCCCCTTGCGCCAAGCCACAATCAGGGGCCGATACTCTGCAGCCTTCCAAAGTTGATCGTTGGCGGTAATCTGCCAACGATACATTTCATTTTCTAGCAGCCCTTTGGGTCGGGTAGAGTTTGCCGCAGCAATCGCGGTGCGTACAGTATCAAGCGACACACCCGCCTGCGCCAACGCATCAGGATCTAAATCGATGCGCACGGCCGGTAAAGTACTTCCGCCAATCTGCACTTCGCCCACACCTTCGACTTGTGAAAGCTTTTGCTGCACCGTCGTCGAGGCAATGTCATAGAGCTGCCCCTGCGACAAGGAGTCAGAGGTCAAGGCCAGCGTGATGATCGGCGCAGAGGCTGGATTCGCCTTGTTGTATGACGGATTGCTGCGCAACCCGCTCGGCATCATCGCGCGCGCGGCGTTGATCGCGCCTTGCACATCGGTCGCTGCGCTGTTGATATCGCGACTCAAATCGAACTGCAAGGTGATTCGCGTTTGACCGGTGGTGCTGCGCGACGTCATTTCAGACACCCCGGCGATCGTACCAAGTGCGCGCTCAAGAGGCATTGCCACGGTTGCCGCCATGACTTCTGGGCTTGCACCCGGCATCTGTGCACGCACACCGATCACCGGAAACTCGATCTGCGGCAAGGGTGCAATCGGCAGCAGGCTATGGGCCAGCCAACCCGCCAAGACCACTCCGAGCCAAATCAATGTCGTGGCAACTGGGCGTACGATAAAGGGGCCAGACAGACTCATGGCGCGCGATCGCTTGCACCGGCAGCAGTGCGACGACCGACAAACAGCCGATCAAAGAACAAGTAAATGACGGGCGTGGTGAATAGCGTCAACATCTGACTCACGAGCAGACCCCCTACCATCACTAGGCCAAGCGGCTGTCGAAGCTCGGCGCCGGTACCGGTTGAGAGCATTAAAGGCACCGCACCAAATAACGCTGCCAAGGTTGTCATTAAGATGGGTCGAAACCGCAAGAGCGCGGCCTGTTCAATCGCTTCACGCGCCGACAGCTTATGCTTACGTTCAGCCTCAAGCGCAAAGTCGATCATCATGATCGCATTTTTTTTCACGATACCGATCAATAAAATGATCCCGATAATTCCGATCATATCCAGATCGCGACCCGTCAGCGTCAGCGCTAACAAGGCACCAATAGCGGCCGACGGCAAGGTCGATAAAATCGTGACAGGGTGAATAAAACTCTCGTACAAAACACCGAGCACGATGTACATGGTGATGACCGCGGCCAGAATCAAAAATAGCGTACTTGACAGTGAAGCCTCAAATGCACGCGCGGCTCCCTGAAACCTAGTCTGAATTCCCACCGGCATTCCGATCTCTTGCTGAGATTGACCCACCGCAGCCACTGCCTCAGATAACGAGGCACCGCGCGCTAAATTAAAAGAAATCGTCACCGACGGAAACTGATCAAGTCGGTTGAGCACCAACGCAGAACGCCCTTCGGTCACCGTCACTAAACTCGTCAGGGCAATCGGCTTACCATCGGCCGTTTTGACATAAACCGATCCAATGGCTGACGGGTCGCGACGAAACTGCGGCGCAGTCTCAAGCACCACACGATATTGGTTTGACTGGGTAAAGATAGTTGAGATCTGTCGCTGTCCAAACGCATCGTATAACGCGTCGTCAATCGCCGCGACAGAGACACCCAAGCGCGCCGCCGCATCGCGATCAATTTGAATACGTGTATTGAGCCCTTCGTTTTGCATGTCATCAATGACATCAATGAGAGGCTTTTGCTTGCGCAGGTGATCGACCAGCATAGGCACCCACTGGGCGAGCAGGGCTGGGTCGACGCTTTCAAGCGTCAGCTGATATTGCGTTCGACTCACGCGATCTTCAACAGTTAAGTCCTGCACGGGTTGCAAATAAAACTGTAAGCCCGCGAGCACACCCAAGCGCTTTTGTAAACGTTCAATGATCACAGAGGCCTGATCGTCTCTTTGATCATGGGCGCGCAAGGCCACCTGCAGTCGCCCCGTATTCACGGTTTCGTTCACGGCGTCCACACCTACAAACGAAGCGACCGTGGCAACATCGGGGTCTTCAAGAAGGATTTTGACGGCCTCTTGCTGACGCTGCGCCATCGCTGCAAAAGCAAGATTTTGCGGTGCCTGCGTCACAATTTGGATCAGCCCCGTATCCTGCGCTGGAAAAAATCCTTTTGGAATTGCTAGATAAAGCGCTGCCGTTAATAAAAATGTGCCGAGCGCGACAAATAATGTGAGGGTTTGGTGATTCAGTACAACCTGTAATAGTCGTCCATAACTTGCGATCATGAGGTCAATTTTTTGACTGAGATAGCGCGCCACAGAACCGCCGCTTTGCTGATCTCCCACGCGCAAGAAACGCGCGCACATCATCGGGGTCAAGGTGAGCGAAATTAGCAGCGACAGCAATATCGCGACCGCGAGCGTGACCGCAAACTCTCTGAAGAGTCTTCCTACCACCTCGGTCATGAAGAGCAAAGGGATCAGCACTGCAATCAAAGACACCGTAAGCGAGACAAGCGTAAACCCAATTTGCGCTGCGCCTTTAAGAGCCGCTTGCATCGGCGTGTCGCCGCGCTCAAGGTAGCGCGCGATGTTTTCAATCATCACAATCGCATCGTCAACCACAAAGCCTGTCGCGATCGTCAAGGCCATTAAGGTCAGGTTGTTGATGCTAAAACCCATCAGGTACATCACGCCAAACGTGCCCACTAAAGAAAGCGGTACGACGATGCTGGGGATTAAGGTAGCTGTCAATGTACGCAAGAACACGAAGGTCACTAGCACAACTAAGCCGATCGCCAGCAAAAGTTCAGTCTGCACGTCACGCACTGACTCACGGATCGTCTGGGTGCGATCCGACATCACCTTGACGTCAAGATTGGCGGGCAAAGCCACGCGCAGTTGCGGCAAGAGTTTTTGTATGCGATCGACCACTTCAATCACGTTGGCACCGGGTTGGCGCTGTACGTTGAGCAAAATTGCAGGCTCGGTGCCAGCCCACGCGGCTAGGCGCGAATCTTCAGCCTCGGTCACAGCGGTGGCAACATCCGAGAGCCGCAGTGGTGCGCCGTTGTTGTAGGACACCACCAAGTCCATATACTCAAGTGGATTTTTAAGCTGATCATTGGCGTTGATGGTGGTCGAGCGCACCGTACCATCCAAGGTCCCTTTAGGCTGATTGACATTGGCACCGACGACAGCCGCACGCACGTCTGCCAAGGTCAGACCGTACGCCGCCAATGCCTGCGGATTGGCCTGTATCCGCATCGAGGGACGCTGCCCACCCGCTACGGTCACCAAACCCACGCCGGCGACTTGGGCGATCTTCTGCGCCACGCGAGTGTCGACTAAATCACGAATCTGCGGCAAAGGTACCGTGGGCGAAGTGACGGCTAAGGTCAGTACTGCCGCGTCTGCCGGGTTCACTTTGTTATAGACGGGCGGCGCCGGTAATTCGCGGGGCAATAAATTACTCGCAGCGTTGATCGCGGCCTGCACCTGTTGTTCGGCAACATCGAGGGGTAGCGACAAGGCGAATTGCAGGGTAATGACAGACGTGCCTGAGGCACTACTAGACGACATCTGCCTTAAACCCGGCATTTGCCCAAACTGTCGTTCAAGCGGCGAGGTCACCAGCGCAGCCATGACGTCGGGGCTGGCGCCAGGGTAGTAGGTGGTCGCTTGAATAGTGGGGTAATCGACTTCGGGCAAGGACGAGACCGGTAGCCAACGGTAGGCAATCAGCCCAGACAAAAACAACGCCACCATTGCAAGCGTGGTGGCAACAGGCCGAACAATGAACGGCCGCGACAGGTTCACGGGCGAGACGGCGCCGTCGTGGTGGCTGGCCGACCGGTACCCTGACTACTTGGCGTACCCGCTGGGTTGCGCCCCCCTGCAGCGGGCGCGCGGTTGCCGGCAGTTTCAGGGCTACCCACCACACGCACTTTTGCGCCCGCGCGTAAACGATCGGTGCCTTCGAGTACGACACGTTCATCGGCTTGCACGCCTTCAAGAATCGCCACCCGATCGCCGCTGCGCGCACCTGTTTTAACCATGCGTAACGCCACGGTATCGTCGGGCAAAACCACATAGACAAAGGCACCCTGATTTCCCTGCTGCAAAGCCCCTGCCGGAATCGTCAACGCGTCTTTAATGGTATTGACCCTCATCCGCACATTCACAAACTGGTTGGGAAACAGGGCATCGGTTTCATTACTAAAGCGCGCCTTGAGTTTGACCGTACCCGTTGAGACATCGATTTGGTTATCGATTGTCATTAACTCGCCTTGGGCCAGGCGCACTTGATCGGAGCGATCGTAGGCCTCGACGGCAAGAGCTTTCCCCGCAAGCAAAGGCCCGCGCACGGCAGGCAAATCGTTTTCGGCTAGCGTAAACAATACGGTTATCGGCTGCGTCTGCGTGATCACCACCAAGCCCAAGGGGTCATTGGCGTTAACTAAATTGCCTGCATCGACACGCCGCAGTCCTAGCCGACCGGCAATCGGTGCTGTGATGCGGGTGTAATCGAGCTGCAGCCGCGCACTGTTGACTGCAGCCAGATCGCTTTTGATTTGGCCTTCAAACTTGCTGACCAATGCCAATTGGGTGTCAAGCATTTGCGGTGCAATCGAATCCTGCTTACGTAAAGTTTGATAGCGCTGTAAATCGCGCTTGGCATTTTGATATTGCGATTCGTTTTGTTGTTGCTGGCCTAGCGCCTGTTCAAGGGCCACCTCAAACGACCGAGGGTCAATCTTGGCGAGCAACTGATCTTCTTTGACTTGTTCGCCCTCTTTAAACAAGATCTCGATCAACTCACCTTGCACGCGGCTGCGCACCGTGACAGTATTGAAAGCCGTGACTGTGCCAAGACCACGTAAATATATGTCTAAGTCTTGAACCTTAGCAATGTCGGTTTTAACTGGCACGGACGGCACGAAGCCAGACGGAGGCCCCTTCTTGGCGGTCGTAACAGTTGCAGGCATCCACCACCAGACTGCGAGCGCTACCAAGAGTGCACAACTTATCCAAACGAGCGGCGACCTGATTAAAGGGCGCCTTAACAAACGTTCAAGCATTGGAGTTTCCAGGCGAACCTACAGGGCGCAAAGGGTCATTTTGAAGGCGACATCTTGTGCCACAGCCTGTGGCCGCTGATCGCCCTGCTGAGCCGAGTAACGGATCCAGACCATATACTTATTGGCACTAATTTCAGGAAACACACCGTCAGAGTGGTCGATCCAGACCCGCAAAAGTTGATAAGTTTTACCCGCCAACATTTGCTGATAAGCCCCCTGAGGCGCCACTGCCTTGATTGCCTCGCCCGATTCGCGCAGCAGCCGTAAGACGATAGAAATGCCAATGTGTACCGGCATCAAGGTTGAGATCCACCGTTGCAAGTCGGCTTGGCGCCGCGCATCAGGCAAACTTTGCCAGGAATGAAACGATGGCATGTCTACCTGAGTACCACCACCCGGCACCACAAGCCGACCGCGCAGGCTGGTCAACCATTCGTTCTCGCGCAGCGTTTGGCCTGTACGACCACTCGCATTGAGGTTCGCCGCCGCTTTTTCAATTTCTGCCAACATGCTTGTTAGCGTTTTTGTATCCACGCCAGGGTGATCTTTTAAACCGACCAGCACCATACGTTGGCGCTCAAGGTCTTGCAAGACGCTACCTTTAATATCTGTACGCTCGGTGGCGTCTAACAAGTCAAACAACGCCGATAGCGCCACCTGATGTTGACGGGCATCACTCAAGCCTGCAAAAAATATCATGCGATCAAATAACGACTCAAGGCGCAGCAGCGCCCGAACGCGTTCATTGAAAGGATATTCAAACAGAATCACAATATTTGCATCTATTTAAGCGAATTTTCGCCTAGTGAGGGTACGGGTTTTAACGCAACTTGTGCAAGATTACACCAGCCTTGGTGCAACACCAATACTTGTTTCTCGAGGTCGCTCATGGTAACCGCGTTTGAGTTGTCAATCACATCGTCTGCCACAGCGAGCCGTTGCTCGCGGGTTGCTTGAGCGGCCAGAATTTTTTGAATCGTCGCCAATTCAAGACCACTTCGAGACTGCACCCGCTCAATTTGAGTCAGCTGATCGCAATCTACCACGCACAAGCGATCGATTTGCTGGAGCCAGCGACCCGACTCAACCAGCAAAGGCACTACAAATACGACATAGAGGCCCTGCGCTTGTTCTGCCTCTTGGCGCACCGTCTGCGCGATCAGAGGGTGCAAAATCGCTTCAAGCTCAACCCGTCGCGCTGGGTCAGCGAATACTAACTCGCGCATACGGGCACGGTTGAGTGCGCCCGAGGGCTCAAGCACTTCGGCGCCAAACATCTGTCGAATGGGTTCGATGGCTTGCCCCGCTGGGGCCGTCAAGCTATGGGCAATCAGATCGGTATCGATCACCGACGCCCCCCAACTGGCCAGCAAGTTAGCCACCTGTGTTTTGCCCGAACCAATCCCGCCGGTCAAGCCCAACTTAAACTTCAATATCTGCATATTTACCTTATCAGCAGGGCTGTCAGAGCGTCAAACGAAAAAAATGACAAGCAACTTTGTGTAGAAAATAGCACGAGGATACCCCCCATCGACAAATAGGGGCCAAACGCCACCGCTTCAAAGCGCTTTAAGCGCCCCCTAAACCGGGCCACCAAGGCCGCCATGCAGGCCACAAGCGAGGCCGCCAATAGCGCCCATGGCAGGGCTTCGGCGCCCAGCCAGGCTCCGTTTGCCGCCGCCAGTTTCAAATCGCCAAACCCAATGCCATCGCGGCCACTGCAGCCCCGATGTACGGCCCAAATTAGCCACAGCACGCCATAACCGACCGCGGCACCTGCCACCGCGTCCTCTAAGCTCACCCACCCGCCTAACCAGTGAAACAGCAAGCCAGCCCACAATAAAGGAAGGGTCAACGCGTCAGGTAAAAGGCGAGTCTGTGCATCAATGCGCGCCAACACCTGCACCGTAGCGCAAAATAGTGCCGCAGCCAACGCGTGCCAGGTCAGGCCCCAATTCAATACCGAGAGCACAGCCGTTAGACACACGCTAACCGCCAAGAGTAGATCTAAATAAAACTTATAGTGGCGATGGTGCTGAGCTAAACTTAAAATGGGCAAATCGGTCGCCGCATAGAGCGCCACTAAGTGCTCAGAGAGCACGCGCGCCGCAAGCACCAAAACCCACGCACCGAGCGCCCCAAGGGGGAACCCAACCACCAAGGCCGTCGTCAATTTTTCAAACATCGCGGTTTAGTGCGAAGTTAATATGTATGGACGGTGGAAAATATAGGGTCTTAGTGCGAAGTTACTGTGCAGGGACGTTGCCAAATGCGTAGAATGCATAGAATCCTTGAAGTGTCTTGAATTAGGAAGTCTCGATTATGTTTGGAAGCACAGAGCAACTCGCCCAGCACGCCTTAAAATTTCGGCCTCACCTGCTCGCTCTCTTAGCAGTCGGACTGGCTGGCTGTGCACAAATGCAGCAGGCGGGCTACTACAACCCGCCCCCAGCCAGCACCACAACCGATGCAATCGCCCAGGGCGATGGCATCTATAACAACCAAACCTTGCGGGCGCCAAGCCAGATCCAAATCGGCCTGCAACAGCCCGGCACTGCCAACACAGTCGCAGCCGCAGACACAACCTCAAACGCTTCAGCCGCCCCAACCGAAAGTTTGCAGGCCACGCTGATCCCCGAGCCACAAACCTTTGCGGGCACCTTGCCGTGTTTTCATCCAGAAATGAAATGTTCGGCCCAGCGCGTGACGATAACCCTGGCGCCCAATGGACGCTGGCGCGCGCGCGCCGCATACCTCGAGCAAAACAACAAAAATAGCACTGTACAAACCGATCAAGGGTGCTGGCGAGCCTCGGCGCAAGCCGTGCCTCGCGTGGTACTGCTCAATGGCCAGGGCAATGTACGCGCCGAGCTTGCAATGACCTCGGGCGATGTGCTGCGACTCATCTCGATGAACGGCAGCGCTGCAAACCTTACCTATAACCTTTCGCGCCAACCTGATCTTGATTCAATTGATGAATTAAAGGGTAAACCGGCACCAAACTGCCCATAATCGTTGCTTGAACAGGGCAAGGCTAGCCTTGCAAAAGCGCTAATCGGTCTGATCGGTGATCCAGCCCAAGTCGTTGGTTCGCGTTGAGCCCGAAGTTGAGCCCAAAGTTGAATTCGACTCAGGCGAATGAAGTGGCTCGGGGCTAATGCAGACCGTCCGAGCCAACTGCACCGCATTACGCACCCCCATCTTGTGAAAGATACGCGCGCGGTGCGCCTCAACTGTGCGCATCGAGATACCCAGTTCGCTTGCGATTAACTTGTTTGACTTGCCCTCGGCGACGGGATGTATGACATCGCGCTCACGCGCAGTGAGCACTTTCCAACCAGCGCCTGCTCTGTTCTCTGAATATTTCATACTGCCTCCGTGTCAACACGAAGTGCAGTCTGTCACGCCTGACCAAGCAAGACTAGCTGTCAAATCTGACAGGCGGATTAACCCTAGGTTATGGCTAACAGTGCTTAGAGTTCGAGATTATCGATCAGGCGGGTTGCGCCTAACTTGGCGGCCGCCAAAACCACTAAAGGCTCAGCAGAGGCAAGGTCCTCAGGCGTTGGTTTATTAAGATCGCGTTGGCGACGTACCGCGATATAGTCAACGTCCCAGCCGCGACTCTGCAGCGCATTGGCCGCCTCGTGCCCAAGCTTGACTGCATCGCGTTCGCCGGCCCGCAGTCGCTGTTGCACCAACTGCAAAGCGGCGTAAAGCTGCGGTGCTTCAGCACGCTCGTGCGGCTGCAAGTACACGTTACGCGAAGACAAGGCCAAACCATCGTCAGCCCGTACCGTTTCGTGCGCCAAAATCTCAACGGGCAATTGAAACTGCCGACACATATTGCGTATAACCATCAGTTGCTGATAATCTTTTTTGCCAAAGACCGCCACGCCAGGCTGCACACAAGAGAATAACTTTAAAACCACCGTGCTCACGCCGCCAAAAAATCCAGGACGATATTCACCCTCAAGAATATCACCGAGCTCTTGAGGAGGCTGCACGCGATAGTTTTGGGGTTCGGGGTAAAGCTCGCGCTCATCTGGCGCAAACAAGCAGTAGACATCGCGATCACGTTGCAGCTTTTTAATATCGTCTTGCAGCGTACGTGGGTATCTTTCAAAATCTTCGCCCGGGGCGAACTGCAAGCGATTCACAAAAATACTGGCCACTACAGGATCACCGTGTTGACGCGCTAATTTCATTAGCGCCAGATGCCCTTCGTGCAAGTTACCCATCGTAGGCACAAACGCCACACGTAACTGCCCGCGCAACTGGTCGCGCAACTCTTGAATGGTATGAACAACCTTCACTTGCTTTTCTCCGTGACTCGGCCAGACGCGATCTAAACCGCCGCGCTCGTGTAGGCCAAACGCACATAAATCGGGGCATAGGGCTCGGCTTGCGTAATTTCTACTAAGGTTTCACGCGCAAGCTCAAGTAACGCTAAAAAATGCACGACTACGACAGCAATCGGGGCGCCCTCAGCGATACGCTCCATGAATAATGCACCAAATTCTATAAACCGTACACCGTTGAGGCGACGCAAAATGTGCGTCATGTGATCACGCACCGACAACTGCTCGCGGGTGATGTGATGATGCGCGTTGAGCTTGGCGCGCTTTAAAATGTCAATCCAGGCCTGACGCAAATCTTCGACGCTGACATCGGGCAAAGCGCGCTCAACACGCAAGTCTGCAAAAGCTTGCGCGCGTTGAAAGTCACGACCCAACTGCGGCAGAGCATCAAGCTTTTGCGCCGCCAGCTTGATTTGCTCGTATTCAAGTAAACGACGTACCAACTCGGCACGTGGATCTTCTGCCTCTTGTCCGGTGTCAGATTTTTTAACCGGCAACAACATACGCGCTTTGATTTCGATCAGCATCGCGGCCATCAACAGATACTCTGCCGCAAGCTCTAGGTTGTGCATACGTATTTGATCAACATACGACAAATACTGGCGCGTCACCTCGGCCATCGGAATATCAAGCACATTAAAGTTTTGCTTGCGTATCAGGTAAAGCAGCAGATCGAGCGGGCCTTGAAACGTCTCAAGAAACACCTCAAGCGCATCGGGCGGAATATACAGATCTGTGGGCAACGAAAATAACGGCTCGCCATACAACCGAGCCAGCGCCACCGCGTCGACAACATCAGGTGTCGTATCGACCGAGGGCGTTACAAGCGCCTGCAGACTATCGCCTGAGACTTGAGTCGAAGCCATGGAAACTAACTATTTTGGTAAACGTAGGGCCCCTGACGCACCCGCGCCTGCTTAAACCCCTCTGCGAGCTCGGCGTCTTGCGGCTTATCCCACAAACGCGCACGCCCGTCACGCTGACGTTGTTCGACATCCGTGTGCTTGGCTTTGTAAGCCTGAAGAAATTGGGTAATTTCTGAAGTGTAGTTATCAGCCATGGCGTTTTTATAAATAATTAGACTAGCACGTAGTGTACTGTAGAGCCTGACCCCTGATGATCAGTGCCTTGCCCCCCTAAAATTACTGCGATGTCGACTGCTCCCTCTGGGCTCACCCCCTCACAACCTGCCCCACCGCCCTCAAAAAATACGGCTAAACCCGAGCGCATGCTGCCTTTTATCGTTGGCTGTGCGCTGCTCATGCAGATGCTCGACTCAACCGTGGTCACGACAGCCCTGCCCACCATGGCGGCTGATTTGGGCGCCGACCCCGTACGGCTCAACATAGTAATCACTTCGTATCTGCTTGCTGTGGCCGTCTTCGTACCCATCAGCGGTTGGGCGGCCGACCGCTACGGGGCTAGGCGCGTCTTTATTGCCGCCATCGCCCTGTTTACCCTGAGTTCGCTTACCTGTGCGCTGTCAACCACTCTCACCCAGCTTGTCTTATCGCGCATTGTTCAGGGTATCGGTGGAGCCATGATGGTGCCCGTCGGGCGCATCATTTTGCTGCGCACGATTCCCAAACACGACCTACTGAAGGCTATGGCCTTTTTGTCAATGCCAGCCCTAATCGGGCCAATGGCTGGGCCACCGCTAGGCGGATTTTTAGTCACCTACGCCTCGTGGCACTGGATCTTTTTAATTAACCTCCCAATTGGCATCTTAGGAATCTGGATGATTTTGCGTTTTGTGCGCGAATTACCCGCTGATCAACAAGCTCGTCCGCTGGACTGGTTAGGATTTGTGCTCAGCGCGCTGTGCATGGCAACCTTGGTCGCAGGCTTTGAGTCCTTAGGTCAAGGTGGCCCTTCCCTTGCGGTGTCGGCAGCTCTGATTGCAACCGGCCTGATTTCAGGTGCGCTGTATTACTGGCATTCGCAGCATCATCCAGATCCAATCTTGGATTTGTCTTTATTGAAAATTCACACCTTCAGGGTCTCGACGATTGCGGGCAATCTTTGTCGCTTCGGGGTCGGTGCCGTCCCTTACTTGTTAGCCTTAATGCTGCAAATCGGCTTTGGGCTCAGTGCGCTTTCAGCGGGCCTCATTACCTTTGCTGGCGCGGTCGGAGCACTCGCCATGAAAATTGCGGCGCCGCGCATTCTTGATCGCTGGGGCTATCGGCGCGTGCTGACTGTCAATGCGATCTTTACCGGCGTAAGCCTTGCCAGTTGCGCCTTTTTTACCGCGTCAACATCTGCGGTCGTCATGATTGGTGTGTTGCTGCTTGGTGGTTTTTTTAGATCATTGCAGTTCACTGCGATTAACACACTGGCCTATGCGGATATCACTCAAACCAGTATGAGCCGCGCTAGCAGCTTTGCCGCAATGGGACAACAACTCGGGGTGAGCTTAGGGGTCGGGGTGGCTGCAGAAGCGTTACACCTGAGTATGCTGTGGCGAGGCTCAAGTCAGCTCATCGCAGCCGATGTCGTCGTCGGCTTTGTCGTGATTGGCGTGCTGTGTGCCTTGCCAAGCTTTGCGTTCTGGCGGCTCCCCCCTGATGCGGGCGAAAGTTTGCGACAAAATCGACCTGGTTAACAGGGCTCGCCTGAACGCTTGGTCTGCTCTTGATTGCTAGTTCGTCGCACCTGAAAGCTTGACCAGCTCTTGGTACTTGGCCCGCTCGGTTGCCACAAAGGCGGTCATTTGCGCGACCGACAAGCTGGCAGCTTCAGAACCCATTGTTTTTAAGCGTTCTTTCACCTCAGGTTCAGCAAGCGCCGCCATATAAGCCGTGTGCAGCTTGTCGACGACCGCCGCGGGCGTCCCTGCAGTGGTGAACACGCCAAACCAGGTGCCAATATCAAACGGCTCGATGCCTGCGTCTTGCATGGTGGGTAACTCAGGCAATAAACCAGAGCGCACCTTTGTTGTGACCGCCAGGGCTTTCACTTTTTTCTCGCGAATTAAGTTAGCCGCAGCCGCCAAGTTATCAAACATCAAGGCTGACTGACCCGAAAGCAACGCTAATTGCGCGGGCGCTGCACCTTGATACGGAATATGCACCATCTCAACCTTCGCACGCGCGCTTAATAAAGCACCCGCCAAATGCCCAGCGCTGCCTGAGCCACCAGAACCGTAATTCAATTGCCCTGGATTCTTACGCGCATACGCGACAAGATCTTGCACCATTTGAATATTATTTTTTTGAGCGAAATCAAGATTGACCAACAACACGTTTGGCACAGAGGCCACTAGCACGACGGGGGCAAAATCTTTAATTGAGTCATACGGAATCGAAGCAAACAGCCAAGGGTTAATCGCGTGGGTAGCCACCGCCCCCATCACGAGGGCATAACCATCGGGCTGCGCTTTCGCAATTAAATCAGCGCCGATGTTGCCACCTGCACCGGGCTTATTTTCAACCACAACCGGTTGACCTAGGCTTACTTTAACTTTTTCGGCTAGGACTCGGGCCATTACGTCAAGCGGGCCACCGGGTGGATACGGTACGACAAAGCGCAACGGCTTGGTCGGAAAGGTTGTCGCCAAAGCGTCAGGGGTTGACGAAGGACTTTGAGCCTGAGATTCAGTGAAGAACAACGCGAGCAAACCCACCAACACCACCGCACCGAGCGATCGCACACGCATAATTGAATTAAACATCACTGCCTCAGTGCTAGGGGTTGAACAGCCAATCGTTCAATGAATAATTTGACTTAAAAATAGTTTGGTTCGATCGTTTTGAGGATGATCAAAGAACGCGTCGGGGGTGTTTTGCTCGATGATTTCACCCTGATCCATAAAAATCACCCGATCAGCGACTTTACGGGCAAAACCCATCTCGTGCGTGACCACTAACATGGTCATGCCAGTATCTTCAGCCAGGTTGACCATCACCTCGAGCACCTCTTTCACCATTTCAGGATCGAGCGCTGAGGTCGGTTCGTCGAACAGCATCACTTTAGGATCCATGCACAGCGAGCGGGCAATCGCCACACGCTGTTG
>CAMEAW010000063.1 GCA_945911685.1 Bordetella parapertussis
CGATGTTGGGTGTGGCTTCGTTTAACCATGCGCCGGCACGGGCTGATGCACCTGCCTCTGCTTTGAAGGCACGGGCTTGTTCGAGAATCTCTTTGCGCTTGCCGTCCCAAACCTTTTCGTCGAGAAAGTCGGACGCGGCTTTGGGTAACAGGTCTTGCAACGCACTACCCATCTCACGGCTACCTGCATTCATGCCACCGTAGAACTTCTGCAAGCCGTTCATAGCCTTTACATCACGCCCACCGGCGAACTGGTTGGCGTTGTGGGTCTGTGCTACTCGCGCACTGATCTGTGCATTGGTAGTCCCCTCGGGGGCTTGTACTTCGTACTTCGTGCCATCTGGCATCTGAACTTCAAAACGGGGCATGATGATTCCTTAGTCGAGACGGCGCACAGTAATGTCGGAGTTGTTGCCTGCGGGGGCTGCCGTGTTGGCGGGCGCACCCTGCAATTGACCGGGGCCTGTGCCGTCGAGTACCGGAAGGTTGCCGTAGTCGCTCGTGTTATAGCCACCCTGTTTGAGCGAGCTGACCAATGCGTTGTGCGTCTCAGCCAAGATGCGCTGCTGTTGGGCAAGTCGCGTGCGGATCATGCCAGGATCCATGTTCGGTGTGATTGCTGCCTTCTCAAAGCGAATTGCCTCACTGGCCGTGACCGCAGAGCCTGACAACAGCTTGAGCTGTTGGTTAAACAGGTCTTGATAGTTTTGCCACCAATTCGCTTGTGGCTTATAGCTGCCGTCAATCCCTGTGCGACCAAGCCAGTTTTGAAGTTCGCCGACTGTGTTGAACTTTGCGCCACCAAACTCATCCTTAAAGCCACCGGCTAACGCATCGAACTGTCTGATATTGCTGCGCTGACCGCTCATCTCCATTTGTTGCGACACAGGGATCGGTTTACCGGCAGCCGCCGCATCCGCTCTCGTGGTCGCGTTCTGCTGCAAGATAGCCGTGCGGTCGCGTTGAATCTCAAGCATCGCCTCTTTAAACTGATTAGCCTGAGCCAGTTGCGCCTCTTTGAACGCTTGAGTCTGCGCCGCCGTGGCAGCAGCCGTCTGAGCCGCTAACGCCTTCTGATCGTTGCTGTTGGCTTGACGCATCGCAAGTTCAAGAATCCTCTGCTGACGCTTGTCTGCGCCGACTGGCGAGACCATGAATGTGCCGGTGGTCGGGTCTACAAAACCTTCCTCGCCAAGCGGAATCAGATTCTTGGCGGCAGCAGCATCTTTGTACATGACGTTACCCACGCCCTGCACGCCCTTGTCGCCTGAAAGCATCGCTCCCATAGCGATGGGCAAATTGGCTGCGCGTTGTGCGCTGTTACGGGTTAACGCTTCAATGAGTAACGGATCAGCCGTTGGAGATACCGCCTGAGATTTAGCTTGTTCAATAAGTTGGTCAAATGTCTGAAGAGCCATAATTATTTACTCCCTGATTTATCTGTTAAGTGAGCACCCTGCATACCAAGGTGTTCAGCCATTGCACGTTGAACTTGTGCGGCTGCTGTCTCGCTATCTGCACCCTTGGACAATAGGTCGCGGTACATCGCATTGGCTTGCTTGAAGAGGCTCTCGCTGATGAGGGCGTTTTGCAAGGGACGGGGTTGTGCCGAGCGAATTGGCTCTCCTCTAAGCGCACTGATAATAATTTCTGATGGCTTCATATTTACTCCGCTGTATTGACCGCAACACCGTCCGTGTCATGGCCGAATTGTTCAATGTGATAGTCATCAGAAGCTTTGGCGTTCCATGCTTTTTCAATGTCGCCGCCCAAATCGGTGCGAATGATTCCCGTGTTGCCTTTGTCACGGAACATATCAGCCAAGTCGTTGCGACCCTGACCTTCAGCCATCCGTGCGTTGTATTCGTTCTCAGTCCTGATCGGCGTCAGAGCCTGATGCCCCATGATCGCGTTCTCAATGTGGCTACGCACCTCGAGGCGGTGATCGTTGGACATGACTGCTGATGGATCAGGCTTGTGTGGCTTGGGTGGCTCTACAGTCTCTCCACCACGTTCGCGATACTTCTCGTCGAGCGCGTGCAGCACCTCATGGCGATCATTGATGGTGGCATACCTCTCAGCTAATTCAATCGCCTCAGGCAAGCGATGGGATTGCTGCGGACCCACGATATGAGCGATGAACGCACGCTGCCCTCCTGACTTCTGCCACTTTTGCTGATATTTGATAGGTCTGAATAATTAGCTTTTATTTTTCAATTAGTTACGTTTTTTGATTTCTCGAGTTTACGCACTAATGCTATCTTTTATGCATGCGCGGCGATCTCACAACTCGAAAGACAAGAACGGCCTCAGGCTCGACAGCCGTTCAGGTGGTGCGCCATGAGGGCAAACGGCGCATTGTGGTCAAACACATTGGCAGTGCACGTGATCAAACACAGCTTGAGGCTTTAGTCGTACAAGCCGAACAATACGCCGAAGCCCATCGTACTCAACCAAGCTTGTTTACTCAGAATGCATCGGAGTCCCTTGATCTAGCGCACACCACGCTGGCGGGTGTCACGCACCTGTTTGCCCGAGAGGCCTTACTTGTTTGCGTATCGCGCTGCGGGCTGAGCTCATTGCCGATGTTGTATCAAGATCTAGCGCTCATGCGCATCGTTGAACCGGCCTCTAAACTGCGCACGATACAGTTGCTTGAGCAGTACTTCAATGTCGGCTACGCCGAGCGAACTGTCTATCGACAACTACCAAAGCTAGTAGAGCATCAAGAGGCGATAGAGTCTGCCGCCATTGAGACGGCACGACAAGATTTACAAGAGACCTTTAGCCTAGTTCTTTACGATGTCACGACGTTGTATTTTGAATCCTTCAAGGAATATGACTTTCAGCGCCCAGGTTTCTCCAAGGACAACAAGCCACAGCAGCCTCAGATCGTGATCGGCCTGATCACGACTCGTTCAGGGTTTCCTGTCATGCACGAAGTGTTTGAGGGCAATACCTTTGAAGGCCACACCATGCTTAAGATCTTACGCCGCTTTGAGAAGCGGGTTGGCCAAACAAAGCCCATCATCGTGGCGGACGCGGCAATGCTATCCAAGGAGAACATGCAGCAATTGAACACTGATGGTTATCGCTATATCGTGGGCGCCAGGCTTGCCAACACGGCTCAGCGTTTCATTGGTCAGATTTATACCGAGTTGCCTCGAACCGACCAAGCCATCAAGCGCTTTGAATACGCCTACGCAGGCCTCAAGGCCCCGATCGTGTGTGAGTTCTCAACGACGCGCTATCGAAAGGACAAACGCGAGTTTGACAAGCAGGTCGCACGCGCCATGACGCTCATCGAGCGCAAAGAACCGGGTCGGCGAGCCAAGTTCGTCAAGAAGTCTGATCAACCAGGTGCACCCTTTGTGTTCGATGCAGACTTGAGGACTAAAACCGAGAAGCTCCTAGGCATCAAAGGCTACGTTACTAATATTCCAGAGCAGGAAATGTCCAACGCCGAGGTTATCGCCTATTACAAAGATCTCTGGCACGTCGAGCAAGCGTTTCGCATGAGCAAGTCCGATCTCAGAGCTCGACCAATCTTCCACCACACGCAAGAGGCTATCAAGGCTCACGTGTTAGTCTGCTTTATGGCATTAATGGTGGGCAAGTATCTCGAAATCAAAACCGAGCAGTCGCTCAGGCAGGTCAGAGATCAACTGTGGAAGGTACACGAGGCGCACCTGCGTGATGATCGCACAGGAAAAGTTCATATCCTGCGCACAAATACCGCCGATTGGGCCAACACTGCGCTGGGCAAATTGCTAGACCTCGAATTTACGCACTAAATGGCAGAAGTCAGGACGCACCTGTTTGCCTGAGAGGCCTTACTTGTTTGCGTATCGCGCTGCGGGCTGGGCTCAGTGCCGATGTTGTATCAAGATCTAGCGCTCATGCGCATCGTTGAACCGGCCTCTAAACTGCGCACAATACAGTTGCTTGAGCAGCACTTCAATGTGCTACTTAGTCTGTTGGGGGGGGGGTGGTTAAATACTGACCACCTGTTAATATTCAATCGTCGTTTCAATTCCTAGACTGTTCGCACTCGAGCAATGCGTTCGCCTAAAACCGCGCAGGACGTTTCTCGCGAAAGGCACTTATCCCTTCAGCGCACTCAGCACCGTACATGTTTTCGACTACACCATCGCGCTCTGCATCTAAATGCACGCGCAACTCTCGATTCTGTGCCGAATAGGTGAGCTTTTTTATCCAACCGTAAGCTGCTGCTGGGCCATTGGCGAGTTTTTCTGCCCACTTCGTTGCTTCGTTGACTGCCATCCCCTTGCCAACCACTTTATTGACAAGACCAAGCTGCTGCAGGCGTGCGGCCGTGATCGGTGAGGGGTCAAGCATCATTTCAAGCGCTAGTTGATGGGGCAGTGCACGTGCAAGCCAATAACTGGCGCCGCAATCTGGTGACAGACCGATCTTTGCGTGCGACATCACCATGGTGGCGTTTTCTGCGGCAACAACAAGATCGCAGGCCAAGGCTATCGCAAACCCACCACCGGCCGCAGCCCCCTCTACGGCAGCGATAATAGGCTGAGGACACTCACGCATCGCCATTAGCCAGGCATGACAGACATCAATATGTTCAGCTTGTGTGTGACGCGGTCTTGAGCGCTGCAAGACCATTCTGTCGAGATTGCCTCCACCAGAAAAGTGCTCGCCCTCGCCTTGTAACACAATCGCTCTGACACTTTCATCACGGCGAAACGCTCGAAAGGCTTCCAAGCCGGCCTCAAAGATATCTCTGGTTAGGGCGTTGCGAGCCTCGGGGTTGCTAATGGTGACAAGCGCGATACGCCCGTGCTGTTCAACGCTTAATTTGGGAATAGATGTCATCGAAGACATATAGGATCTCGTAAATTATTTAGGTTAGAGAGGTTTTTTTTGTTGTTAGTGCTTTAAGGTTTTTGGTCAAAATCATCTAAGCAAAATCGCCTGATTGCTATCGTCTCGTTGATAAAGTCTCATCGCTATCGCTATCGCTATCTACTATTTACTATCGACTATCGCTATCGCTATCGACTATCGCTATCGACTATCGACTATCGCTATCGCTATCGACTATCGTTCTCATCGCTATCGCGAAGCCACACTGCCGCATCTAGAGCGACGACCTTGCCTTGCTCATCACTCGCTAGCGGATTCACTTCGATCTCGACAATTGACTCATCGTACTCAAACATCTCTATGAGCGAACAGATTACACGCACTAACTCTTTGAGTGGGGCAGCCTGTTGACCACGAAACCCAGAGTACAACCGACTACCTCTTAAGCGTTCAAACACCTCTAGTACTTGCTGCGCACTGACCGGAAGAAACAAGTGAACCAGATCGGGATCAATTTCAACCGCGACACCACCGCGACCTAGGGTCAGCACAGCGCCAAGCGCGGGTTCGCGGCGAAGTCCAACTAGAAATTCGAATTGCACCGACTGCATCTTCTCAATTAACACAGAGACGGAGCCCAGGTTTTGCTTGGCTGCTAGCGCGAACATTTCGTCTACGGCTACCGTTACCGCTAACGCGTCTTTTAGTCCGAGGACGATTCCGCCGTTGCCGCTCTTGTGCAAAAGCTTCAAGCTTTGCAGCTTCACTGCAAAGGGGCCTGCAGGCAAGGAAGCAGCGCGACAACTCAGCTCAGGACCAGAGTGCACCAAAACCCCTTCGGGGATTCTTAGCGCTGATTTTTCTTTTAACAATAATTTACTTTCATATTCAGTCAACGCGACTGCACTCTTGGTGTTGTGGGCAACGAAGAGCGACGGCTCTTGTGGTGCCGCGGCCAACCATCTATCGGCCAAATGAAGGGCTCTGGCAAGCGCCTTTACGGCAGGCGGTATTTCAGAGAAAGTCGGGATATTCGCCGCTGCTAGCAGACGCATTGCCTCAGGGCGATGGGCCTGCCAGATCACGACGCAAGGACGATCCCCTTTACCCAGGCCACGCACAATACTTTCGGCAATGGGTCGTTGTAAATTGCCGAGCCCACCACAAAACACCACCAACGCATCAAATTCGTTTGAAGCGGCAATAATCTGCACCGCTTTGCCGAGTAAATCGGGCTCTGTGGCGATCTGAGCCGTGATGTCGAGTGGATTCTGCGCTGTCGCAAAGGCAGGTAATATCGTGCGTAGGTTAGCGACTAAAGCTGGAGACAGTTCTGGTATCAGCAACCCGTTTGCATTCGCGGCATCGGCGATCAAGACGCCTGCGCCACCTGACACTGAGACGACGCAGGTACGCACCCCCGCGCGCAATGGCTGTAATAACAAGACTTTAGAGAGATCGAGCATCTCAGTTAACGAGTCTATCCGACACAAACCGTATTGTTCAAAAAAAGCGTCGTAGAGCAGATCTTCGCCAGCCAAGGCGCCGGTGTGCGACGCAGCAGCAAGGGCTCCTGCAGCAGAACGCCCTGCCTTCAGCACCAAAATTGGTTTCTTTTTCTGTAAGGCTTTTAGAGCAGCACGGCGAAAGCGTTGACCGTCTCGAATACCTTCTATATATAAGCCAATGACAGAAGTCTGTTGGTCTTCGACCAAGTATTCTAAGAGCTCAGCTAAATCAACATCCGCTTCATTGCCGGTCGAAATCCAGTTCGCAACGCCAAAACCAGCCTCTAACACCATGTCCAACCAGTAGGTACCGATTGCACCACTTTGGCTGACAAAACTTAGTCGTCCACTCTGTAGTTCGCGGTCATTGATCGCAAAGGTTGAGGAGGCGACCAGGTTGTTGTTTGCATTCATGACCCCTAAGCAGTTCGGTCCGATCAAGGGTACGTCGTAACGCTGTGCGAGTTCAGCTAACGCCACTTGTCGTCGCGCCCCGTCTTCATCCAGCTCTGCGTAGCCCGAAGACAAAACAATCAACCCTCTTGCGCCGGCCTCAAGGCATAGAGTTGCCTGTTGATGCACCTCTGAGGCAGCAACAGCAAGTATACAGAGGTCGATAGGTTGAGCAATAGCAGAGACTGCCGCATAACACGCCAACCCTTGGATATGTAGACGCTTTGGATTGACCGGAAATATTTCTCCGGCAAAATTTCGTTGTTGCAACAAGTAGACGACTCGCCCACCCACTTTTGCCAGATCATCAGAGGCACCGATCACCGCAACTGACTGCGCCTTTAGGATGCTATCTAAGCGTTTTTTTGTCACTGTTAGTCCAGCTTAATATTAGCGTCACGAATGACTTTAGCGTAACGATCAATATCTAACGAAAGCCATTTTTCAAACTCAGCGGGCGAACTACCCACAATATCCAAGCCTTGCAACTGAAACTGAGCCTGAACGCCAGGGTGCGCCATTAGCTTTTTAACCGCTTCAGCGATTTTTTGAATGATTGCCTTGTCTGTGCCTGTCGGCGCTAAGAGACCCAGCCACACAGCACTTTCGTAGCCAGCAAGCCCACTTTCTGAAACGGTCGGCACACTTGGCATATCGGCCTGACGCTCTAATTTACTCACGCCAAGTATCTTTACTTTACCGGCATCCGCTAGGGGTTTTGAGGTCGAAATAAGGTCAAACATGATTTGTATATCATTGGCCATGATCCCTGTCAGTGCCGGCGAGGCACCTTTGTAAGGTACATGAACGATATCAATCCCCGCCATTGCTTTAAACAATTCGCCCGCAAGATGAATAGAAGAGCCAATTCCAGGCGACCCAAAATTCAACTTCTTCGGATTAGCCTTTGCATAAGCGATTAACTCTGCAACATTTTTTTGCGGAAGTGTTACGTTCGCCACTAATAAAAATGGCCCCGAAACGATTAACGATATCGGCGTTAAGTCCTTACGGACGTTGTAAGACAAATCCTTTTTGAAGCTTGTGTCGATCGCGAGCGCGCCCGAGTGGAACAGAAGTGTGTAACCGTCAGCCGGTGCACGTACAACGAACTCGGTCGCGAGAGACCCTCCTCCACCCAAGCGGTTTTCGACGACAACGCTTTGGCCGAGAGTCTCACCCAATTTGCCCGCTACAAGTCGCGCCGCGATATCAGTACCACCACCCGCAGCAAAAGGAACAACCATTTTGATTGAACGATTTGGGTAGACCGCTGCGCTATCTTGAGCTTGCGTGACGTAGGGTACCAACCCAATCATTACGCACACCAGCATCTCTTTAACGTTTTTTAACTGAGTCATGTTTATCTCTTCTATGTTCTATTTCTTATTTACTGATAATCGATCAAGTGCAGAAGTACTTTTACCTTTTAGAGCGAATCAACGCCGATTCCCTTTTAGAGCGAATCACCGCCGGGTCAATACAATCGCTCAAGTGTAGAAGTACTTTTACCTTTTAGAGCGAATCAACGCCGAGTCAATACAAGCGCTCAAGTGCAGAAGTACTTTTACCTTTTAGAGCGAATCACCGCAGTGCCAATAATGACGTCTTCGTCTTTTTGATTTCTAACCCAGACAGAAAAAATATCAGAGGATCCGGCCAGCAGCTCCCCACCCCCCGTAACATCATCGTCGATTCGAACCGGGCGAACAAAGCGAATATCCAGATCAATATCATTTAACGCCTCAATGCCCAAAGTATTTTTGATCGCCTGCCAGATCAACGCCACGGACATCGTGCCATGCGCAATAATCCCCTTCATCGCACTGGAATCCGCAAACTCTTTGTCGACATGAGCCGGGTTGTAGTCGTTTGTCAGGGCCGCATAGTCTAAGATTGACTGAAAATCCACATGTTTTGTCGCAGCTTTAAGTTGAATATTCATAGTCCTAGTCACCGCGCAATGAGAGAGGTCATCACACCAGTGAGCACAACCTCGCCGGTGCCTTTGATCGTTGTAGTCGTGCCTGCCTTGACCCACTTACGGTCCTTTTTAATTTCTTTACTTAAGCATTTGACCTCGGTCAGTAGCGTCTCACCGATGCGCGGCATACGCGTCACCTTAAAAGTCTGGCCTCCGTGAATGCCACCCGGGGGCCTGGGTGCATGATGCGTCAGCACCGCATCAATCACGATCATGGATAACATCCCCGCGGGCATCACGCCGGCTTCATTGTCTTGAGGGTAGACCGCCCGCCATTTTGCAACCACTGCCTCGTCAACAACGAACTCTTTCACGCCATAAATTTTGTCGACCTCATAGTGGTCGTAGGTAAACAGGATTTCATTACTCATGACTGATAATCTCCTTTCTATATATTTCCAGGGAGTCAACGAATGGACAAATTTTTCTGATTCGTAATGGACGTCTTGTTAAAACCAAGACCCGTGATGCGACTGCCTGTAGCGAAGTACTCTAGTACCTGTCTCGTATAACTTTTTTTGATTAAATTTAGAGTTATAAGAAAAAGTTTACCCTTTATCTGTGACGATGTAATTTTTTTATCGAAATTCGCACCAATCCGATCGAAGGCACGCAAGGCCAAGGACTTTACCTGCTTGGATCAGTTCCTCGCGATGGCCTTTGCTCAATTGACATATCGGGAGTCGCTTCGCGATATCGAAGTCAATCTGCGTGCACAGGCCAAGCGTCTGTACCACATGGGGTTTGGCTGTGCGACGCTGTCTCGCAATACTCTGGCCAATACGAACGCGACGCGAACATTATCCCCAAAGTCAATCAGGTGGTTAATATAAGCCAAGTTATGACGAGTAATTTTTTTGGTGAGCTTGTAGACCTAAACCTCTCGTCTTAACTGTCCGATTCTACGCTCGTCGAAAATTGTGACCACCGCGCAAACTCACCTGCGATCTTCTTGCCGGTACCTTCAACACTCGCATACATATCAATCTTAACCATCGGCGCAAAGACAGACTTCAAGGAATACGGCCGAGTTGACCCCCTAGGCCTCACGCTATGAAGTATTGAACCGTTGTCAATCGAACTTTAGTCCGGTCCTTTCGATCAGTCGGCCGTACATATCGCGATCGCGCTTAAAAATCTGCACGGTCTCTTGAGGATCGCTACTCGAAACCATCGTACCGTGCTGTCCATACCGATCTACCATCGCCTTGTCCGACAACGCGTATTTCACAGCGGAGTTGAGCTTGTCGATGACGGGTTGAGGCGTTCCCTTTGGAACGAACATAGCCGTCTTGAAGTCAGCGATCATTTCTGGGTAGCCAGACTCAACAAAAGTGGGCACATTTGGAGCCGCCGACAGGCGCTCAGACGAAGTCACACCAATCAACTTGATGCGTCCAGCCTTAACCAGAGGCAAAGACGCCACCGTTCCGTCCACGAGAAGCGGTATTTGCCCACCTGACAGGTCCACCAAACCCGGAGTTGATCCCTTGTAAGAAATATCCGTCATTTTGATGCCGAGTGCGGCTGCAATCATTTCGCCAACGAAGTGAGCTGTCGCGCCTCTGCCCTGGGTGCCGTATGACAACTTACCGGGGTTCGCTCTTGCATACTCAACCAAATCTTTCGGTGTGTTGTATAGCGCAGAGGCGGGAGCGGCCAGGACTAGTGGGTTTTGCGCCAGCAACGACACCCCTTCAAAATCGTCGATCGAGAAAGGCATGGACTTAAGCGTGTGCGGATTGGTCGCAAACGTGGTGGCCGTTGTGATCAGGATCGTGTATCCGTCGGGCGGTGACTTTGCTACCTTATCGGCACCGATGACGGTGCTGGCTCCCGCAAGGTTCTCTACGACTACGGGCACACCGAGGTTTTGGGCTATCTTCTGCCCGACCTCCCGTCCCAGCACATCTGTTCCTCCCCCAGCAGAGAAGGGCACGACGATTCTGATCGACTTGGACGGGTAGGCATCTTGAGCCACAGCCGACGTTATTACCGTCGTACCTATAAGCCCGACCCATAATAGGGACGCTACCACCGACACTCTTGATTCCATCAACATAACTCCTTCGATAGGCTTCTTGTTAAAATTATTTTTGCGTGATGCCCGCACCCGGTCTGCGTAGGGGTACATGAACTAGCTTCTAGTCGTCCAACTTTTCGGTCGCCCCCCTAGAGGTGCGGCCGCGCTTAGACAAACACGTCTTAGGCCTGCGTAATCGCAAATCCCATCGTGCGGCAATGAGCATGAAGCCCCCCATCTTGCACAATCAGTACTAGCGCAGAACCCGAGGATGGGTTGAAGTGTGCATGTGAGGCGGCCCCTGGCGTGACAAACGTTGCGAACTTCGACCAAGGCACTTTTTGTCCCTCAACCGTTGAATAACACTGTTCGCCCTCAAGAACGATCGTCACTGCAGCCGAATTATGCCGGTGTGGCACCTGTGAGGCATTAGGCGGCACTTCATTTAATGCTAGCGTGAGCGAGGGTGATATTGACCCCAACGTTTCAGTACCAAACATGATTGCCATCGACTTCATGCCATTTTTCATGACCATTTTTTGCGCCTCAACCAGAGCACGCATCATGGCCTCTTGCTTGTACAGGGTCGGTCGAATTGTCGACTGTGAGATTGGCGGCGGTAGGGTTTTTTCAAGCGCGAGTTGCGGCGCATTTGTGCATTGCCATAAGATTGCTGGCTGGTCGTTGTTAGTCGAAAATTGTTTTGCGAAACCACCAGGAAACAGCATGACGTCGCCGGCTTCCCAGCCCATGCTTTCGTTGTCCCATTCTATCGTTCCTGAACCTCGAATCGCATAAAAAATCTCTGCACTGGCGTGGGATTGCAGCGTGAGTGGCTCGTTTGACCGGATGCGAAGGTACGATGCTAAAAGCATCGGGGCTGAGGCAGGCACATCGATTGCCATTGCCGAGCTGGAATCGCACAAAATATGTGTTGAGCCAGCATTGGCGAAGGCCTCATCTCGCTCGTTTAAAAAAATATGAGCGGGCACTTTAGTTCGGGCAACGTTAAATCCTTGATCCAAAGTGAGGTATCGTGCGCGTTGTGCGTAGTCTGGACTTGGGTGTTTTTGCATTTTTTTGGCGTCTCCGAATAAGCCGGCGGCAGACAATTTAATACCGGTCTGTTTGTGTGATGATGCCAGCTAAGAATTTAGTCTATTTGAATTTTTATTTTTGCTGAAAAATCTGTCCATTTTGAAATTTCTGATTCAATGAACTTTTTGTATTCTTGCGGCGTGCCGCCATCGATTTGGAATCCAAGTTTGATGAGTTGACTTTGTAGTGATGGTTCGCGCAGGCGCGAGTTTAAGGCCCTTGAGAGCGCGTTAATAATGTCCGGCTTAGTGCCTTTGGGCACAACGACTCCAAACGAGACAAATGAATCAACGCTACTCAGCCCTAATTCTGCAAACGTAGGCACCTCAGGCAGCTCAGGTAGACGTGTTGCACCGGTGACTGCCAGGGCTCTCAGTCGTCCGGCCTGAATGTGTGCCCGACTGGTCGAGAGAACCGTAATCGTGACTTGCGTATGCCCTCCTACGATGGCGGCTATTGACGGCGCGCCTCCCTTATAAGGAACATGTGTTAGATCAATTCCGGCGGCGACCTTCAGCTGTTCGACCGCCAAGTGTAGAGGACTACCGTTTCCTGCTGAGCCGTAGTTGAGTATGCTGGGCGCAGCTTTAGCTATGGCAACTAGTTCTGCCAATGACGAGGCTGCAACGTCTTTGTGAACAACAAGTATCAGCGGCATTTTTGCGAGCAAAATCACGGGCGCAAAGTCGTTCAATGTGTCATAGGGTAGTTTGTCTTTAGCCAAGGCCGCATTGATGACAAAAGAACTGTCTACAACTCCGAGGGTATAACCATTGGCAGCAGCGTTTGCCACAAAGCGAGTGCCGATTGTGGCTCCGCCACCTGGGCGATTTTCAACAATCATCGCTTGACCTAAGTGAGCCTCAATATCTTTGCTGACTGCCCGCGCTAAGACATCCGATGCGCCGCCAGGATCGTATGGCACTATTGCCCGAACAGGACTGTCGGGATATCTGTCTGCCACTGCTGTTCGACCGATGACGCCTAGACCAAACGCGAATAAGACACTGAAAATGAGTCGACGCATGATGTTGAGGGCTCTTAGAATAAATAGGCACACTAACTGCAAATAGACGAAGGCGAATTGAAAGTAATCAGAACGCGCTTGACTCAGGGATCGCTTCTCGTGTTTGAGTATAGAGCGCACGACCGCTCTAGGACGATCTCTTTTAGGTCACAGGCCCTATGGTAAACCCTGTCTTTTGTGCAGCAAATACTGAGGGCCTGCCGCACAGGCCGCAGCCCAGCGAGTAGGCGCTGCGCCATGAGTGTCTAAGGTACCGCCACCGCCTCCTGTATGACAACTCATGCGGACCATCGAATTTGGCAAGATGTTTACAAGGTGGTGAATCAGAATCGCCCTGATACCTACCTAAAATTGACTGTTATTGACGATGTTTTAATCGTTTTTTTTCAAGTCGCTTTAAGTTTTAAGTCGCGGATGATGTTTCCCCAGCGCTGATATTCGCTCTGCACGAATTTCGTGGCCACGTCTGGTTGGCCGGTGATGATTTCAGTCACGTCGGCGTTACGAGGGCGGGCTCACCTACCGAACCGCCCGTACCGGCGATTTGCCAGAAAAATCAGGCAAATCGGATGGCGACCTTGCCTAGCAACGTGTTTTGTTCGACGTATTGCTTGGCAGCCGGCAGTTCATCAAACGAAAACGTGCGATCGATGACTGGCACGATCCGTCCATCGATAATGGCGGGCATGACATCGCGTTCGAAACCACGTTGGGCAAGCGCACGCATCGCCGTTGATAGGGGTGCATTCGAAAGCCCAAAAATCTGTAGGCGTTTGCCGTGTACCGGTTCAATATCAAGCCCAGTCAGCATCTGCCCGTCAACATAGCCGACAACTGCCAGGCGGCCGAAATCAGTGAGCACTCCAAGACAGCCTGCAAAAGCGCTTCCGCCCACCAGATTCACCGCAAGTTTGGCACCGGCGCCACCTGTAATCCGCAGCGCTTCTTCTGTAAAGTTTTCGCCACGCGTGAGTATGCCGGCGTCGAGACCAAGCTCCTTTAAGCGCGCAAGCTTTTCTGCGGATCCGGACGTGCCAATGACCTTAGCACCGCACATTTTTGCGATCTGTACTGCAGCGACACCGACGCCAGAAGATGCCCCGGCAATTAATACCCAGTCGTCGCGTTGCAGACCGCCGAATTGCAATAGTGCCTCGTAGGCGGTGATATAGGCGATCGGAATCACGGCGGCCTGTTCGTAGTTCAGGCAAGTGGGAACCGGCGTGAGTAATGTGGAGTCGACAACGACGCATTCAGAAAAACAGCCCTTGGCGCGAAACATGACGCGGTCGCCGACCGCAACCCCACGGACGTTGGCACCGATTGCTTCTACCTCACCGGCACCATCGACGCCGGCGGGACGCCCGCCCTTGGCGCTATGAAGCTTAATGGCACCCATGATGTCGCCGCGATTGATGCTGGTGGCGCGCACCCGCACCAGCACCTGATCAGGGCTGGGTGTAGGCACCGGCAGCTCGTGCAGTTCAAGCTCAGTACCGTTCGGGGTTTTGTTGATCCAGTAAGATTTCATTAGAGTGCTCTCCAAACATTCGACATTAGTCGCGATTTCAATACCGGGCCCTAAGGGCACGGTGTTAGGTGTTCTGTTAAACAAATTACCCTATGGTAA
>CAMEAW010000064.1 GCA_945911685.1 Bordetella parapertussis
GCTAAGGCCGGCAAGGTAAAAATACTTGGTGTGGATACGCTTCAGCGGGTGGTTGAAGCCCCTGAGATTCCGACTTTCACTGAGATGGGTATCCCCGTGAGCTTGGCCTTTTGGCAAGGCATTTTGGTGCCGGCCAAAACGCCTGTTGATGTGGTGATACGACTGAACAAAGAAATGAACGAAATACTGGCAGATAGTAAGGTGAGACAAGCACTGTTAGGCGTTGGAGTCACTGTTCGATCAAACGATTTACAGTCTTTGGCTCAGTTGAAGACCTACATGGCGGATGAATATCAGCGCTGGGGATCGGTCATCAGAAATGCCCAAATCACAGAAAAATGAAGTTTGAACGTTTAACAGGAAACGATCTTGGCAACTAAAAAATCTAGTACAGGTAGTGGTAGTGCGATAAGTTTTGACTTAAAAAAGCTAGTCAAAGTGGAACAGCGCGTCAAGCTTGATATTGAGCAGTCGAAATATGATGGCGCTCGCATTATGGTCGCACACCGTGGTGAGACTGTATTTGATCTGACGGTAGGCTATGCAGAGCGTGATTCAAAGCGGTTGATGCAGTCCGACGCCGTGTTCAGTGTGATGTCAATTTCTAAAGTCATGACAGCGATTGCTTTGCTTCAGTGTGTTGAGCGGGGCGACTTGAGTCTATTGACTCCCGTGGCACATATCATTCCAGAGTTCGCCAAGCGAGGCAAGGATAAGGTCACTGTGGGTCAGGTATTGACACACACGGCAGGTCTAGGCATGGCACCCGTGGCTTTGCCCATTGATGAGATCGGTGTCTTAGCAAAAAGTGTTGCTGCGATTTGCGAATTGCCCTTAGAGTCGACTCCCGGAGAATTGGTCAGTTACAGCGCAATGACCGGCTTCACGATTCTTGCTGAAATTGTTCGCAGATTAGATGCGAAGAAGCGTGATTTCAGAAAAATCATGGCCGATGATGTCCTAGAACCATTGGGGATGCAGGACGCTTCTTTCGGCTTACCTGATCGGCTTAAAAAACGTCGTGTGCCTGTGATCGTTCGTGACGATGATGCGCCTGAGCTTAATCGTAAGTTTCTTGCAGCGCGAGACCAAGCGGTTACCCCAGAGACTGAGCTCGCTTCAGGCGGGGCAACATTTGCAACCGCAGGTGACATTCTGAAATTGGGCGAAGCCTTGCGCCTAGGTGGTACTTTGAATGGTAATCGTGTGCTTTCATCCGCGATGGTGCGGCTAATGACGACGAATCAAACGGGCTTGAAGCCTAATGGAATGATGAATTCGTCACGCGCCTTGCATAGCATGTCACCATTTCCGGCGTTCTTGGGCTTAGGGGTGTTTCTGCGTGGCGAAGGTTTGTTTCCAAGTCATATCGCCTCGTTGGCTTCTCCCGGTACGTTTGGCGGCTGGGGTCTTGGTTCAATGGGGTTTTGGGTCGATCCTGAACGCGAGGTGACTTTTGTCGCCTTAACCTCTGGTGTGATGGAGCGAATACGTAACCTGATCCGCTTTCAAGTGATTGGCGATATGGTGTTGTCGTCTTTGATAGAAAACTAATTAAGTGGTGTAAACATGGACAGTGATTCGATTACCGTATTTAAGGGCGATACCAGTCGCTTGAAGAATGTGATTCCGATACAAGAAAGGGTTGAGTCGACGTTTTATCAAAAGGAAGTTGCTCGAATTTTTAAAAAAGCGTGGTTGATTATAGGTAGCGCTGAAGATCTGATTGAGATCGGTAGCTACAAGGTTGTCGATGTACCTCCGCTCAAGGCTTCGTTGCTAATTGTGCGCTCTGACGATAATCAAATCAGAGTTTTTCATAATGTTTGTCGCCATCGTGGCGATAAGCTGGTGCACGAAGTACACGGCTGTAAGAAATCCTTCACTTGTCGCTTTCATGCATGGACATATTCTAATAGCGGAAATTTGACGGGTGTCACCGACTCGACTCAGTTCAAAGGGCTTGATAAAGAAAAAATGAGTCTGGTTGAGGTGCAGTCTGAGGTTTGGGAAAACATCGTGTTTGTTAACTTTGATAAAAGTCCCAGTCAAACGCTTAAAGAGTGGCTGGGCCCAATTTACGATCAGTACAGTGGATTTTCTGCAAACCGTATAAAAATTGCTGATCACCGTGTTGTACTCAATACGAACTGGAATCTTGCCGTGAATGCCTTTTGTGAGGGCTATCACAATCTGTATATCCATAAGAATACGGTACCCGACTACCAAGGAGGGAAGACAAACCCTAAGAGGCATCGCGCCTATCTTGAAGTCGGTGAGCACTTTGCAAGGTATTCCGCGCATGGCAATCCAAACCACAAAGCCACCCCTGCCGAAGGGCTTTTATATCGACACTCTAAGCCAATGTTTCCGGCCTTCACTCACTTCAACATGGATGAACTGCCGCCAGGAGTGAATCCTTCAAGATTTGCACAATGGGCATTCGATATCATGCACGTCGTACCAAATTTTGTAATTGGTCCTCAAGCTAACACGCACTCAATTATGTATTTCTGGCCAATTGATCACGATAAGACCGACGTACGAGTGATGCGCTTTGGCTTTAAATCAGATCGACCTTCAGATCGTATTGCGCAAGCACACTCGATTACAAGGGGGCGAGAAGTCTTGCGTGAAGATTTGGCTACGATGGAGACTAATTACCAAGGCGTTGTGAGTGGTGGTATTCCTTATTTATTTTTATCTGAGCAAGAGCAGTTGATTCAGAATCACTATAGAGCAGCTGACGATTTGCTGCGCGACAATGGAAATCAATAGCGATGGCGAGCCTACCAATAGTTTTTGCCGATTTAGAAATATTTGTTCCTGAATGGAGCTTAAAGTCCGAGGCGGCGCGATTTCAGAAGCTACACCAGGTAACGTTGGTACAGCTTAGAGTTTTCTACGATGCGCTATTGCCCCGAATGGAAGAGATTTTGCTTTATTTGAATCAATATAAAATCCAAGAATTGCCTGCAGATGCAAAAACTCTTTTTCATCTTGCGATGACGTTCGCAGAAACTGCGCATCCAATTGATTTAAATTGGTCTGATGTCGACTTTCCAGACGCCTATCCTTGGGATAAATTTGAATTTCGTACCGTCAGTATTGCTGAAAATTGAGTGTGATGAGTTGTCGAAACTGATATATGTCGGGCAATAAATTTGAAGTTCACTTAGTGCGAAAAGGTATCACACTTGTCGTCAATTCGGATGAGTCGATCTTGGATGTTCTTCTGCTGGCCGGTATACAAGCTCCCTATCTTTGCATGGAAGGAAGTTGTTCAACCTGTCAGGTAACTGTCCTCGAAGGTATTCCTGAGCACAGAGACGCAGTGCTGACTCCGGCGCAACGAGACGCGCAGAATGTCATGATGATCTGTTGTTCTCGTTCTTATTCACCACGGTTAGTTCTGGATTTATAGGAATTTCTGTTTTGTAATGCATTGCTTTTAAATAGTTGGATGATTTTAAGTAATAAGTCTAGCCTGATTTAGAGATCAAAAAAATTAGTACTTGAAGCTGTAATGTTTAATCAAAAAAAGGGCTTAACACATGATTCACGTAATAGCAGTGATTACCGCGAAGCCTGGTCTACGCGATACCATTCTGGGATATTTTCGAGCAAACACTGCCGCCGTTTTGGCAGAGCAAGGTTGTATCGAATACGGTGCTGCCACTGATGCAGAGGGTGCGCCAGCGATTCAGACCGCTTGGGGCGCAGATACTTTTTTAGTCATCGAAAAATGGGAAAGTATGGATGCACTCAAGGCCCATGCTGCAGCGCCTCATATGGCAGCCTATGGCGCGAAAACAAAAGAATTTATTGCGAGTCGGATTATTCATGTGATGTCACCAGCAAAGTGATATGCCTCGTGCTCAAAAACTAAATTTCTGTAGCTGAATAAAGTCTAAAAAAACCTAGCGAGATTGCTCTAGCTAGGTTTTTTTATCGTGCTATGGGTGACGTTGATGAAGTAGTCAATACTTAATGCGCTGGCTCAGTTGAATTTAACAAATCGTTCGTGAGCGCAGCACCTTGCTCTTGCATGACTTTCTTAATGTCGCGTGATTGTTGTGTCGGAGCTCGAGCTTCGAAAGGCTTGTGTTGCCCTTCAAGATAAGCGCCCAGGCCGCGCGCGCGATCGACCACTCCTTTGCCAAAGTGCAGCGACTGGGTTTCGAAGGCGCTGAGGGCTTGATCAATGTTGTCGGGTTGAGTCGCTAAGGCCTGGGCCAAGGTTTGCGCGTCAATGGCTGCTTTTGTGATCCCGCCACCCACATGGGGTCTGGCAATAAAAGCAGCATCGCCGATTAACGCCACCCGTCCAAATACTAGGCGCTCTGATTCAAGATCGTTGATGGCTTGAAAAAATGGCTGAGGCACTTGACAAACGATGCGTGCCAGTTGGGGCGCTAAAAGTTTTTGTGCGGCGGCTTTGATCCCTAGCGTCAATTCTTTGCGAATCAGTGGCGGCGCGATCGCGCTGCCGTGACAAATGCCTTGCTCATCGGTACAGAGATCTTTTAGCTCAACTTCAGAGGCGGGGCGATACCACACAAAGTTATAAGAACGCCTGCCTCGAATATTTTCGTTTGTACGTCCTAAAACTGGATAAGCTAAAAATTGTTCGCCATCAGGAAATCCGAATGCGTAATTTTCAAAAATTTGCGCATGATCTTCAGTAGAAAAATCATTTTCATCGACCATGCCGCGCCAAGCGACGTATCCGGCGTAAATAGGTTCGATCTCTGGAGCGTAGTGCTGCCGAACTGTCGAGCGCAATCCATCTGCACCCACTAACAAGTCACCGGTTTCACGGCTGCCGTCACTAAAAATAGCCGTGACGCGATTGTTGCTTTGTTCAATATCAACAAGCTGTTTGCCTGAATGATACTCATGGGCAGCAATCAGATCTCTTAAGGCGTTATAGATCGTTGCCCACGCACTCATCGTATGCAGTTTTTCTACCTCGTGCACCACCTCGCCTGAGGGACCAAAGCACAGACGTCTTTTTAGTGGGATGCACTTTGACTCGAGGTCCTTGATTCCTAGGCTAGCCATAATGTCAAAGAGTTGGCGATAGGTGCCAATGCCTGCGCCTCGGCTCGCCAGATCTCCTTGGGTGCGCTCGTAGATTGAAATCTGCCACCCTTGCTTGCGTAACAAATTTGCTGCGAACAATCCCGCTAGTGAGCCACCAATGATCAGTGCGCGTTTGCTGCTTGCTGCCACGATCAGCCCCCTAGATTTTCAAGGCCAAGTTTTTTGACCAGCGCACGCCATTTTTCAACATCATCTTTAAGTATGGCGGCAAACTCTTGAGGGGTATTGCCCACTGTTCGTGTTCCGGTTGAGTTTGCTTGATCTTGCAAGGTTTTTGAAGCTAATGTTTTAACGACCTCATCGCGCAATTTTTGAACAATCGCTGGAGGTGTACCAGCCGGCGCCAGCAAGGCATACCAAGATCCGGCTAAAACTTTGGGCAAGCCGAGCTCGGCAAAGGTCGGCACATCGGGTGCGGCGGGTGACCGCTTTGCATCTGCTAGTGCGAGGGGAATGAGGCGACCAGCCCGGATGTGAGGCAGATCTAAAGACAGTGAATCGAACATGACCATGACGTTTCCTGCCATGACATCTTGAATTGCTTGGGCACTGCCTTGGTAGGGAACGTGCGTCATTTTGATACCCGCCTCTGAGCTAAACAGCTCGCCTGCTAAGTGGGCAGAGCTGCCGATACCAAAAGACGCATAGGTCACACTACCCGGGTCTTTTTTTGAACGCTCGATGACCTCTTTCACGCTTGTGATTTTTGAATTGGGTGACGCCGTCATTAAAAAAGCGGCTTCAGCCACGATGGTGACTGGCGCAAAGTCTTTAATGGGGTCGTAAGGCAGATTCGTTTTAAGCGCAGCGTTCATGGCCAGCGAACCAGTTGTACCCGCCATGATGGTGTAGCCGTCTGGAAGCGAGCGGGCACCGAAGGTTGTGCCAATGGCACCATTGGCACCTGCCTTGTTTTCAACTACAAAACTTTGGCCTAGTTGTTGTGTGAGTAAATTTGCAATGGGTCTAATCCAAATGTCGAGCCCCCCACCCGCGAGGTAGGGGCTGATGATTCTGACTGGGCGCTCAGGCCACTCTGCGGCAAAACTTGAGGCGACGGTTGTGCCTAGTAATAGCGTCGTTAGCAGGCAGGTAAATGTTCTGTTCAGCCGATTTTGCAAAACTGTTATTTTTTTCAAGATTCTCTCGCATTCATTTTTATAGTTTTGATGGTCTTGCTTTCTTGTACTTCACAACAAACTAAGGCAAGGTCCAAACGTAAGCCTCTTGCCCGGGTACAAAGTTTCGAATATTTTGTTCGGCGTTTCGATTGATCAGAGGGCGCGCATACAAGGGGTGCATCAGGCTGCGAATTTCGTGTTCGATGTGATGCAATACTTTGCCACTTTCAAGGTCGATCACATCTTTAAAACGATATTGATGCACGCTATCTTCGAGCGATACTAAGTTACGAGCCTTTAGTCGTTGATAGGGGCCAGAAAAATCTGCAATATAAATCTGTAAATGATGATTGTCGTAAGGACGCTTGTCGGTACTGTCAGCTTCGCGATAGATTAAAGCCTGGCTTGGGCCTACTGATACACGCGCGTAGACGCCTGCTTTATCTGTACCCGTCACAGCCTTGGCGTTCATGATCTCGCGATAAAAGTGTGCAATCGGCTTGGCACTGCCATGATCTACAAGCATTTCAATGCAAGGCATGCCAAGGCTGATTGGGCCAAACTCTGGGGCAGGTTCGTGGCACTTTAAGCGATTGCCCCACGGACAGGTCACCATGACATGGTCTGCGTGCTCCTCAACGCTGAATGCAGTGCCTCTTAACAAGTCTTGCACCGAGGCAAGACGTTCGAGCAGGGCCGAGCGGCTTGGCGTCACAATCACAATATTGCCGCGTAGCACCATGGGCTTGCCAGTCGGCAGATGGAATTGGTTGCGGCCTAAGTTCATCCACATATTTGTGATGCCAGTCATCAAATAAGGGTCACGGGTAAAGCCCATCCCCATCGCGTAAAAAATGGTGGCAAGGGCTTGATCTGGAATCGCTAGATTGACATGCTCTAACGCAACAATATTGCCGAGGTCACCCTCAGAACGATTAAACGCGGTGGCATTGTTCATGTTGTCTCCTGCTGTCATGATGTGGTGCTAGCTGTATCGCTAGCATCTCTTGGTGTAAGTAATGGTGTAACACAGGTGGGCTCAGCATAAAAGCGGGAGGTATGCTGCACTGCGTCGATTCATTCCAGACAGAAGATTCTGCCAAATGCGTTTCAAGCTTCGTTTAATATAAGTCGAGTACGAAGGGTAATTCGGGCTAAAAGAAGAGTGATTAGCTTTAGCTAAGTTGATCTGTTCTAGCTAAGAAAATAGTGATCGGTTTTAGTAAAGGTGATCTGTTCTAGCTAAGAAAATAGTGATCGAATTTAGTAAAGGTGACCTGTTTTAGCTAAGAAAATAGAGATTGGCACTTGGGGATAACATCTTGGATATTCGACAAAGAAGGCTATTTTTTGGTTTTTACCTTTGGCTAGCAAACGCAGGCTTCGTGTGCGCGCAGGTGCTTGAGTTTCCGACCGCGCCGATTACCATTGTCGTGCCGTTTGCCGCGGGTAGTGGAACCGACCAAACAGCTCGGGCGATGGGACAGTCGATGGCCGAAGAGTTTGGTACGACCGTTGTAATTGAAAATCGTGGCGGTGCAAATGGTATGTTGGCCGCCCAGTTTGTTGCACAGGCTAAACCGAACGGTTACACGCTATTACTAACGACCAATACTACCCAGGTCGCGAATCAACATCTTTACAAAAAGCTGCCCTATGATCCGGTAAAAGATTTTCAACCGATCGGGCTGATTGGTCGAGGCAGTATGTTTTTAGTGGTCAACGCTTCGTCAAAGATTAAAGCTGTTGAAGATTTGCTACAAGCTGCTCGCGCGACTCCCGGTAAATTGAATTTTGGTAGTGGGAGTTCGTCGAGTCTGGTGGGCTCAGAGTTGCTGAAACAGATGGCAAAAATTGACGTGACCTCAGTGCCCTATAAAAGTAATCCGCAGGCAGTTAATGATTTGATGGGCGGCCAAATTGATTACATGTTTTTAGATAGTTCGACTGCTTTGCCGCTTATTCGCGCAGGGCGCTTGCACCCTTTGGCAGTTAGTGCTGCGACGCGCTCTAATGCGGCGCCGGCGGTTGCGACCGTTGCTGAATCGGGTCTGTCAGGATTCGAGGTGACTTACTGGAATGCCGTTTACGCACCCGCTGGAGTCGCGCCAGACATTGTTGAGAAGTTAGCAAAGCTGATCGCGGGTGCTGCTTTGTCAAAGCGCATGGTGTTACGCCAAGAGTCTTTAGGAAGCGAGGCGATCACGAGTACGCCGGGCGAACTCGCTGAATATCAAGCCAGCGAGGTACGCACCTGGGGTCGCATTATTCGGGCTGCCGGTATCGAGCCCGAGTAGGTCGAGTCGACTTCATCAATTTTTCAGCAACTGTTGAACATGCAAAATATTCTGAAAGGCGTTACGGTCTTAGAACTTGGCCAAGTACTTGCTGGACCCTTTGCCGGCGCTATTTTTGCCGATCTGGGCGCCGAGGTGATTAAGCTCGAACGGGTTGAGGGCGGAGATGATGCGCGCAACATGGGTGCTGCCTTTCGCTATGGCGATGCGCTGAATTTTCATGTATTCAATCGTGGCAAAAAATCAGTAGCGATCGATTTGAAACAGGCTGAGGGGTTGACTGCCTTTGAGCGTTTAGCCGCCACGGCTGATATTTTTATTCACAATATGCGCCCCGGTGTGACAAAGTCTTTGGGCATAGATGGCGAGGCACTCTGCGCGCGTCACCCGCAATTGATTTATTGCGAAATCTCGGCGTTTGGGCACACCGGTCCAATGCACTTGCAACCCGGGTACGAGCCGCTTATTCAGGCGTTTAGTGGCTTGTCTAGCATCAATGGCGGCCCAGACGACCCGCCGATGAGGTCGGGTGCATCTGTGTGTGATCAGGGTACGGGCATGTGGGCGGTGATCGGCGCCTTAGCCATGTTGCAACGACGTGGGCATACCGGTGGTGGTGGGGTGGTGAGTACTTCATTGCTTGAGACCGCGCTTGGCTGGGTCGGGCAGAAGGCTGATGCCTATGTCAATCTTGGGCGTTTGCCAGATCGGCACCGCTCTGGGCATCCAGGGTTTGTGCCCTATGAGTCGTTTGAAACTAAAGACGCACCGATTTTGATTTGTTGTGGTAACGATCGCTTGTTTGCAAAGTTTGCTCAAGAGTTGGGGCACCCCGAGTGGTTATGTGATGAACGATTTTCTAGCAATCGAAATCGTCTGGCTAATAAAATAGCCTTGTTAGAATGTTTGATTCCTTTACTGCGCGCACACACTCGCGCAGAATGGGTTGCTCGTTTCAATGCCGCAGGCGTGCCTTGCGCGCCAGTTAACACAGTACCCGAGGCACTCGAAGACGCACAGGTGCAGGCCCTGCAGATGCAGAGTTTGGTGCCAGAAGAGGATTTTGTGTTGACAGCGCTACCGATTTCTTTTGATGGGCAGCGCCCTGCGCATCGCTCGGTCGCCCCTAGGCTTGGGCAGCATAATAAAGAATTCAATGTGCCAAGAAAAAGCCTCTAGGCGTTGATGCGCAGCGTGCACTTGTCGCCGCTTGCACGCCGTTCGATCGTGACGCAACTCAGGTGTGGCACCGCAGCGATCAGTTGCTGTTTGATGAACAGGCACAGGTTTTCAAGCGTGGCCGGTCCGAGCTCAGCGATATCGTCTAAAAACTGATGGTCTAGTAGCGCGCGAACGCGTTCAATTTCGAGACGAAGATAGGCCAAGTCGAGCACCATGCCCGACGTTGGGTCAGGCTGCCCCGTCAAGGTGATTTCGGCCTCATAGGTATGGCCGTGGATTTGACGGCTACCGTAAGCGTCGATCGTACGATTTAACGTATGCGCAGCCTCAAAATAGAATCTTTGTGAAAGCTCGAAGTGATCGGCGGAGTTGTGTTGCTTCAACGGATTTCCAGAAATTTGTGGGTTTGGACTGAAAGCCGCCACTCTGGGTGGTGTTGGCAATACTCAATCGCTTTGAGAGTATTTTTCTTTTGAAATAAACCATCCATCGGCTGAAGCAAATAGTGTTCAAAGCCTGTGGTATCCAGCATGTCTGGCATCAAGCGTGGCTGCGGATACACCAACTTGAGTTCATGCCCCGTTTTTTGTACCCAGTCTGCGCCGGCTTTGGGGCTCACGCAGATCCAGTCAATTCCTTCAGGCACGGCAAGTGTGCCATTGGTTTCAATTGCGATTTCAAAATCTTGTTGATGCAGCGCCTGCACCAGTAAGAAATCGACTTGCAAGAGCGGCTCGCCACCCGTCAACACCACATAGCGATTTTTTTTGTGGGCAGGCCACAGCTCCGCAATCGTTTCTGCGAGTGTGGTGGCCGTATTAAACTTGCCGCCGAGTGTTCCGTCGGTGCCAACGAAATCGGTATCGCAAAACTGACAGACGGCATCGTTGCGATCGATCTCTCGGCCTGACCAGAGATTGCAGCCAGAAAATCGGCAAAATACCGCAGGCCGACCGGCTCTGAGGCCTTCGCCTTGCAGGGTATAAAAAATTTCTTTAACGCTATAGGTCATGATTGGTATTTGTCAAAAGACTCATGACGGATTCGAACAGAGTCACAAAGTAGGTAATGATGGGTGTCATTTTAGTGTGATCGATCAATAAGGGCAATTTAGGCTTAAGCGACAGCCTCGTACAGTAAGATTGGTGCTGCTACTGCCGCGGCGGCTGCCGCTTGGCGCACCTTGCAGGTCGTTTGGAGCACGTCGCACATAAATGGCGACTGAGTCATTGATTGATCATTCACAGAATTGGAGTTTTAGATGAAAGCTACGAATAAGTCCGAGCAACAGCGTTATGCCGCGGGGATGAAGGTTAGACGTCGGGTCTTAGGTGAAGCCTGGGTCAAAAAAGCGACTGATTCAAGTACAAACTTTACGCAAGAATGGCAGGCGCAAATTACCCGCTCAGTGTGGTGTGATGTCTGGACACGGCCCGGAATTGATCCTCGCACGCGGTCATTTATGACCCTTGTACTGATGATATCGCTCGGGCAATGGGATGAGTTCAATCTGCACGTAGAGGCCGCGTTTAATAACGGCTTGACGCAAGATGACATCAAAGAGGCGATTTTGCACGCCTCTGCTTATTGTGGCGTGCCCGCTGGGAATCATGCCTTCAAAGAGGCGACTGCCACCTTAGTCAAAATTGGCCGCGCTCCGAAAGCGTTGGCTCAAACAGCGCGTAAAAAAGTAAATGTGGCTCAAACAATCAAAACTGCTCAGGTGGCCAAGGCGGGTAAGACGGCTCAAACAGCAAAAGTCACTAAACCAGCTAAACCAGCTAAACCAGCTAAAACATAAACCAGCTACAACACAAACCGGCTAAAACATAAACCAACCACATTAACGCTCAGCGGCGCTGCTGTTGTTACTCGACAGGCTTGTTCCACCACCCGCCGCCCAACGCCTGAAATAGTGCAGCCGTATTACCTAGGCGGCTCGCCCGTGTTTGAGCGGTGTTCAACAAAGCTTGTCGATAAGTTTGTTGAGCGTTGATCAGTGCGAGTCGATCCAGATAGCCACTAGCGTGCTGTCTGCCACTCAGCTCATACGTTTTTTTAGCGGCCGCAGTTAAGTCATTGACGATTGTCATGGCCTGGGCATCGGCTTTGATGGCGTGCAAGGTATCGGCTACGTTTTGAAAGGCTGTGATAACGGTCAGACGGTACTGCGCAGCCGCTTGCTTTTGTGCCTCGGTGGCGGCGTATTCGCGGTGCATCAACGTGCCACCCGCAAAGATTGGCTGCGCCAAGTTCAGTGCTAGCTCAAAAAATCCGCCGCTTCCTGCCCAAAACATTTGGTTGAAGTTACTTGCCGTGCCGCCCAACGTACCGCTTAGAGACAGCTGTGGAAATCTGGTCGCACGCGCTACGCCGATTTGTGCGTTGGCAGCGCGAAGGAGTTGTTCGGCAGCTTGAATATCGGGCCTTTGCTCGACCAGTTGCGAGGGTAGTGTAAGTGGTAGCTCATCGGGTAGCTTAAAAGACGCAAGGTCAAACGCAGGCACGTCTTGATCCTGAGTACGACCAGCTAAGACTTTTAATAAATCACGATTTTGCTCAAATTGTTTTTGTAAGTGCGGTAGTAACTGTTTGACTTGCCCCAAGGCGCTCTCTTGTATTGAAAAATCGAGCTGTGAGGCATAGCCTGATTTTTGTTGCCGCTTGACCAGAGCAACAGCCGTCTCGTTTGCCTCGATCATTTCTTTTGTAATGTCAATTTGCTTGCGTAACATTCCGTCTTGAACGGCCGCGGCCACCAAGTTTGACGCTAACGTAATGTAGGCGGCTTGCAATTGAAACTTTTGCGCGTCAGTTTGGGCTTGCAATGACTCAACCGCACGACGATTTAAGCCAAAAATGTCAGGCGTAAAGCCCACTGTCAATTGCGCGGTATGAAAATTAAATACCGTCGAGCCGTTGTAGGGTGCTGTGCCGCCTTGGTTCGCGGGCGTACCTTGGTAGGCACCGATGTAGTTTCCGTCGCCCTGAACGCCCGGTGAATTACCACCTAAATTTCCAGGCAATTTAGTCCGCGTCGGCATGTAGCTCGCTTGCACGGTCGAAAAAAAATACCCTTGCTGCGCGTAAACATTTTGTTGGGCAACGTTCAGAGCTCTCTGCGCGATTTCGATGGTCGGGCTGGCTGCAAAAGCCTGTTTGATTAGCGTGTTCAGGGCGGGCGAGCGAAAGAGCGTCCACCAGTCGTTACGGATCTTTGCGCCTACTGCCATGCGTTGATCCTCACCTGGTTGGCTGGTCGTAGGAGTGCTGGTGATCGATACTTCAGTTGAGGACCCGTAGCCTTTAGATGTAGGAAGGTCGGGACGTTGATAGTCGGGGCCCAACACGCAGCCTGCCATCGTCGTGCAGACAAAAGCGGCGACTATGCACTGAGTGAGTCTGAGCTTAACCATGTGTCGACGCACCCGTTTGCCCATCTAGTAGCTCGGCAGCTTCATCTGAGGCGTCTGTAAAGTGACCAAAGAGTTTGAGTGCGGCGGGCAAAATCAACAGCATAAAAATTGTTCCGGTCAAGATCCCACCCACAATGACGCAGGCGAACGGACGATTTGTTTCGCTACCAATGTCTTGCGACAGTGCCGCAGGCAACAGACCCAGACCGGCCATCAGTGCGGTCATCAGAATCGGACGCAAACGCGATACCGCGCCCTCTAAGATCGCTTCAGTGGTTGATTGTCCTTGGCGAAGACGCATGATGACTTCTTCGGCCATGATGACACTGTTTTGTACAGAGATGCCTGCTACGGCAATAAAGCCGACGGCTGCTGAGACGGATAAATTTAAACCCGCTAGGCCTAACGCCGCCAGGCCGCCAATCAGGGTGAACGGCAACATCCCAATGACTAGGCTTGCCATGCGTAATGAGCGAAAGGCCCAAAATAGCAGCGAAAAAATTAAAAGGATTGTGAAAGGAATAATCACTGTCAGTCGCTTTGTTGCACGCTGAGAGTTTTCAAACTGACCACCCCAACTCAAATCATAGCCTGGTGGTAGCTTGACCTTATCTTGCACCTTCTTTTGCGCCTCAGCGACAAAGCTTCCTTGATCACGACCCAATAAATTCATTTTAACAATGACGATGCGAGTGCCGGCTTCACGTAAGATCCGTGAGGCGCCTTCTCGGACCTCTACTGAGGCCACGTCACCCAAGGCGAGGGTGCCTGAACCGTTACCAACCTGTGTGCCAGGAATCTCAAGTTGCAGTGCAGCGATCGCATCGATGCTATTGCGGTGCTCTCGGTCAATTTTGACCACCACATCAAAGCGCTTATCGCTGTCATAAAAACTGGTGATTGAGGCGCCCGACATCGC
>CAMEAW010000065.1 GCA_945911685.1 Bordetella parapertussis
TTCAAGCGGCCGGGCCACAGCGCCTTTAAATACATGACGCTTGGTGTCTTGTTTGTGAACGTGTCGATTGGTGGCGTCTTAAGCGCTTATGCAGCCCCGCCGGTGCTGATGGTGGCACAAACGTTTGGCTGGGATTCTACCTACATGCTGACGCACTTCGGTTGGCGCGCTGTCTTGGCCGTGTCCTTTAATGCCCTTATTTTGACCATCATTAATCGTAAAGCGTTGGCCAGCGGCGAGGTTGAAACACATCGCGGTGTCACGCAAGATGCCCCCGTAAACGTGCCACCATTAACTATTTTGATCCACATTGCGTTCTTGGTTGGCATCGTTGTCTTTGCCCACCACCCCGCGGTCTTTATGGGGCTGTTAGTGTTATTCATTGGCTTTTGCCACGCCTACAAGCGCTTTCAGTCGCCCTTGATGCTCAAAGAAGGCTTGATGGTTGGCTTCTTTTTAGCCGGACTGGTGCTGCTTGGGACTTTGCAAAAGTGGTGGTTGCAAGATTTATTAGGCAGCTTGTCGCCCGTCGTTTTGTTTTGGGGGGCAACCGCGCTCACGGCCATCACCGATAATGCGGCCTTAACGTATTTGGGCTCGCTGGTCGAGGGTACCTCTGAAGCCTGGCGCTACATGCTGGTGGCCGGTGCAGTTACGGGTGGTGGTTTGACGGTGATTGCCAATGCCCCCAACCCCGCGGGCTTTTCGATTTTGAAATCAACTTTCGATAACGAAACAATTTCACCCGGTCCTTTATTTATCGCCGCTTTAGGCCCCACACTTGTAGCCGCCGCGTTGTTTTTGTATTAGTGTTTAAGTTGGTTAATCTCAGAGCACCCCATCATGTCAGATCTCGCCTTCTCTACCCTTACCGAACTCGCGCAAGGCTTGCGCAACAAACAATTTAGCTCTGTAGAGCTTGCGCAAGAATATTTGACGCGTATCGACAAAGGCAACAAAGAGCTACACGCCTATGTCAGCGTCGATTCAAACAGCGTGCTGGCGCAAGCCCGTGCCGCCGATGCGCGTCGCGCGTCGGGGTATAGCTTAAGTGTTTTAGATGGCGTGCCCATCGCGGCCAAAGATTTGTGCGATATCGAAGGCCAAATCACCACTGGTGGCTCGCAAGATTGGTTAACACGTCGCAGTACCACTACTTGCACAGCCGTCGAGCGTCTGTTGCGGGCCGGCATGATCAATCTGGGTAAAACCCACATGGTTGAATTTGCCTTTGGCGGCTGGGGTACCAACCCAGTCATGGGTACTCCTAAAAATCCTTGGGATTTGACGACCCATCGCGTACCAGGCGGGTCTTCAAGTGGCTCTGGCGTGGCGGTGGCGGCAGCCTTGGCCCCCGCCGCTTTAGGGTCAGATACCGGTGGCTCAGTGCGTATCCCCGCTGCGTTAAACGGCATTACAGGCTTAAAAACCACCCGTGGTTTGATCAGTTTGCATGGCGCCCTCGCTTTGTCGGGCACCTTGGATTCGATCGGCCCCATGACGCGCGATATGCAAGACTCGGCGATCCTCACTGAACTGATGGCTGGCGCCGATCCGCTTGATCCAACAAGCTGTGGCCACCCCCTGTTTCAGTGGCAGGCGCCGCCCGAGGGCGCCAAGCCTTTGCAAGGGATTCGTATTGCGCTGTTCCCCGAGGCGCAATATCCGATCCCAGTCGGTGCCGATATCAAGCGTATTCTTGAAGACACACGCCGTGTACTGGTTGAGCTTGGCGCGCAAATCATTGACAAGCCGTTTCCGTTCGACTTTAACGACATGATGGTGCGCAATGGTTACATTACCGCTGCAGAGGCTTATGCGATTCATCGTGCCTACATTGATGATGCCGCGCGTCCGTTTGGCGAATTTGTGCGCAAGCGTGTGCAATCGGGCCGCAATATTTCTGCAGCAGATTACATTGATGCCATGGCCGACCACCGCCGCACCACGGCCGCCTGGACAAACTGGATGAGCAATGTTGACGCGCTGCTTTCACCCTGTGTGCCGATGGGGGCGTGCCCCCTGACCGAGGTTAACGAGTCAAAAACTCCAACGTCCGCCTTTACGCGTGCAGGCAACTATATGGGCACCACAGGTGTTTCGTTACCCGCCGGTTTTGCCGACAACGGGATGCCTGTGGGGGTGCAGTTGCTAGGCAAGCCCTTTGACGATGCCACCATGATCAAGATCGGGATCGCTTTTCAGCGCGTGACTAAATTTCACTTGGCCCGCCCTGATTTGAAAAAATTGGGTTTGTAAGCGTCAGCGAAATATTACTTAGTTCCTTCGGCCTATAACGGGTCGAAAAGGCCCCAAAGCTGGTTTATTGAGCCGTTTTGGGGCCGCTTCTCCTTCAGAGCCATCGAGTGTTAGTAAAAACCCGTTAAAATCAAAGGCTTTCCTTTTGGTTTCAGTACTTTCTTTTCGGCGTTAGTACTTTCCCACTTATCCAGTATTCAAGAAGTTTATCGTGCCAATCTACGCTTATAAATGTTCAGCCTGTGGTCATGCTGAAGACAAACTGCAAAAAATCTCTGACGCGCCGCTCACCGTGTGCACACAGTGCGGTCAGTCGACGTTTGAAAAACAAGTTACCGCTGCCGGCTTTCAATTAAAAGGCTCGGGGTGGTATGTCACCGACTTTCGTAGCAACGGTAGCGGCGGCGCTAAAACCAGCGAAGCTGCTGTGCCCGTCGCTGGCTCTGAGGCCGCTGCGGGTGGTTCAGCCGCCTCGGGTGGTGATGCTAAAGCGGGCTCAAGCGACTCGTCTGGCAGCCAGTCTGGTGCACCGTCTGATAGCTCGGGCAGCAAGTCTGCTAGCGGCTCGTCAAGCGGCAATTCAAATAGCAACTCAAATAGCAATTCAAGCAGCTCTTCAAGCAGCAACTCAAGCGCAGCGTCTTCAAGTGGTTCTGGCGCAACGAGTTCGGGTAATAGCGGCTCGTCTTCTTCGGGCGGGTCGTCAAACAACTCGTCTGGTAATACTTGAGCGCTAAGCTAATGACATAGCGACCCGCGGGTCGCCCTTAACCGAAACGGCAACCGCTTTAAAAATATTAACCGCTTGAAATATCAACCGTAACCTTCAACGCTTAAACCCTCCGCGCCGACGCGCGGCAAGAAAGATAACTTTTTTGATCCTAATATGCGATTTCTAAAAAAGTACTTCGTCACTGGTTTACTGATTTGGGTGCCTGTCGTCATTACGATCTGGGTGCTCGGCCTAGTGGTCAACACGCTCGAAAGCGTGGTGCCTAGCTTTTTGTCGCCCCAAGCTTTATTCGGCTTTGAAATCCCGGGCTTCAGGGTTGCCTTGGTGTTGGCGGTGTTGCTGGCGACTGGCATGTTTGCTGCCAATTTCTTGGGCCGTGGCATCTTAAAGTATTCCGAAAAAGTCTTGGGTCGCATCCCACTGGTCCGGTCAATCTATCAGTCGGTTAAGCAGGTCAGCGATACCTTGCTTGCGCCCAATGGTCAGGCTTTCAGGCAAGCAGTGCTGGTGCAATATCCACGGGCGGGCTGTTATACCGTTGCCCTGTTAACGGGTGCCCCCAGCGGCGAAGTGGCCGAACACCTGCAGGGTGATTACGTGAGCGTGTACGTGCCCACCACGCCAAATCCAACGTCTGGTTTCTTTTTGATTATGTCGCGCAGCGAAGTCGTGCCGCTCAATATGTCGGTCGATGCTGCGCTGAAATATATTGTGTCGATGGGCGTTGTTGCGCCTCCCGCTGGCCCGATACTGAATGCCGTCGATGCTGCAGCCCAAGGTGCTGTCACTCAACGTGCTTCAGCCCAAGGTGCTGCAATACAAGGTGCTGCAATACAAGGTGCATCAGAGCAAGCTCAACGCAGTACAGCGGGTTCCGTTAGCCAAACGACCGCCGTATCACCCGCTTTATCAAGTGGCGACGCCAACGCGCCTGCCACGCCTTCTCGTTCGTCCGATTAATTTTTATTGTCAGATCTGTTTGTCAGATCTTTTGGAGTTTGCATGCGTACCTGCTACACCGGCCAGGTTTGTAAAGACCACTTAGGTCAAACCGTTACGTTGTTTGGTTGGGTACACCGCCGCCGCGACCACGGTGGGGTGATCTTTATCGATATGCGCGATCGCGCCGGCTTGGCTCAGATCGTGTTCGATCCCGATAACGTCGAAGGTTTCGCAATCGCCGAGCGTTTACGTAACGAGTTTTGCATCCGCATTACGGGTTTGGTGCGCGAGCGCCCGGCCGGCACCACCAATAAAGACCTTGCCTCAGGCGAGATCGAAATCCTCTGCCGCGAAGTCGAAATCCTGAACCCTTCGGTTACGCCGCCGTTTCAACTCGACGACGAAAACTTGTCTGAAACTACACGCCTGACGCATCGCGTGCTTGATCTGCGCCGCGGTCAAATGCAACGCAACATGATGTTGCGTTATCGCGTGTCGATCGAAGTACGTAAGTTTTTAGATGGCTTGGGCTTTATCGATATCGAAACCCCCATGCTCACCAAGAGCACGCCCGAAGGTGCACGTGATTACCTTGTGCCCTCACGCGTAAACGCAGGTGAATTTTTTGCCTTGCCGCAATCGCCACAGCTGTTTAAACAGATGTTGATGGTGTCGGGGTTCGATCGCTACTATCAAATCACCAAATGTTTTCGTGACGAAGATTTGCGCGCTGATCGTCAGCCCGAATTTACCCAAATCGATTGCGAAACTTCGTTTTTGAACGAAATCGAAATCCGCGCGATCTTTGAAGACATGATCCGTCACGTCTTCAAAGCCGTGCAAAACGTTGAGCTCGCCAATCCGTTTCCGATCATGCCTTACAACGAAGCGATGCGCTTGTACGGTTCAGACAAACCTGATCTGCGCGTCAAACTCGAATTCACAGACTTGACTGACGTCATGAAAGACGTTGACTTCAAAGTGTTTGCCCAAGCTGCCACCACCGAAGGTAGTCGCGTCGTGGGCTTGCGCGTGCCAAAAGGTGGCATCATTTCGCGCAGCGAGATCGACAGCTACACCAAGTTTGTATCGATCTATGGCGCAAAAGGGTTGGCTTGGATCAAAGTCAACGAAGTGGCCAAAGGCCGTGATGGCTTGCAGTCACCAATCGTTAAAAATCTGCACGATGCCGCGCTCGCCGAAATGATCAAGCGTACCGGTGCGCAAGATGGCGATCTGATTTTCTTTGGCGCCGATCGCGCCAAGGTTGTTAACGACGCCATCGGCGCGTTGCGCGTCAAAATCGGTCATAGCGAGTTTGGGCGCACCAACGATTTGTTTGAAGCTGTCTGGAAACCACTCTGGGTGGTTGATTTTCCGATGTTCGAATACGACGAAGAGGCCGATCGCTACGTGGCCGCGCACCATCCTTTTACCAGCCCCAAAGATGGCCACGAAGATCTGCTCAGCACCGACCCATCAAAGGCAACCGCTAAAGCCTATGACATGGTGCTTAATGGTTGGGAGATCGGTGGCGGTTCAGTGCGTATTCATCGCGAAGAAATCCAGAGCAAAGTGTTTCGTGCACTGAAGATTGACGCTGAAGAAGCACAACTCAAGTTTGGTTTCTTGCTCGACGCCTTGCAGTATGGCGCGCCACCTCACGGTGGTATCGCCTTCGGCTTGGATCGTATCGTCACCATGATGACCGGTGCCGAGTCGATTCGCGATGTGATTGCGTTTCCAAAAACGCAGCGCGCACAGTGCTTGCTGACACAAGCGCCGTCGCCTGTTGACGAAAAGCAGTTGCGCGAGCTTCATATCCGTTTGCGTCAGCCCGAGGTTAAGGCGTAAGCAGCATCGACCAACATGTCGTTGCTTCGAGTTGTCAGCTATAACATCCACAAGGGCCGCTCACTTTCAGGGCGCGACTCAATGGTGGATTTGCGACTCGGCTTGCATGGCCTGCGACCTGATCTATTGTTTTTGCAAGAAGTGCAAGGGCGCAACGACCGCCACGGTCGTTTGCACGCGCAACACGAGTCGTTGGCGGCAGCCTTGCATATGGACGTTGCCTACGGCTGTAACGCCATCAAAAGCCAAAGCGATCACGGCAATGCTTTGCTATCGCGGCATTCAATTGTTAGCTTTGAAAATCAAGATATTTCAGATCACCGCCTAGAGCAGCGCGGCTTGTTGCACGGCGTGATTAATGTCGGTGGCCGCGAAGTGCATTGCTTTGTCGTGCATTTAGGTTTATTTGCTGGCGGGCGTGTGCGCCAGATCGAAGTGATGGCCGAGCGTATCAGGCGGATGGTGCCTGACAATGCCCCCATGTTGATCGCAGGCGACTTCAACGATTGGAAAGATCGTCTCGCCCCCTTGTTTGTGCAGCAACTTGGCGTTTATGAAGTGTTTGCCAATGCGCCGCGCACCCAAGGCGTGATGCCTAAGCTGCGCGAATCGATGCACCAACTGCGTGGCGTCTGGCGTGGTGATTCTCCGCTTGAGATTCGGGCAAGCCTCTTTCGCCGCGAGGCGCAGCGCACAAACCAGTTGCCCATGGCGGGCGCCTATAGTCCGACCCCGCCGCCGCGGACTTTTCCGAGTGCGTTTCCGTGGTTACGCCTTGATCGTATTTATCAACGCGGCTTTGCGGTTCGTAATGCCCGCGTGTTGCGTGGCCGGCCGTGGTCGCAGCTATCGGATCACGCGCCGATCTTTGCAGAACTTGAATTGCCTTAATTGAGCGCAGAGCGTTAGACTTTTCATTCGATTGTGTAGAGTGATGATGTCAGACGAGCGCGGCGATTTAACAGCGTTGCTTACTACTGTTAGACAACGCACGATTAGTTGTAGCTGTCGCTAGTAGTCGCTGCCTTTACCCGTCAATGCAACGCCAATTCGTAATAATAAGTACGCTAAACCATCGGTCAGGCGAGTCAGTACGGGACGACGCGCGTACAGCGTATGCTCAATGACTTTACTGCCATGAACGATCGCGGCCTCTAGCGATTGCCGCAGCGTTTGCGTAAAAGCAGCGTCATCAATTAGCACGTTCGCTTCGCGTGCAAGCAAGAGGCTAAAGGGATCGAGGTTTGATGACCCGACCGTCGACACTTCATCAAGTACGGCTACCTTTGCATGCAAAAAACTAGGTAGATATTCATAGATTTCAATACCTGCGCCTAAAAACTGATCGTAGATCCAGCGGGTCGCGTGATATTGCATGCGATATTCGATTTTGCCCTGCAGTAGAAGCTTGACCTTCACGCCTCGCTGCGCAGCTTCGATGAGCGCATACCGAAGTTTGCGACCCGGTAAAAAATATGCGTTGGCGATGATGATGGTGTGCCGCGCCTGCTTGATGCCTTCAAGGTAGGCGGTTTCGATTGCTTTGCGATAGCGCAGGTTGTCACGCAACACCAATGCGGCTTGGACGTTACCCGTAGCCGGGTAAAGCGCGGCGCGATGGCGCTGATGCCTAAATCGCAAATGACGCCAGGTGCGCGGCCCCCTGAGCAAAAGGCGCCAATTCAGGCGCAGCCACAGCAGATCTTGCGCGTGCACGGCGTCGGCGACAACGGGCCCCGTGAGTTGCACCGCGTAATCAAAGCGTGGATCGCTTTCTCGTTTGAGCAGCTTAGACGCCAGATAATCATCTTCAACATCTCGTTTGAGCAGCTGAGGCGTCAGATAATCGTCTTCAAAATTGACGCCACCAATAAAGGCGACACGCGAATCAACAACCACGATTTTGCGATGCAAACGTCGCAGGCGTTTAAAGTCAAAAGACTTCAGCGTAAATTGCTTGGGCTCTGGGCGATAGATGCGGCACTGCGCCCCGACCGACAGCAATTCAGCCAAAATCTTTTGCTCATCGGGTGCACTACCAAAGCCATCAAGCATGACCCGCACCCTCACGCCGCGCAGCGCCGCCAGTTTTAAATGATGCAAAATTTGTGTGCCAGCAGCATCCAGCCGAAAGATATAGGTTTCAACCTGAATGCTACGCGTGGCTTGATCAAAAGCTTCGCAAAGCGCTGGAAACAATTGCACACCGTTTTCAAGCAATGTGACTGCGTTACCCTCTTTGAAGCGCAGGTGTGGATGAATGAAGGGCACGGCTTAACCTTACTGCTCGGATGAATGAGGCGCCCGCGGCGCCGATACAGAGAGTCTGCGGCATGCCTGCGCGCAATTCAATCCCTGGGCGCCCCCTAAAATCAAAAAACGACACAAGTCGAATTGTTAGTAAAAGTAACCAAGTACTTGACTGCTTTGAGTTTACTAATAGCGCCTTGCGTCATATTGCGAGGCGCTCTGCTTGTTATAACCGCTCTGGGGCGGTTAGTATGACAAATCAAAGTTTTTTAACGCAGGCGTTTCATGCGCTCAGCCAACACAAGATGAACGTTTTATTGACCGGTGGCGCTGGCTACATTGGCAACCACGCTGCTGTGGCCTTAGCTGAGGCCGGCCATCGCGTGGTCGTGTACGATAATTTCAGCAATAGTGAGCGTGGCGCACTAAAGCGACTAGAGCAAATCTTGGGCGCGCCCGTCACCACCATCGAGGGCGATGTGCGCGACACCGCGCTGCTGCAGCGCACGCTGACCGAGCAACAGATCAATGCCGTGATTCACTTTGCTGGCCTAAAAGCCGTGGGTGAGTCGGTGTCGATGCCGGTGGAGTATTACGCCAACAACGTACAAGGCGCGATCAGTCTATTGCAGGCTATGCAGGCGGCTCAGTGCAAAACGCTGGTGTTTAGCTCAAGCGCTACGGTGTACGGCGACCCTAAATATTTACCGATCGACGAAGCGCACCCCACTAGCGCGACCAACCCGTATGGCCGCAGCAAATTGCACATTGAACAGATCTTGTCAGATCTCAGCGCCTCTGAACCGTCATGGCATATTGCCGCCCTTAGATATTTCAACCCCGTGGGGGCGCACGCCTCGGGCTTGATTGGCGAAAATCCCAACGGCATCCCCAATAATCTGATGCCGTTCATTGCACAAGTGGCCGTCGGCAAACTGCCGCAACTGAAAGTGTTTGGCAATAATTACGACACCCCAGATGGCACGGGTGTACGCGACTACATTCACGTGATGGATTTGGCTGAAGGCCACTTGGCCGCGCTTAAATTTTTAACTCAACACAGCGGCGTTCATACTTTCAATCTAGGCACAGGCCGTGGCTATAGCGTGCTTGAAATGATCAAAGCCTTTGAGGCCGCAAGTGGCAAGCCCGTGCCGTTTAGCGTGTCCCCGCGCCGCACAGGCGACATTGCAAGTTGCTATGCCAGTGTTGAATTTTCAGCACAGCAGCTAGGTTGGCGCGCGTCGCGTGATTTAAAAGAGATGTGTGAAAGTAGCTGGCGCTTTCAGCAGCAAACGCAGCAAGCTTAAGTATCACTGCGCGCCAAAAAACGCTCGTCGGATAAGGCCAGTAGCCAGGCCATGGCCACGGCATAAAAACCAAGCGTGCGAATGCCGCGCAAAATGAGTTCGGTCCAGCCGAATACAAAAAATCCAACGCACAATACCAAACCCATCGCCGCAGCCACGCGGGCAGGTTGTGCGACTTGCGCCCCAAGGCGCCGGATAAAGATCCAACTCGGCGCCACGTAGATTAAAAGCAAGGCGATCAATCCAAGCACACCGTGGCTGGCCAAGCTAAACAGCATGTCGTTGTGTGGCTCGTCAAACTCTTGGCTATGCGTAAAGTCTGACACAATGCCTTGTCGCCAGTATGTTTCTAGCTTCGATCCAAAACGATTGGTGGCACCGTTGCCAAAAAGCGGATCTGCCTTAAACATCAACCATGCCGCGTGCGCTAACTGTATCCGCCCACACTCTGATGAAATCGCTAGCGGATTTTGAATACATTCAACTGTTTTAGTGATGCTGTCTTGAAAGCGCTGCCGCATGATCGAGCTTGAGGCAAAGGCTGCGGTGGCAATTAAAACAGCGAGCACAGCAGCCAAAATGAGTTTTTTAGGGTGCACTTTGCCGCCCCACAACACCAGCCCGATCGCAATAAAAAAGGGCACAGCCAACCAGCCGCCACGTGTTTGTGTGGTGATAAAGCCGATGAGCCCCACCAACAGGGTCAACACCTTGAAGACGATTTCAGTTTTTCGAAAGCGTGTCAGACGCCAGCCGATTGAAAAGGTTGCAAGCGTAGTCATCATGAGCAACAAATCGCCATACGACACGGCGTTGTACTGGGGCACCTCAAGCGGGCGTCTGAAACTTGGCCACGAAAACCAAGCGGCGTAACCCGTCGCCACCCAGCTGACGATCACCATGCCCCAGCTTGCTTGACGTAACCACTGCGGGATGAGTGACAGGCAGGCACCCAGCACCACCAATGTACCGACGCTAATGCGCAGGGCGCGTTCAAATTCATTGTCGAGGCGCGTCTCGCTACGCAGTGCCGCATTTGTAATGACTAGGAGCAAAAAAAATAGTGCCATCGCCAAAGGCCGATAGTCTTTTAGGTCGCTTAGCGTGGCCCGCACTCCCCCTGGCCTTGAAAAACAAATCGACAGGCAAATGGCCGCGAGGGCATAAAACACGGTGCTGGCCCGCCCAAGGTCAGTCAGCATCGCGATGGGCATGATCGCAAACAACGCCGCAACTAAAAAAGAATCAAGGCGTTGTTTAAAAGAAGGTAGAAGTAATACAGTCAAAAGCGTACCTAGATATTTTATAAAGAGTGACGGGTTGGATACCAGCCTATTTGGCAACGTTTTTCATGTGGATCTGCGAACAAACCCAACCAATCAAGCCGCACAAAATGACGCAAAACACTAAACCAACTCTAACACCCATTGTCACCGAGATCTTTGCTACAGCGATCCCTACCAACGCGGTGCCCACGGCCCCGCCAAATGCTCGAGTCGTTTGGATCAAGGCCGAGGCCACGCCCACATCGCGTTGCTCAGCCAGTATCTGCATAAACAACGTGAAATTTGGCAGCAAAAAGCCAAGACCGGCGCCACAGGTCGATAGCGTCAGCAGAATCCACCACGCCGGGCTATTGGCCGAAAACGTTTGTGTCAGCAAGCACCCTACGCCAAGCAGCACGCTACCAAACACCATCAGGCGTGCCGGCTCGCTTTGGCGTGTAAACAAGCGACCATTGATAATGCTGCCCAAAGGCATCACCGCCACCAAGGGTGTGAGTAGCAGGCCTGCATACGTGGGCGAAAAGTTAAATTCATCTTGCAGCAACAGCGGCAGATAAAAAATCAAAATAAACATCACGGCACCCGCCATCACGCCCGCGATATTAAGCAACCTGGCCTCGCGCGAGCGCAAAATCCGTAACGGAAAAATCGGTGTAGCGGCGCGGCGCTCGACCGGGATTAACAGCGCAACAGCGGCCAAGCCCAGAGCGATGACGCCAAGGGCCCAAAGTTGTTCAGTGCCTGTGGTGGCAGCCGCCAGCCGCCCTACACCTGTCAGGGGTGCACCGACCGCAATCGCCAATACAAGGGCACCTAGCCAATCTAGGCTGGGCGTGCTGGCGCGCGGTAGCTGAATTGCCGGGAAAAACCGCCAGATTAGGCCGAATGCCGTCAGTGCAGCCAGAGGCGTCACAAAAAAGGCAGCCCGCCAGCCTAAGGCTTCAGTGACCGCGCCACCCAGCACGGGCCCCAAGCCGCTTGCCACCGCAAAACTCGAAGAAATTAAGACCATCCAGCGCACCCGTACGCGCGGATCCGGAAATAAATCAGCGGGCGCAGCAAAGGCGGTTGCCATCATCATGCCGCCCCCCAAGCCTTGAAACACCCTAAAGCAAATCAGTTGCCCCATGGTTTGGGCTACCCCGCATAGCACCGAGGCGATGGTGACAATAGCTAGGGCTGTGAGCAGTAGGGGCTTGCGGCCGAACAAGTCACCGAGCCGCCCAAAAATCATAATGCTGACCGCTGAGGCTAAAAAATACCCTGTGCCTACCCAAGCGTAGACGGCCATCCCATCCAGAGCCTGCGCAACTTGGGGTAACGAGGTACTGACAATGGTTGAGTCAAACGCCACCACCACGGCCGAGGCTGCGATGCCCGACATCGCTAACAATAATTCGCGGCGAGACTGCGGCCCGGCTTGCCCGGCAGGCGCGGTCGCTGTTGCGGCAGAGTCGCTTGCGCTGGGGGGTGCAGGTTCGCCTGTGCTGAGAGGTGTTGAGGATTTTGTTGGGTCGGGGTGCTGCATGAGGCAACTTAGGGGTTAACGCTAATAGAGCTAGGATAGCACTCCCGAGCGGGGCGACTTCGTGGACAATACGCTCTGGTTTTAGGTGGGTGGTGTTTTAAAGACCGACGACTGGTGAAAAAAAAGCAAAGTCAAACCACCGGTGGTGCGGAGACCAAGGATGGAAGTGAAAAATTTTGGCTTGGTCCTGCAGACAAAGCAGGTCGAAGTAAAAAATGAAGATTGGCTCGCCGCCGCAGCCGAGCGAAAGTCAGAAATCAAAATCAAGCCGCCAACGTTGCGGGTACAGGAGATGAAGTGAAAAAAATCACAAATAGTTTTAAGTTGATTAAAAAAGAGCAGACTGGGTTGGCTGCGGTGTTTGCCACCAGTTTGGTGTTTGCCGGGATGGGCCTGAGTGCTACCGCACAGGCGCAAACCGCAGACTGGCCAACCAAGCCTGTGCGAATCATCGTGCCGTACTCGCCCGGCGGCGGTACCGATATTATTTCGCGGCGTCTAGCGCAAGGCCTAGGGCCCGTTCTCAAACAGAACGTCATCGTCGAAAACAAACCTGGCGCCAACGGCATTATCGGCACGGATTTGGCGGCGAAGGCAGAGCCCGATGGGCATACCTACGTTATGGTGGTGTCGACACACCTCATCAACCCGCTCGTCATTAAAAATCTGCCCTACGATACATTCAAAGACTTAATTGGTGTCACCGTGGTGGCTGACTCACCGTTGATTTTTGTGACGTCGTCGCAGTTTCCGGCCAAAACCATGGAAGAGTTCACCAAAGCGATGCGCGCTAAGCCAGCGACGTACTCTTACGGTAGCTCAGAAAACATGACCAAGCTGGTGGGGGCGATGTATGCCAACACCGAGAAGCTCGATATGGTGAGCGTATCGTACAAGGGCGGTGCGCCGCTGATGACCGATGTGGTGTCAGGTGTGACAACAGTCGGTATCACAAGCATTTTGACCGCGCGCAACTTTTTGGATAGCGGTCGCTTGACACCTCTCGCTGTGACCAGTGCGCAGCGCTCGGCTGCCGTACCCAACGTGCCCACGATGCAAGAGGCCGGTGTCAAAGACTTCGAGATCACACAGAGCTATGCGATGTATGCGCCTTCAAAAACACCCAAGCATATTTTGAACGCCATGCAAAAAGCGGTGCATCAAGTGGCGATGTCTCCCGATATGAAAGCGGCGTTAGCTGATCAAGCGGCTTGGCCAGTCGCGCAGCCTGTTGATGAGTTCAACGAGCGTATTAAAAAAGAAGCTGCGTTTTTACAAGACTTGGCTAAGAAGATTAATTTGCAGGGTGACTGAGCTAGCAAGGCGAATGACTAGCGAGTCGCTGCTGAAGGTTCAGTGGCTTCGCATTAGTAAGATGGCTGATTGCGATGGATCGAGGTCGCTGCGTACAGATGTCTTGTTGATATGGACATGTATCGCAGCGGGTTGCCACCCGACAGCTAAAGTAAAAATTAAATATACATAGACGCAGTCGCAGGAGCAAAGATGTCAGTTGTAACGTTGTCGAAAGAACTACCCGCCCCGAAGGGCTGGGTACG
>CAMEAW010000066.1 GCA_945911685.1 Bordetella parapertussis
CGCCTGATTGATCACTGCGATGTCGGTGAGGTCTTGCGACTGAGCGATCGGTGTGACCACGCCTGCGTTATGAATAACACGCACGCTGGTGTGGTTGGCGAGCAAAGGCTTGAGTTGCGCGGCGGCCTGCTCAAGCGCTTTGGTATCGCCTAGGTCAACGCTGATTTGAGTCAGGGTCGTGCCGTGCGTTTTTGCTGTCGCAGCCAATGCGTCAGAGGCGACTCGCGAAAGTGTCACAAGGTGGTCGCCGCTGTGGGCCAGTTGGGTGGCCATCACGGCACCCAAGCCGCGTGTCGTGCCGGTCAAAATGGTGAGTTGAGTCATTTTTTAAACCCCTTGTTTTAAGCTTGCCTGAATAAACGGATCGAGATCACCGTCTAAGACTTTTTGCGTGTTTGAAATTTCAACGTTGGTGCGCAAGTCTTTAATGCGGCTTTGATCAAGCACGTACGAGCGAATTTGATGGCCCCAGCCCACATCGGTTTTGGCGTCTTCCATCTTTTGCTGTGCGGCCATGCGATTACGCATCTCAAGTTCAAACAAACGCGACTTCAACATTTGCATGGCTTCGGCGCGGTTGCGATGCTGCGAGCGATCGTTTTGGCACTGCACCACAATATTGGTTGGGATATGCGTGATTCGCACCGCAGAGTCGGTTTTGTTAATGTGCTGGCCGCCCGCACCGCTGGCGCGATAGGTGTCTACGCGTAAATCAGCGGGGTTGATATCGATTTCGATCGAGTCATCGACCTCAGGATACACAAAGACGCTGGCAAAAGAGGTATGGCGACCGCCCGATGAATCAAACGGGCTTTTGCGCACCAGGCGATGTACGCCGCTTTCAGTGCGTAAAAAGCCAAAGGCGTATTCGCCTTCAATTTTGATGGTGGCCGATTTGATGCCAGCAACTTCGCCTTCTGATTCTTCGAGTAGTTCGGCTTTAAAGCCTTTGCGCTCGGCGTAGCGTAAATATTGACGCAACAGCATCGAGGCCCAGTCTTGCGCTTCAGTGCCGCCTGCGCCCGCCTGGATATCTAAAAAGCAATTCAGCGGATCAGCCGGGTTTGAGAACATCCGGCGAAACTCCATGCCCTCAAGCGTGGCTTGAAACTCTGCGGCATCGGCTTCGATTGACTCGAGTGTTTCATCATCGCTGTCACTGGCCGCGAGTTCAAACAATTCAAGTGAATCAGTAATGGATTGAGCCAGACTGCTCAGGGTGTCGACCACACCTTCGATGTTCTTTTTTTCGCGGCCCAGTTCTTGAGCGCGTTTGGGGTCGTTCCAGACGTTTGGATCTTCTAGTTCGGCGTTAACAACGTGCAGACGTTCAGCTTTGACATCGTAGTCAAAGATACCCCCGAAGCGCACGCTCGCGCGCCGCGTAGTCGATTAAACGCGAAGAGATTTGATTCTGACGTTCGGCTTCCATCTGCTTTGAATTCCACGATCTAGTGATTTAACTGGGTAGTTTAACGGAGAACCGAGGTGGCCCGAAGCGCTTGTCTGAGGGCTTCAAGCATGCGGTTGCAAGGTGCCTCAGTCTGAAAGACATATCAGAGCGATATTAGCCATCTCGGCTCGACAGCCCGAATCAGCGCTGTGTAAGTAGGTCAGCGGCCTAGACGCCCGATGGTGCTTTAAGCTGCCTCCGCGTATTCAATGACCAATTGCACTGTAATTCGACCATTCCAGACGTTTTGATCGAGCCGATAAGCCACTTTTACAAACTCGGGCAGGCTATCGACACGGTTAAACCAAATGGCGTCAAAGCGCTGGTGGCCTCGTTCAAGCGATAGTTTTAAATGCTTTTCGCCCACCAACTTTTGGCTACGCACCATAAACTCGTCCAGAAACAAGGGTGCAGCAAACCCCGCGCCCCAGACTTCTTGTTCAAGCATCACGGCCACTTGAGCGTTGGCAAAGCCTTGTTCAAGCGAACCGTCGGTTTCAATCAAGGGCTCGAAGCTTTTGCGCCCGGTTAGTTCAATCACGGCTTGCTCAAAGGCAGGTGAAAATTGTTCAAAATCGTCACGCCCAAGCGTTAAGCCCGCTGCCATGGCATGGCCACCAAATTTGCGGATGAGGCCTGGGTGGCGCTTTGATACCAAATCAAGCACGTCGCGCAGATGGACATCGGGGATTGAGCGACCTGAACCGCGCAGCTCGTCGTCGCCGGCAGGTGCAAAGGCCAGTGTCGGGCGAAAGAATTTTTCTTTGAGTCGCGAGGCCACTAAACCCACCACACCTTGATGCCAGTCAGGGTGAAACACGCATACCGACGCCCCGATTTTGCCCGCTTGGATTTGCTCGGTCGCCGCGAGGGCCTGCTCTTTCATGACCCCTTCGATTTGCCGTCGCTCGCGATTGATGGTGTCGAGCTCGCGCGCAAGTTCGAGCGCTTGGGTATCGTCATCGGTAGTCAGGCAACGGATGCCTAAGCCCATATCGGCTAAGCGACCCGCGGCATTGATGCGCGGGCCCAAGGCAAAGCCTAAGTCAAAACCACTGGCCGCTTGTGGATTGCGCGCTGAAACGGCGAACAAAGCGCGGATACCGGGTTGCATCAAACCACGCCGCATACGGTCTAGCCCGCGGGTGACCAGCAAACGATTGTTGGGATCGAGTTTGACGACATCGGCTACAGTGCCCAGTGCGACCAGATCAGCTAACGCGTCTAAGCGCGGCCCGCCGTTTTCGGTGTACACACCACGTGCGCGAAGTTCAGCGCGTAAGGCTAGCATCAGATAAAAAATCACCCCGACACCGGCAAGATTTTTTGACGGGAAGCCACAGCCGACTTGGTTGGGGTTGACGATGGCAAGGGCGTTGGGCAGGGTTTGGCCCGGCAAATGATGGTCGGTGACGATGACGCCGATGCCTTGCGCGTTAGCCTCGGCTACGCCCTCAACACTGGCAATGCCGTTATCAACGGTGATGATGAGGTCGGGCTTGCCGGCGTGATGCAGCAAAGCTAAGTCGATCACCGCGGGCGATAGCCCATAACCTGTTTCAAAACGATTCGGCACTAAATAATCGACATCAGCGCCCATGGCGCGTAGGGCGCGTAAGCCCACGGCGCAAGCAGTGGCGCCATCACAGTCGTAATCCGCCACGATTAACATCTTTTTATTCGATGCGATCGCATCGGCTAACAGTTTGGCCGCATGCTCGGCGTGGGTGAGGGTCGTTGGGGCCAACATGGCCGGCCACTCAAGCTGCACGTCTTTGGTTTGGGTAATGCCGCGCGCCGCCCAAAGCCTGGCCAGCAGCGGGTGCACCCCCGAAGCCTCAAGCCGTTGGCTGGTCGTCAAATCAACGCGTCGAATGGTTAGTTTGGGAGATTCCACCAAGTGTTCCAAGATTGTGGGCGGGGTGCAAGAAGTGCGTGCCACCAGCGTTTAGGTGCGGGCGTCAAGACAACGCAGCGTTGTTGGCCGGTCAAGGTCAGAGTTGTGTTGGGGTCGAGTGCGCTTAAGTGAGCAGACAGCGCTGGCAGTGCAGCGATCCACCCAGCCCAATCGCCTTGCAGATAGGGCGTGTGTAGCCCTTCGTAGGTAAGCGTTGGCGCGTGAGTGTCATGTAGCGCTGGGGTCGGGCTACGAGTGTTGGTACTGGTGATAGTCTGTTTTTGCTGCTGAGTCACCACCTGGCTCTGTGAAGTAGGCGCAGACTGCGTCGAGGGCTGAAGCGGGCTCCACCCTTGCGCGCCACCAAACAGCCACAAACTATTGATCGGCACCTCACTGCGTTCGGCGCGGGCAATATTGACAGGGTGGTCGTGCCATACCATTTGAATCTCGTTTAGCAGACGGCGCCACTCGCGCAGGCTGTCCTCTTGCGGCCACCAGTCTGTCAGCCTCATTTCAGCCATTGCGGCGGGCGTGAGCGATCGTGTGCTTGCACTTGGGGCAAGCCAGATCCGCCATTGCCTGGCATTAATCGGTAACACCGAGATCGCACGGTCGGCCCATAGCCCCGACACCGCGTCAAACAAGGCATCAGCCTCTTCAGGGGTGATCTCAAACGAGGCCGGGTGAGCAATGGTTGCGCCTTCGCGCCCCACTGAGATGGCACTGAGTTCGGCCAACCAGACGGTTTCAGAGGTGTTTTTAACCCCCGCGTGCAGCGCTGCAAGGCCGGCGCCGAGGTTCGCACCCGCGGGCGGGGTGTAGCCTAATTGTTGCAGCCTGACTGCCTCAAAGGGCGTGCAGCCCGTGTGCTCAGGCGCGAGCTCTTGCACCGTTGCGACCAGCGTTTTTAGGCGCTCGACCAGCAGCGGGCAGTGCTGCACAACCTGTGGGATCAGGTCTTTGGCAATATTAGAGGGGGGCAGCGCCCCAGGAATCAAAATATGCATGGCCGGATTGTAGTGGGATGGCAGGGCTTTCGCCGCAGGTTTGATGCAATAATGCCGCTGTGTTCAAACTACCTTATGAATTGTGGATTGGCGCCCGTTATGCGGGGCTTAGCAGCTTGCGCGGTCGCAAAGGCCGACGCGATCGCTTTGTGTCGTTTGTGGCGGCGACCTCAATGGCAGGTATCGCGTTGGGTGTGGCCGCCCTGATCGTGGTGCTGTCGGTCATGAACGGTTTTCAAAAAGACGTGCGCGATCGGATGTTGTCGGTGCTGCCGCACATCGAAATCTACGCCCCGGGTGCTGATGCTGAACGCACCTTAAGCCAATCATCAGAATTGATTGCAGCGTCCAAAAAATCACCGGCAGTCTTGGCGGGTGCCCCCTTTGTATCGGCACAGGGGATGGTGATGCGCGGGCAAGAGTTACGCGGCGTGCAGGTACGCGGCATTGATCCGCTTGCTGAAAAAGACGTGTCGCAGGTGGGCAGTCAAATGGTGCGCGGCCGCCTAACTGACCTGAAGGCGGGTGAGTTTGGCATTGTGCTTGGCCAAGACTTGGCCGACCTTTTAAATGTGCGCATCGGTCAAACCATCATGATGCTCGCGCCATCAGCCAACATTAGCCCTGCAGGTTTTTCACCCCGTATGCGACAGTTCACTGTAGTGGGTACGTTTCGCTCGGGCCACTATGAATACGACTCGTCGCTAGCGTTTGTGGATGTGACCGATGCCGCCAAGCTGTTTCGCGATAGTGCCATGGCAGGTGTGCGCTTACGCGTCAATGATATGTATCGCGCCCCTCAAATCGCACAAGAGTTAGTGCCATTTTTGCCGGCCACAGTGGCCGTGGCAGACTGGTCGCGCAATAACCGCACTTGGTTTGCCGCAGTACAAACTGAAAAGCGCATGATGTTTTTGATTTTGGCCTTGATAGTAGCGGTCGCGGCCTTCAATCTGTTGTCCTCACTTGTGATGGCGGTAAAAGACAAGCAATCCGATATTGCCATTTTGCGCAGCTTTGGTTCAACGCCTGGCGAGATTGCCCGAATATTTTTGGTGCAGGGCGCATTGATTGGGGTGATCGGCACGCTATTGGGGGTAGTGGGGGGATCAGCGATCGCACTCAATATTGATGTCATCGTGCCTGCCATCGAACGCATGATTGGCGCACAGTTCTTGCCACGCGAAATCTATTTCATCAGCACCTTGCCGTCTGATCCACGCGTGTCTGACATTACGAGTATCGGTATCACCTCGTTGATTATGTCGTTGTTAGCCACACTCTATCCAAGCTGGCGGGCTTCGCGTTTGCAACCCGCCGAGGTCTTGCGCCATGACTGATTTCGCTTTGCAAGCCTCAAACTTATCCAAGCACTATGACGACGGTTTAAACCGCATCGATGTATTGGTGGATGTCAGTATCGCAATCGCACGCGGTGAAATGGTGGCCGTAGTGGGGGCATCGGGATCGGGCAAGAGTACCTTACTGCATGCCTTGGGCTTGTTGGATTTGCCGAGCTCTGGGGCGATCACGGTTGCTGGGCAAGCGACTGGAGGCTTGTCTGAGGCCCAGCGTAGCCGCTTGCGTAATCACGCTTTGGGCTTCGTGTATCAGTTTCATCATCTGCTACCTGAGTTTTCGGCTTTAGATAACGTGGCCATGCCTTTGATCGTACGACGCGAATCACGCGAGCATGCGCGTACCGAGGCACAAAAAGTGCTTGAACTTGTAGGCTTGCAGGCGAGGGTGCAACATTTTCCGGGTCAGTTATCGGGTGGCGAACGCCAGCGTGTCGCCTTGGCGCGAGCGTTGGTGGCAAAGCCTGCGTGCGTGTTGGCCGATGAGCCTACGGGTAATCTCGATCGTCATACCGCGCAGCAAATGTTTCGCTTACTCAAGCAAGTGAACGCCGAAGCAAAAACTGCCTTTTTGATTGTGACCCATGATCAAGAGCTTGCTGCCTTAGCCGATCGCCGCCTCTACATGGAGGCCGGGCGTTTGGTGGATGCCTCTTGATACGATGCTGTTTGACACGCACTGTCATTTAGACGCCGCAGAGTTCGACCACGACCGTGAGCGGGTGATTGCACGTGCGCAAGCTGCTGGCGTACAAGCCATTGTCATCCCAGCAGTTGAAGTGGCTAACTTCGATCGTGTGCGTGTGTTGGCTCATTCATTTACGCAAGGCTTTTACGCGTTGGGTATTCACCCGATGTATGTTGAGCGCGCAGCACCCGAGGCCTTAGAGCAATTGCGAGAAGCTTTGCTGCAACACCGTGCTGATCCAAAATTAATCGCGATTGGTGAAATCGGACTCGATTTTTTTATTCCTGAAATTTCGTTAGGCGCACCGCGCGCTAAACAAGAGCTGTTTTACCAAGCCCAGTTAAAACTCGCGCTTGAATTTGATTTGCCCGTGTTGTTGCACGTGCGACGCTCACAAGACACCTTACTGAAATACCTACGGCGCCATCGCGTGCGTGGTGGTGTTGCACACGCCTTTAATGGCAGCTTGCAACAGGCGCAGCAGTTTGTTGAATTGGGCTTTGCGCTTGGTATTGGCGGGGCGATGACGTTTGAACGTGCGTTGCAGATTAGGCGATTAGCGACAGATCTTGACTTAAGTGCCTTGGTGCTTGAGACCGACGCGCCTGATATTTCACCGGCGTGGTTGGCAAAGGGGGCTCGCAACGAGCCTCATGAGGTGCTGCAGATTGCCCAGACGCTTGCGGGGTTGCGCGGATGCTCGGCGGAAGAGGTCGTGAAGGTCACTGCGCGGACTGCACAAAGGGTCTTGCCCGGCTTGGCAATTGCTGCGCTGTAACGTTCGAGTAGCTTGTGATCTTACTCAGCTAAAGCCTTGATAAATTGAGTTGTTTTTTTAACTCATTTGTTGCTTGTGCTATGCCAAATAGCGCAAATATCATCATATAAATGCACGATATAGTGTTGCATTGAGTTTTGACGCGTTCATCGTGATGAACCTTGTGATTCATCAAGCAAAATCCACACATTCTGGAATTTATTATGTGTTTTGCTTAGTCGCGAGCCTCTTTGTTAAAACGATTGATATCTATTTGGTTGTGGTGCCTGCAAGTCACTAGTGGCGCGCTGATGCGCTTGCGCTTGTTGATGCTGTCTGCCTGCCTGTGTGCGATGCCGACGCATGCCGCAGGGCCAAGCGGCGGCACTGTCTCTGCGGGCTCTGCCACGATCACGCAATCCGCTGCGCAAACCACCGTTAAGCAAACTTCAAATAAGGCGGTGGTTAACTGGAACAACTTTTCAATTGGCAGTGGCTCGACGGTGCGCTTTGTGCAGCCGTCAGCTTCGTCGATTGCACTGAATCGCGTCACAGGCAGTCAAGCCTCGGTGATTCAAGGCGCCCTGCAGGCCAATGGCCAAGTATGGGTGCTGAATCCAAATGGTGTGTTGATCGCACCGGGCGGTCAAGTTGCTGCAAGTAGCTTTTTGGCCACCACACGTTCGTTGACTGATCAACAGTTTATGGCTGGTAATTACGCGTTCACTGACGGCGGTGTGCTGGGTGCAAGCGTTGTGAATCAAGGCAGCATTATTGTTGCTGAAGGTGGCTACGCGGTGCTGGCGGGCGAGGCTGTACGCAACGAAGGCTACATCGAAGCCAACCTAGGGCAAGTGGTGTTGGGCGGTGCGAAGGCGTTTACGCTCGACCTGAGCGGCGACAACACCTTAGCGTTTGTGGTGACGGCCCCTGTCGATGTCACCCCAACAGATGGTAAGGCTGTTGTCGATAACTCAGGTTCAATACAAGCGGCAGGTGGTCGTGTGCTGATGACTGCGCGCGCTGCCTCGCAAGTGGTGGGGCAGGTGATTAATACCGGTGGTGTGGTTGCCGCGACCTCTGCACAGATGGTGAACGGCAAGATCGTATTGGATGGTGGTGCCGGTTCGGTGAGCGTTGCTGGTGACTTGAACGCAAGTGGAAAAGGTGCTGGCCAAACCGGCGGTGCGATTGATGTCAATGCACAAAAAATTCAAATTAAAGCCACAGCTAAGTTGGATGTAAGTGGCGATGCGGGTGGTGGCAAAATTGCAATCGGTGGCGGTGGGCCCAACACACGCACGCAAAGCTTTACACCGGCGGTGTCAACCACGATTGCAGCGGGTGCGCGCTTCGATGCATCGGCGCTGACACGCGGTGATGGCGGTGAAATTTTAGTGTTTACAGACTTGAAGAACCCCTTGGCATTTACGCAAGTTGCAGGGTCGTTCATTGCACGCGGCGGCTCGCAGGGTGGCAATGGTGGGTTTGTGGAAACGTCTGGCTATCGCTTGGATGTGAACGGCATTGTCGTCAATACTCTTGCACCAAAAGGTAGGGCGGGGCTGTGGTTGCTCGACCCCGACGAGATTGTTATTGGCGACGGAGTCGCACCGCTGTCGTGCGTCATACCCGCGTGCACGTTTATTACAGTGGCGACAATTAACACAAATCTGACCACTGGTCCCGTTTCTTATACAGCGGCCAACGGTGATATTACGATCAATGCAGGTGCGCCTCCCATTGCATGGAACAATGCAAATTCGTTCAATTTAACGGCGACTAAAGGATCAATTTTTGTTGGTAGGCAAATTAGCAGCACTGGAAGCGGCAGCGTAACGCTCAGCGCTGGAACTGGAATTGAAGTTGGTGCGGGTGCAGCAATATCGCTCAGTACTGGGAACTTGAACATTCAAGGCAACACGACTGGTACAAATTCAGAAATCAAGATTGGGTCGTCGCTCACGGGCGCCGATATAACCATTGAGGGTGGCCCCGCCGGAGTGGTTCGGTTGAATAATGCTGTCACAGCTTCTGGGACACTCACGGTTCAGGCGGCCACAATAGCGATTAACGCGGCAGTGAGTGCGGTTAATTCGGTCACACTCCAAGGCAGTGGTGGGGTCGACCCCGCAATTAGTTTGAACGTCGGCGCGGGCGGTTCGATTACAACTACAAATGTTGCTGCCGGCGGTGTCACTATTAAAGCGACGTCGGTGACGTTGGGCGGTTCGATTACAGCTTCTGGGACACTCAGCGTTCAGGCGGCCATACTGGCGATTAACGCGGCAGTGAGTGCGGACGGTGCGATCACACTTAATGGCCCTGAGGGCGCACTCGCAGATAGTGTGAACGTCGGCTTAGGCGGTTCGATTAGAACTATAAATATTGGTGGTAGCGGGGTCACTATTAACGCGCAGTCGGTGACCTTGGGCGGGTCGATTACAGCTACAGGCGAAATCGGTATAACTGCGAGCACTTCTATTAGCGTAGGGGCGAATTTGTCAGGGGGCAGTGACATTACGCTGGATGCTGGTACGGGTACGATCGGTTTTACTAGCACAGTCTCGACAAATAGAACAACTACTTTGAGGGCTTCAACCATTAGCTTTGGAGGCGTGGGAAGTTTTGGTACGTCGGCGGGGGATTTAACCATCGGTCAAGCGTTAGGCCTTACGACTACGCTGACTGCATCAAGCACAGTGATACTGGGGGCTGCGAACATTACCCTAGAAAGCCCTTTAGCTTGGGATGGCTTTGGGTTGAAGCTTCAGACGATAGCCGTCCCCTTGCCTGCTCCCCCAGGTAATATTTTTGTTGCAGCCGGCGTATCGGGCAGTGGCGGCGCAAGTCTGAATATTCCTGATGCTACGCTTAATAACAACCTCGCTGGGGCGATCTCCCTCAATGGGACGACGCCTTCAAAGCCCTCAGTCTTTAAATATCAAGGCGTTGAGCGTCCGACCGGTTCTTACGGGTCACTTGGATTTGAGGTACTTGTTACAGTCACAAACACTGCTGATGCCGCTGGTGGTGGTGGTGATACCCCAGCCGTGGTCGCGCCGGTCGTTTCGGTAACCAACACTGCAGCAGTCGCCGCCGCAGCGAAAGCCGTCGCCGATGCCGCCGCAGCGAAAACCGCCGCGGATGCCGCCGCAGCGAAAGCAGTCGCAGATGCGGCAACGGCAAACGCTCAGGCCACTGCAAAGGTGGTTGTCGATCAGGCCCTCAATCAGGCAATTGCCACTGTGGTAGCGAGCACGAGTGCGGCGGTCTTTGTTGCGCCGCCACCTGCGCCACCTGCGACCACGACAACGTCTAGCGCGAGCACGACAACGTCAACGGACACGACTGCTGTCTCAAGCAGTTCTACAACAACGGTCACAGCAACAACAACAGCAACAACGACCACGAGTCCCACAACAGCCACAACGACTGCCGCGGCGAGCACAGCACAAAGCACCGTCGCGACACAAGAGTTTGTTGAACCCCTCTCGGCGACCACGCTGAGTTCGACTACTTCAGCGATTAGTGATCCAGGTGACGCGTCAGCGGCGACCACCTCGACAACCCCAGGCTCGGCCTCGCAAACAGCTACGCCTGTCAGCACGGTAGCTGCAGCCCCCTCAGCCCCTGCTCTCACACCGGTTGCGGTCAGTAAAGACGGTGCCGACGCGGGCGACTTCACCTTGCAAACGGTTAAGCCACCAGCACCTGTCACCACAGCTAAGCAAGAGGCTAGGCCAGCCGAGCGCGTGACCATCACGCCGGTATCGTCTGGTATCGCCTTGCAAGCTACACAAAAAACGCCTGCGCCGTCTGGCTCGGTATTGGGTCGTGAAATTTCAGGTTCTGGGAATAGTTCAAATTGGTAACTTTCTTGATGCAACGTAGCCGCAAATTGACAAAAGACGAATGGTCGGTGCGTCTGCGCGATGGGTTTGCCTTGGTATTTTTATCTGTCAGTGTTTTTCTCGTCTCGACTCTGTTCGCGCAAACAACAAGTGCAGGGCTGGATCCTGTGCCTGCAGGGGCTGTGGCGCTAGGCGATTCGTTGACGGGCGAGCGCTGTGTGCAACGTGTCAGGCCTGAACTGCAACAAACAGCGTTGCTGCAACAATACTTGTTGATCTGCAAAGATAAGAACGTGGGTTTTGTATATGCGCAGGCCGAGGTGGTCGCACCCAGTGCTGCCGCAAAAGGTAGCCCTCTTGAAGCCTTAGAAGCCCAGTTTTTAATCTCAGACGCCTATGCTATTAATGCAGCGCGTATGCAGTGTGGTAAGGCGCGTTGGCTTGAGCAAGCTGAAGGTGTCGCGTATAAACCTGCAACTCTTGCTTTGCCGTGCACCTTGAATAATGGCGGCTGGCCACAATTGCTTTTGCTGCGTGCCTTGGCCAACAAAATCTATGTGGTCGAAGGCCCGCCGGCGCTGATCCCTGTCATGCTTGAAGCGCTGCGTGCAAAAGATCAGCCGGCGCCTGAGCCGGCCTCGTTACGCGAACAAACGCGTCGCTTGCAAGCGATTTGGAGTCGGCCGGTTCGGCTCTATAACCAAAATGACTTGGCGTTTTTTGATCAACTGCTGACCGAAGCACGTATTGCCAATGCGCGAGGTAAGTTCGAAGACAGCGAAACGCTGATACGTAAGGCCCTTTATATTCAGACGCAGTTTTTGGGTGAAGACTCTGAGTTGTTGGTCGGTACGTTACTAGACTTAGCCTTGAACGTTAGTAATAGCGGTCGCTACGAAGAAGCCGCCGCGCTATTTAGACGCATCGAAGTGCTGAATCGTAAATCAGGTAATTTGCGTAATCGCGCGCGTTATCAAACCTACTTAGGCTTTGATGCCGCGAATCGTCGCGAGTTTAGGCAGGCCCTTCAGTACGCGCAAGCGGCTCGAAGCGCCTGGAAAAAGATTGTAGATAGTGGCGCCTCGCCATTTGAAGGGATGGCGAATCGCGGGTCTGAAGAACTCACTCGCATGAATCAGGGTGAGTTGGCGATGGCGTTGAATTTTGAAGCGTTGATGTCGCTTAAGACGTTTGATTTAAGTGGTGCGCTGAATCAGGCGGGGCAAGCCTACGAAATTTTGGATGCTGCCGATAACTTACCCTTATTTTGGAAGGTCGATGTGTTGACCACCCTTGGCGATATCAGTTCGGCGCAGAAGCGTGTTTCAGCGGCTGTGGTGTATTACAAGAGCGCGCTAGCCTACGAACAACGCTTATTTGGCGATTCAGTTAAGGCAATTAGGATTTTAGCTAAGCTAGGTTCGAGCTTGCAGGACGATGGCTTAATTACCGAGGCGGCCGTGTCGTTCAGACAAGCAATCAAAATGGCCAACGTCTTGCCTGCGGGTGCCAGTGCGGCGTTTACAGCCGATGAACTGAGTCGGTACGTTCAGGCGCTCGAAGTATTGGCAAGCAACTTGAAAGATCCCGCTGCGGTGCAGGGTTTATACGCAGAAGCCTTCGAGGCGTTTCAGCGGCAAAACTCAACGGTTGTGCAAAAGACCCTAGCGCGCGCGTCAGCGCGTCTCTTGATCAACAACAAAGAAGCCGGCGAAGCCATTCAAAAGTTACAAATGCTCGAGCGCCAGCGCGACTTAGATAAAACTCAACTGGCCAGTGAAACCAGCTTGGCCGACGATCAACGCAGCAAACTGGTTGAAGACGCGTTGCTTGCAAAAATCAAAGAGAAGGATCAACAAATCCAAGCCTTGCAAGCGCAGGTCGAAAAATTAAGCCCTGAGTATGTTCAATTGACAGGCGTGCGTCGCGTCAAACTCGAGCAACTGCAAAGTTATCTGACACCCACTGAGGGTGTCGCAATCTTTTTGTTGGGTAACTCTTCAGGATTTGTGCAATTGATCCGTCGCGATTCGGTCACGATCGCACCCGTCACAAAAACGCTTGAACAGATTTTTGAAGAGGTCAAAAGTTTGCGCTTGGGCTTGAGTGTTGAGCAGGGCAATGTGCAAGCGTTTGATGTCAATAAATCTTTTGCGTTGTATCAAAGCTTGCTGGGTGGAGTCGACAAAAATCTGGTTGGGCTTGAACACCTGATTGTTGTGCCATCGGGCCCGTTGGCAAGTTTGCCTTTCAGTGTCTTGGTGACGGCGCAATCAAACGGTACCGACTATGCCAATACGGCTTGGCTTGTGAAGCGCGTCGCGCTTACGCACTCGCCTTCGCTGTTGTCGTTTTACGATAAGCGTTCAACCGTGCCTACTTTTCAGGCTACGAAAATGTTTTTGGGCTTTGGTAACCCCACACTTGGCCCGGCCACGGGACAAACTAAAAATGTGCGTGTAGTGAATGCTGTCGCGAGTACGCCTGCGCAAGCTGACAAAGCAACACCGAGTTCAGCCGCGAGTGCTTCGCAGGCCAAGGCCAATACTGCCGCCGCTAAGCCGGTTGCCAAACCACCTGCCTTTGCGGCAGTGACCTGTCGCGATGGAGGCCCCATCCCACGCAATATTTTGACGGACATGCCTTCACTGCCTGACACGCAAACAGAGCTTCAGACGGTCTCAAACTTTTTGAA
>CAMEAW010000067.1 GCA_945911685.1 Bordetella parapertussis
TCTGCCCGAGGGCGCTGAAGCCTTTGTCACCACCCGCGTCAAAATGGGCCAAAGCTCAAACGTACACGCTTTGGTCAAGGCCGATGGCAAGTGGTATATCGCGACAAAAGAAATTAAGGTCACGCTCGGTGGTTGCGGCGGCTAAGGCACGCAACATACGCTTTCTAAGATCAAATTTAAGACATTTAAAAAGGAATCATCATGGCAGATCCAATGCGCATTCGCGCCGCTGAAAAAGACGGCATCGTCGACGTCAAGGTTTTGATGAAGCACGACATGGAATCCGGTCAACGTAAAGATGCAGCGGGCGCCACCATCCCTGCTTTTTTTATCAAAACGGTGATCGCCCAAGTGAAAGGTAAAACCGTTTTTACCGCTGAATTCGGCCCCGCTGTCTCAAAAGATCCTTTTTTGAATTTTAAATTCAAAGGCGCAGCAAAAGGCGATGAGATCGTCGTCGACTGGGTAGATAACTCTGGCGACAAACGCAGCGATAAAGCAAAGATCACCTGATGCAAGTGAGCGGCAAAAAATCTCATTCCCGCCACTAACTTCTGAGCGACTCTCAGTCAGTGCTATTGACGCTGCAAACGTCTCAATGCTTCACCGATAGTCATTGCAAACAAAGCGGTTGCTGCCAGTACTTTCAGTTTGCTGTTTACGCTGCCTCAATTCAGGATCCAATCATGAAAATAAAATATGCATCCTTCCTTTTAGCAAGCTTGCTTAGTCTGGGCACAGCACCCGTCTTTTCGCAAAGCACCAGCGATGAAATCGCCAAATATCGCGAGATGATTGCCGACGGTAATCCGTCAGAGCTTTATGAAATGGCGGGTGAAGAACTTTGGAAAAAACCTGCCGGACCCAAACAGGCAACACTCGAAAAGTGTGATCTTGGTCTGGGCCCCGGTGTAGTGCATGGCGCATCAGCTCAACTGCCGCGCTATTTCAAGGACACCGATCGCGTACAAGATCTTGAGTCACGCTTGATGACCTGCATGGAGACCTTGCAAGGGATCGCGCAGCAAGACGTGATCAACGGCGCCTTCGGTAAGGGCGTTCGTAAAGATATTGAAGCGGTTGTGGCCTATGTTGTGACGCATTCAAAAGACATGAAAATTAACGTACCTGCTACGCACCCAAAAGAAAAAGAAATGGTGGCCTTGGGTAAAAAGATGTTTTTCTTTCAGGGTGGGCCAATGGATTTCTCATGCGCCTCGTGTCACTCAGTCAAAGATCAGCGCATTCGCCTGCAAGATCTGCCTGACCTCACCACCCAAGCAGGTGCAGCCTTGGGCTGGGGCGCTTGGCCAGCCTATCGCGTCTCAAGCGGAGAGTTCTGGACCATGCAACGCCGCCTGAATGATTGCTTCAGACAGCAACGTTTGCCGTTTCCGATTTATGGTTCTGATGTCACCATTGCGTTGTCAATCTTTATGGCAAACAAAGGTGATGGCGGCATCGTGCAAACACCCGGCCTCAAACGCTAAGTCAAACAACACAGCTCAGGATAATTTCACTTATGAACACTCTATACGTTCGTTATTTCACGACTGCCGTGTTGCTCTCCTGCTTGTCGCTTGGCGTTCAAGCGCAGACCGTTGACGCAAAGTTTGAAGCGATGCTCAGTAGTGGCTTCAGAGCGCAAGGAATTGCCGGTCTAGATCGGCTCAAGCAAGATCCAATCCAAGCGCTCTGCTCAGACCCAGACGTCCGCAACACACCTGCGGCACAGAAAGTTTTAATTGAAGAACAAACGAAGGCGATGGCGGCAATTAAACCGCCAGCAGACGGAAAGTATTTAGGTAGCTGGAAAGCAGGTGAAGCCGTTGCACAAAGCGGTCGCGGTGCAACCTGGTCAGACACGACCAAAGCACCCAATGGCGGTGGCTGCTACAACTGCCATCAAATTAGCAAGCAAGAAATTTCATATGGCAACATCGGCCCATCTTTAACCGGCTACGGCAAGACACGCGGCACTAGCGAAGCGATTTTGACCTACACCTGGAACCGCATCAACAATTCAAAAGCGTATAACGCTTGCAGCAATATGCCTCGCATGGCGCATTTCAACTTACTGACTGAACAGCAAATTAAAGATGTGATGGCCTTGTTGCTTGACCCTGAATCACCAGTCAATAAATAGGCGTTGGGCGCGACATGATGAATCGTAGAGAGTTTATGCAATTGCTAGCGATCGCTTCTGCTGGCGGCCTGGCGTTGCAGTCAGGCACAGCGTCAGCACAAGCGGCGGCCAATGCCTTTTACGATCTTCCTAAATTTGGTAATGTGCATTTGCTGCACTTTACCGATTGCCACGCTCAACTCAATCCGATTTATTTTCGCGAACCCAATGTCAACCTTGGGTTTGGTGATCAGTTAGGCAAAGCGCCGCACTTGGTCGGCGAGCATCTTCTGAAAGCATTTGGTATTGCCCCAGGCAGTCGCGACGCTCACGCTTTTACTTATCTTGATTTTGAAGCCGCGGCAAAAACCTACGGAAAAGTCGGTGGCTTTGCTCACTTGGCAACCTTGGTCAAACGTTTAAAAGCCTCGCGCCCTGGCGCCTTGCTTCTGGATGGTGGTGACACCTGGCAAGGCTCGGGTACCTCGCTCTGGACCAACGGCCAAGACATGGTGGATGCTTGCCTGGCGATGGGCGTTGACATCATGACTGCGCACTGGGAGATGACCCTGGGCGAAAAGCGTGTGCAAGAAATCGTCGAAAAAGATTTCAACAATAAGGTTTCATTTTTAGCGCAAAACATTAAGACTACAGATTTTGGGGATCCTGTTTTTGAGGCCTATACCCTCAGAGAGATGAATGGTGTGTCGGTCGCGATTATTGGTCAAGCCTTTCCGTATACGCCAATCGCCAACCCGCGCTATATGGTTGAAAACTGGACGTTCGGCATCGAAGAAGAAAACATGCAGAAGGTGGTCGACGAGGTGCGAGGCAAAGGCGCAAAAGTCGTCGTGCTGCTTTCGCACAATGGCATGGATGTCGACCTGAAGATGGCGAGTCGTGTGCAAGGCATTGACGCGATCTTAGGCGGGCACACGCATGATGGCGTCCCGGCTCCGATCCGGGTCACCAACAAAGGTGGCGTCACCTTAGTCACCAATGCCGGTTCGAACGGAAAGTTTTTAGGTGTTTTAGATTTTGACGTGAAGGCCGGCAAGGTCTCTGATGTGCGTTATAAATTAATGCCAGTGTTCTCTGACCTGTTGCCCGCTGATCCAGACATGGCAGCCTTAATCAAAAAATTACGCAGCCCGTTTGAAACTAAGTTGGCTCAACCTTTGGCCGTCACCGAAGGTCTGTTGTACCGCCGCGGTAACTTTAACGGTAGCTTTGATCAGCTCATTCTTGATGGCTTAATGGCAGTCAAAGACGCACCGATTGCTTTCTCTCCTGGCTTTCGCTGGGGCACGTCGCTATTACCCGGTCAAACGATCACCTTCGAACACTTGATGGATCAAACGGCCATCACCTACCCTTACACCACCACCACAATGATGAAAGGTGACATGCTCAAGACGATTCTTGAAGACGTCGCCGATAATCTGTTCAATCCTGATCCCTATTATCAACAGGGTGGCGACATGGTGCGCGTGGGTGGACTGCAGTACGCGATTGACCCAACCGCTGGGGCCGGAAAACGCATTTCAGACATGCGCCTGGGCGGTAAGCTCATCGACGCAAACAGCACCTATAAGGTCGCCGGTTGGGCGCCTGTCTCAGAAGAAGCCAAGCAGGCTGGCGGTGAACCAATATGGGACTTGATGACCAAGTACCTGAAAGATATCAAAACAGTCAAAGCAAGCCCGTTAAATATGCCAACTATTAAGGGCACGGCTAATAATCCGGGGCTGGCGTAAACTCGTTTCACGCTTAGCCTCTGAGCCCGTTCCGTTTTATGGGCCAGTCATGTGCGCTGTTTCAACAACAAAGGATTCTCATGTCAGCACAACTCAAACAAACCGCGTGCGGCCTGCTCTTAATACTCGGAGTGTTGAGCCTGGGCTCAGCAGCTGCGCAATCTAGCGTGGTCTATCACCTCGACAACGCTTCGATCCAGGGCTTAAAAGGGCTACGCAATATTCGCAATCATTTAGACGTAGCACCTCAGACAAAAATCGTTGTAGTCACCCACGCCGAGGGCGTCGACCTGCTGATCGAAGGTGCTAAGGATGAAAAGAATGCCGTCGAGTATGCGCCCTTGATCGCCGCGCTCAAGTCGCGCGGGGTACGCTTTGAAATCTGCGAAATCACACTCAAGAACCGTAAACTTAGCAAAGACCAATTTATTCTGGATGCTGAGTTCACACCTTCAGGGGTTGTGCGCATTGCTGATTTGCAGTTTCAAGACCGGTACGCATACGTCAAACCATAGTGGCAAAAATTATTAGGCGTATTTTGATCTGACGCATTTTGATTGCCCGAATGTTGATTGACCGAATGTTGATTAACTGTATGTTGATTGACTGTATGTTGATTGACTGTATGTCTATCGACCGTATTTTTTAAGCTCAACAAGATCAGCGTCGACCATCAGACCAAAGTCTTTCTGCACCACTTTGCCCTGAGGATTTACCACGTAGAGCTCTGGAATACCGCGCCGCTTGCCTAGTGTTGCCGACCACTCTGGGGTCATCATGGCGGTCAAAAACGGCAAGGCATGTTCCTCGGCGTAATTTTTAGCGCTGAACTCATCGCGATCAACCGAGAGCGCCACAATAACGGCCTTATCCGGCGATAGTAGCGGGGCAAGTTTTTGTAGATTGAGATTTTGCTTGTGGCAGTAGGGGCACCACGAGGCCCATATTTGAATGATCAGGTACTTCCCAGCCAGCTGCTCTGCAGTGATCGTCTGGCCGTTAAACGAAGTCAGCCCCGAGACACGAATCGTTTGCCCCACCTCAACAGCACGCGCGAACTGACCGCTGGTGCAAAAAAGCAAGATCAGACTTAGACAACAGCTGCGAAGAATGTTCATAGAAATTTAAAGCCGGAAAGAGCAGTTTAGAGAACTCAAGATTCAAGATAGTAAAACCAGAAGGCCATGAAACTCAAAGGTTCAGAAATTAAAAACCTCAAAGAGCACATTACATTATATATTAATATATAATGTAATTATATACACCAAAATCACATTACCATAAAGCTCAACACAACTCTTGATCAACAAAAAACTCAGCACTTGGCTCCCTATCTTAACGTGGGGGCAACAGTACAACCGAGATATCCTTGTCAGCGACCTGTTGGCTGCCACGATCGTCACGGTCATGCTGATCCCTCAAGGGTTGGCCTATGCCTTGCTGGCGGGGTTGCCGCCCGAGGCGGGGCTTTATGCCAGCGTTGCGCCACTGCTGCTCTATGCGCTCTTTGGTACAAGCCGCGTGCTTGCTGTGGGCCCCGTGGCAGTCGTATCTCTCATGACTGCGGCAGCAATCAGTGAACAAGGTGCGCTCAGTGGTGCCTCGCCCTGGGCCATCGCAATCACTCTGGCGTTTCTTTCAGGTGCCCTCTTATTGCTGATGGGGTTACTCAAACTTGGCTTTTTAGCCAACTTTTTGAGCCATCCCGTGATCTCAGGGTTCATCTCAGCCTCTGGCTTGTTGATTGCTGCGAGTCAACTCAAAACCATCATGGGCGTTCGTGCAGACGGTCAACATTTTTTTGACATCCTCAGCGCACTCGCAAGTCAAATTTCTCAAACGCACTTGCTCACACTCGCGATCGGTGTCTCAACAATCATTTTTTTGTTCTGGGTGCGCAAAGGCTTAAAACCACTGCTACAGCGCGCTAGGCTTGGACCCAGACTTGCCGACAGTCTTGCGAAGGCTGGGCCCGTCGCAGCTATTGCTGTCACGCTCACCTTGACGTGGTGGCTAGAGTGGCAAACTCAAGGTGTCAAAATCGTGGGGGCCGTGCCTCAAGGTCTACCCCCTCTGACCTTACCCCTATGGGATCTTAGCCTGCTCAAGCAGCTCGCCCTGCCCGCTTTACTCATTAGCATCATCGGATTTGCAGAATCCGTCTCGGTCGGTCAAACACTTGCGGCCAAACGTCGGCAACGTATCGAACCGAATCAAGAACTCATCGCGTTAGGTGCCAGCAATATATCGGCCTCGCTGAGCGGAGGTTTTCCGGTGACGGGGGGCTTTGCACGCTCAGTCGTAAACTTTGATGCAGGTGCGCAAACCCCTGCAGCCGGCATCTACACCGCCGTGGGGATCGCGCTCGCTTCACTATTTTTGACCCCCGCCCTCTATTTTTTGCCTCAAGCAACCCTTTCAGCCACCATCATTGTCGCGGTACTCTCATTAGTCGATTTAACGATTTTCAAACACACCTGGCAATATTCAAAAGCCGATTTTGCAGCAGCGTTGAGCACCTTTTTGGTGACGCTCGCACTAGGGGTTGAACTGGGCTTGGTGACAGGAGTGAGCGTTTCGTTGACTTTGTTTTTGTACAGAACGAGCCGCCCTCACATCGCTGAGGTGGGCCTGGTGCCGGGCACCGAACACTTTAGAAATGTGCTCAGACACTCAGTGCTGGTCAACCCAACGCTTGTCAGTCTGCGTGTAGACGAAAGTCTATATTTTGCAAACTCTAAAGCCTTAGAAGATCAGATCAATCAATCGATGGCGAGCATGCCAAACTTACAGAACGTGGTCTTGCTCTGCTCTGCTATCAACGACATCGACGCAAGCGCTCTTGAAAGCTTAGAACTGATCGAGGCTAGGCTTTTAAGCGCTGGCATCGCACTGCACCTGTCCGAGGTCAAAGGGCCCGTGATGGATCATCTCAAACACACCCACTTTTTACAGCATCTCAGTGGGCAAGTATTTTTGACGCACTACCAAGCTATTCAAGCCCTAAGCCCTAACCTCACTTTACAGACCCAAGGGGTCACTTAACCGAGTCCGAAAACTGCGTAGCGATCGCGAGGAACGTACCTTCGATACGTTTAAAGGCATCTACCACATCCGGGTCAAAGTGGCTGCCTCGCCCTTCAAGAATGATGCCAACTGCGCTTTCATGAGAAAACGCTTTCTTGTAATAGCGCTCACTGATGAGCGCATCGTACACATCGGCAACCGCCATCAATCTAGCTGAAATCGGAATCGCATCGCCCGACAGCCCCTGAGGATAGCCTGAGCCATCCCACTTCTCTTGATGCGACAACGCAATTTCCATCGCGCATGTCAAAAAGCTACTGCCTGCCGACAAATGTTCAGCCGCGCTCAAGATCGACTGATAACCCAAAGTAGTATGCGTCTTCATGATTTCAAACTCGGCTGCATCCAGACGCCCTGGCTTGAGCAGGATATGGTCAGGAATCCCCACCTTACCAATATCGTGTAGGGGGGCTGACAGATACAACATTTCAATTTGTTCGTCAGTCAGATAGTGCGAAAAGCGAGGATGCTGACTAAGCGTCTGCGCCAACGCTTTGACATAATTTTGCGTACGACGAATATGGTTACCGGTTTCATTGTCACGCGTTTCAGCTAATGACGCCATGGCATGTATAGTCGTCTCTTGGATAGCTCTGATTTCTTGCACGCCTTTTTCAATTTCGTCTTTTAAGAGCAGATTTCTGTCACGCAACACGTCTGACATCCGCTTTAAAGAAAGATGTGTCTTCACGCGCGACAACAACGTGGCAGGATTAATCGGCTTACTGATGTAATCGACTGCGCCAAGATCAAAACCTAATTTTTCATCTTCTGGGCTTGTCTTAGCCGTCAAAAAAATGACTGCGATATGCGCTAGACGCTTGGTCGACTGAATGACCCGACACACCTCCCAACCACTCATATCAGGCATCATCACGTCTAACAAGATCAGATCAGGTAACAAATCACCTTCTAATATTTTTAATGCGCGTGACCCAGAGTTTGCAGCTTTGACGCGATACAAATCGCCTAATAAGCCACCCATCAATTCAAGATTCTCGGGCGAATCATCAACCACTAAGACAGTCGAATCGCGCAATTCACTCTTACTCATGCTGACCTCTTAGAGATTTGACGGGTGTTTCAACCAAATGTTGTTGGGAAAGTTTGAGCAACAGCCCATGGGCAGCAGAAAAATCATAGCTTTCTATCATTTTCTGTAGCACCAAAAAGTCGGTTCGTAATGTCAGTTTAAGTAAATCATGGTGTGCTCTAAATACTTTCAATGCCGCCACGTCGTCATTCTTAAGTGACAACAACAACTCGCGACAAACTGTCTCAAACTCAGCTTGATCAACCTGCCCCCTACCAAACTCTGGCTCAGACCAAACGCTTTCTTTTAGCTGCTCAAGCAGCTTGGTGAGGCCACTCAAAAGCCTTTCTGTATCAGCGCGAACCATCTCAGCAGGTTCACCCAGGCGCAGGCGATCTTCAAGTCTCGCGGCCTCACTCGCCAATGGCATGGCACCGATGCTGCCGGCGGTAGATTGCAGGGTATGAACCAAGCGCTCTGCCTCGCCGACGTTACCCGACCCTAGCGCTTGATTGAAGGACTCACTAAACAACGATTGCTGCTGGATGAACTTACGCAAAATAGACAAATACAAAGGCACTTTTCCAAGTGTTCGAGTCAACCCGAGCGAAACATCAAGACCCACGATATTGACCGGCAGCTCGTCCTGTGCTGTAGTGCCGTTTCGTAGATCGCGTTGCCGCTGCGCAACCCACTCTTTAGCCTGAGTCGGCGACTCGTCGTCGCGCGCATGATCAACATCCGTCGCTTTTACCCAGCGTAAGAGCACCTTACTCAACTCATCAGGATTGATTGGCTTGAGCACGTAATCATTCATCCCAGCTTGAAGGCAACGATCTAGATCTGACTGCCGAGCGTTTGCAGTGAGCGCAATGATTGGCAAAGTATCAAAGCCATCGAGCAAACGAATTGCCTGCGTCGCAGCAATCCCGTCCATGACCGGCATATACATATCCATTAAGACTAAGTCCCACTGATGCAAGTGGATCATCGCCAGAGCCTCTTGTCCATCATTAGCCAAAAACACTTGTAACCCACCCTCCGCTAACAACCCTTGTGCCACCTCTTGATTAATTTCGTTATCCTCTACTAGCAAAATTTTTGCCCCCCGGATCGTTGACAACTGCCGGCTTAACTCCAGAGGTGATTGCACAGATACGTTAGAGCGCTCTGTCATCGGTTGTAACGTAAGTACCTGCGCAATTTGATTGAACAAACTTGAAGCCTGCACTGGCTTGTGGATCAGACCATCAAACGCAGCACTCAAATCGTAGTGCTGCACGACCTCGCGACCATAAGCAGTCACAAGAAATAGCTTGGGTATAGACGTCAGGTTCAAGGCTTTAATTTGCTGCGCAGTTTCGAAACCATCTAAATCAGGCATTTGCCAATCAATAAAAATCAAATCAAATGGATCAAGATTGTGCTGTGCCTCTAATACACACGCTAATCCTTGCTGGCCCGAACTGACGGCCTGAGCCCGCAAACCCAATACCTGTAGCGTTTCGCATAACGATTCGCGGGCACTTTCGTTATCGTCGATCACTAACACCCTTCTATCTCTGAGCTGACTGTCAAGCAGTAACACGCGTTTCGTTTTAGAAAGCGGTGCGAAGCGAGCGGTCAACCAAAACTCCGAACCAACTCCCAGCTCGCTAGACACCCCCACTTTGCCACCCATTAACTCAGCAAGTTGTTTGCAGATGGCAAGGCCTAAGCCGGTTCCACCAAAGCGCCTCGTTGTCGAAGCATCCGCTTGCTGAAAGGTATCAAAGAGGCGAGCTTGATTATCTTGACTTATACCAATACCGCTATCCTTCACCGAGACTCTAAGCGTCACCCCGCTCGGATCCAACTGATCAACAAGGATACGAATGATGACCTCACCTTGTTCGGTGAACTTAATCGCATTATTCACATAATTGATTAAGATTTGTCCAAAACGCAAAGGGTCACCCCAAAGATTTGAGGGGACTTTTTGATCAACATAAAAGACTAGTTCAAGCCCTTTGGCCTCTGCGCGAGACACCACAACATTGGCGACATTTTCTAAAACTTGCTCGAGCTCAAAGTCAATCACCTCGAGCGAGAGCTTGCCCGCCTCAATTTTTGAAAAATCTAACAAGTCATTAAGCAGACCAAGCAAGTGGGTCGATGAGGACTCGATACGACTCAGATAACGCGCTTGGTCAGGGGTCAATTTAGTTAGACGCGCCAAATGAGTCATGCCGATGATGGCATTCATTGGGGTACGGATTTCGTGACTGACATTCGACAAGAAATCAGACTTTGCCTGACTTGCAGCATGCGCTGCAACAGCCGCTTCGCGTTCGCGGGTAATGTCAAGATTTGTACCAATCACCTGCACCACGTCACCGACATAGTTGCGCTCAACGATTGCTGAAGCCTGCACATAGCGTATACGTTCAGGACCTAAGACAATCCTAAACGTCAAATCATATGAGCCGATGCCCGCCACTAAGTTCTGCAAACTCGTCTCGGCGTGTGCCAAATCATCAGGGTGTAGTCGCGAGCGCCAAAACGCATAGTACAAAGCACTCTCTCGCAGGGCCTGCGGGGCCTCATACAAGTCCATCATTTTATCGTCCCAAATCAACAGATCCGTGTCTGGATGCCAGACCCAGATGCCAAGACTTGAGGCGTCCAACGCCAAGCGCAACCTGATTGCCGTGCGCCGCTCTTCTGTTTGATCCGAAATCGTCTTAGCAACACCGATCAAAGAACCTGCATGATCCAAGATCGGAGACGTCGTAATCAAGACCTCCAGCTCTTTGCCATCTTGAGTTCGCCGAATCGTGCTGTAATTTTTTAGCGACTCTTCGTTACGACACACGCGCGCAAGCATCTCTGCCTGCACAGCATGCAAAGCTTGAGGAACGATCAAGCTCGACAATGAACGACCGAGGGCTTGCTCTGCCGAATACCCAAATAGCGCCGAGGCGGCTGGATTCCAGTCAAGAACTGTTTCATTGGTATCGACACTAATCACTGCGTCAGTTGTACTTGCAGCGACTGCCACGAATTTCGCTTGACCCACTTGTTGCTCTCTACGCTTTGCCGCATTCAAGAGGATCAGCATAGCCAGTGCCGCAAGTAGTATTGATACAGACACGATACTGAGTCCGATGTACAGACCGTTTATATGATTAAACCGAGTCCAAAAAATCGGCGTCGCTTGGATCTCTATCGTCCACTCGCGCCCATAGACGGGAAAGCTCTTTTTTGTTCTTAACTGACTTGGTGTGTTGACAGTAAATCGCTCAGAGGCAAAAAACCTCTCGGACGAGACCCTTGCTGTCGTGTCATACAAAGCGAGGGCGATTGACTGTTGTATTGACTCTAGCCCCGACAAGAGCTCAGTCGCTGACACGACCGTATCCACAAGCCCCGAAACCGCACTGGAGCGTTGTTCTGCGCTCTTGAGTGATCCGGAATCCTGATAAGTTGGGAGCATAAACAAAAATCCAAAACTCACTGCATCAGTTTGCTGAACCAAGCGAATCGGCGCAGTCAGGGTCGCGCGATTCGTTGCAACTGCAGACTCAATTGTCTGCCGGCGACTGCCTTCCGAGGCAATGTCTAATCCAATCGCTGCAGCATTTGCACTTTCAGGCTCAATGTACTGAACAACAAAGCGGTCACCACCGTGAGCGCCTAGCTCTCGAATGCTGAACTCGGGACGGTCTTCAGTGCGTGCCGAGTTCAAAAATTCATTTTCACTTTCGCGCGGTACTCTTCGAACAAACGCGTAGCCGCGCGCGCCTTGAAAGTTGTCTTTAAAATTTAAGCTTTCGCTAAACTCATGAAACTTACTGCGCGTAATTCCTTGGACTCCGCCCGCCGCAACTAGGGCACCACGCGCACTGATCAATCCGTATTCGTATACTTTCATTCGTTCGGCAACCTGCCCTGGCAGGCGATCGGCGATAGTCTGAAACTCTGACGCGATTTCGTCACGCTGATGCTCTGCCAGCAGAACATACTGCACAGCCGCTAACACCACGCCGCTAAATACGATTGCCAGAGGCAAGCGCAAGATTGAAAGGTTCTGACGGATTGCTTCTAAAGGAAACTTTGCTTTAAACATCGATAGGCTAATGAATATTTAAAATCTCTTTATACAAGTGGACTCAAGCAAACATTCGATTTTTGAAGCGTAGAGCCTCATTTTTATAAATCGTTGCAATTTACAGAATTCTTTTGCGTTTTTTGATTGTGTTTTTTTGGCGAGGACAAATGCACGAATTGGACTCGAGTCGCGCTAGGCAAAAAAAACCGCGCCATACAAGGCGCGGGTGTATTGATGTAACGCGTTGACCTAGAAGTTGACGTTATCGCGCCCTTTCAGTTTCAGGATCTCACGTGCCTCGGCGGGCGTAGCGACTTCGAGCGACAGACCTTCGATAATCTTACGCATACGTGTGACCTGATCAGCATTCGACTTTGCAAGCGTCCCTGGGCCATCCCACAAAGAGTCCTCGAGGCCCACGCGCACATGGCCACCCATTGTGGCCGATTGAGTTGCGATCGGAGTTTGATTACGACCCGCGCCAAGCACCGACCATTGATAGTCGTTACCAAACAGGCGATCGGCAGTACGCTTCATGTGCAGCACATCTTCGGGATGAGGACCAATGCCGCCCAAGATACCGAAGACCGATTGAATCAAGAACGGCGCCTTAATTAAGCCGCGATCAATAAAGTGCGCGGCAGTATAAAGATGACCAATGTCATAGCACTCGATCTCAAAACGCGTATTGTTTTCGCTGCACGACGTCAAAATATGTGCAATGTCTTTAAATGTGTTTTTAAAGACACGATCATCACTACCGGCCAAATACTTGGGCTCCCAATCGTGCTTGAACGTTTTAAACCGTTTGAGCATGTCATACAAACCAAAGTTCATTGAACCCATGTTCAGTGAAGCCACTTCAGGTTTGAAGTAATGAGCAGGACGCAGGCGATCTTCGATCGTCATCGTCGGAGCACCGCCAGTCGTTAAATTGATGACGACATCGCTTTTTTCTTTGATCTGGGGCAAAAACTTCTTGAACAAGTCAGGGTCTTGTGAGGGGCTACCGTCTTTCGGATCGCGTGCATGTAAGTGCACGATCGCAGCGCCAGCTTGAGCAGCACCAATCGCCGCATCGGCGATCTCTTGCGCCGTGACCGGAATGTAAGGCGACATACTTGGAGTGTGAATGGCACCCGTGACGGCACAAGTGATGATAACTTTTCTAGGCATAGCGATCTCCGAAGAGTAATTAGGTTATGGACAAATGCTTTAGTCGATTGATTAATTCAAAAATGTATTTTTACTGAACGAGCGTTTCGACGTTGCCGTCCACTGACAAGCTTTGCCCTGAGATTTTGGCACCTGCTTTAGAACAAATAAAAACAATTTGTGCCGCGATATCGTGAGCCGTCACCGTCGTACGCAGCGACACCCGTTCAAGCGCACGCGTGCGCATCTGCTCGAGCGTAATCCCAAAAGATTTTGCTTTGGCGCTGAGTACGCGATCTTGACGCGGGCCTTCAACTATGCCGGGCAAGATTGC
>CAMEAW010000068.1 GCA_945911685.1 Bordetella parapertussis
GCCACCCTGCCCTACGACACCAATAAAGACTTTGCGCCGATCAGTCTGTTAACACAACTGTCCTTATTCGTCGTAGTGCATCCCTCGTTGCCCGTGAATACTCTGCAAGAACTTATTGCGCTTGCGAAGGCAAAACCCAAGCAGATCAACGTCGCCACGGGGGGCAGCGGAGGCTCGGCGAATTTAGCTGTCGAACTGTTAACAATGGCTTCGGGCGCTCAATTCACTGCCGTTCATTACAAAGGTAACGCCCCGGGCTTGGCAGATACCGTGGCGGGGCAAACCTCAATGATGATCGAGACTACCTCAACCGCACTGCCTCACATAAAAGGTGGCAAGTTACGCGCGTTAGCGGTCACCAGCAATAAGCGCTCGGCGCTATTGCCTGACGTACCGACGGTTGCCGAGTCAGGCTACCCAGGGTACGACGTAACGCTCAAACTTGGCATGCTTGCGCCCGCTGGTACCCCACGGGCCATCGTCGATAAGCTTGCCGCTGAAGTAGCTTTAATCGCTCGCGACCCAGCCACGCAAAAACTCTTTGCTGACCAGGGCTCTGAAGCCATCAGTAGCACGCCACAAGCCTTTACCGCCGAGATTGCAGCAGACATTATCAAGTGGACTGAACTGATGAGAAAGAATGGAATCAAGGCCGAGTAGCTTGGGATGCCGTACAGCATCGCGCATCGCAGTGCAGCAATTTGGTTAGACTCTTTTCATTGAATCAAAGACCCTTTACTATTTTATTTTTTTGCAAACATTCGTTCAAATATGCACTCAATAAAGATAGCCTTTCTCACTGCTTTGCTATGTATCAGCACAGGTGCCGTAGCAGCCCCGATGACAGAAGCTCAACTCGAGCGCACCATCAACACGGCCGCTGAGCACTTTACGCGCTCGACGCGGGCCGCAAATGCTAATGATTTATTTGGTGCCTGTAGTTCAGCGCGCAAAGGTCTAGAAGTTTTCTATACGATCGATCCGCAACGCGACGTGCCTCGGCAATACTTGCCAGACTACAACGCAACCTTTGAAAAGGTCAAAATTTTGGTGCAAGCAGCAAAAAATGCGGGCTGCAAGTTTTGAAGTCGCGAGCCCTCTGCACTAGCCTCTGTGCTCGCTATAACAGGCTGCGTCACTGATTACGTTACCAAACCCGTCGAAGGTGAAGGCCTGTCAAAGGTTTTTGGCCAAGAAAACAAAGATAGACTTGTTTATTACCAACACTTGTTGAACAATGCATCAACCAAATCTTAACAAGAGGCAACTATGCAACACGACGCGTCAAATCACGAAACACCAGCTAGCGGCATGAGTCAGACAGCGGTATGGACTCTCATGCTCTTGCTGTTTGGGCCATCAGCACTGACACTCGGGTGGGTCATTCATCAGTCGTCTTGACCAGCCAAGCTGGCTAGCATAGAGAGATGTGCTGTGGGCTAGCTTAGGGCAAGCTACCCCACACCTTGAGGCGCACCGAGACGTGCGGTAGTACCGCACGATCTAACATCACTGCATTATTTCGCAAACAGCGAACCCATGTTCGCAAAAGCCTTGAACTCAATGGCGTTTCCCGACGGGTCCATGAAAAACATGGTCGATTGTTCACCAACTTCACCTTTGAAGCGGGTGTAGGGCTCGATCACAAATTTTGTACCGACTGCTTTAAGCTTTGTGGCCATGGATTCCCATTGCGGGATCGACAACACCGCCCCAAAATGACGCACCGGCACTTGGTGATCATCGACCGCGCTGGTTTGCCCGTGACCACACTCGTCAGGCGCTAAGTGGGCAACAACTTGATGACCATAAAAATCAAAATCAATCCAATCTGGGGCGCTGCGGCCTTCGCCACAGCCCAAAACTCCAACGTAAAACTGGCGAGCCTCTTCGATATCACGCACCGGAAAAGCCAAATGGAAAGGGGGCATTGATGCAGCTTGTGCAGACATTATTTTAAAACCTCAAAAAAATTGAAACCTCAGTAGCGGATACAAAACTATACAATTTGGCGACGAACTACCATTGACTCACGATACCCAAATTCGCATTGATTCTTAGCTAATCAGAACTGTCAACCAACAAAGATATCATTTTAACAAAAAGCACTGTAGTATCCGTGCCATACAAAGAGATTCTTAATTTTGTTGCTTTTATAAAAATAATTCACAACATGCGACGAAAAATATAGTTGTTTATGTTTCGCAAAAAATAAAAGCGCATTTTGAAAAAACAGATCAACTTAAAGAAGTTCGAGCATCTCGAGAAGATCGGAAAAATCACTTTAATCACTAGTTTGCTAGTGATCGGTACAGTTGCGTCCGCACAATCTAGTCGCTTTACCGGCCTCAGCCTAGAGGTTGCGACTGGCTATCAAGAAATGACCATCAAGGTACAGGACGTAAAAATCAACAACCGCCATAGCGGTCGTGCCGATCAAGACATGGGGTTCAGCGGAGTACCTGTTTCGCTGAATATTGGCTACTCGGTCGGGCTGACCGATACCCTCGGCTTAGGCGCACGTTTTGAATACAACTCGAAAAGTGGCCGCGTCGCCTTATCAGCCCTGCCAAGCGTGGCTTTGACACAAAATTTACAGGCTTACGGCAAATTGGGCTGGGCCTATATGGCCTCAGCAGTCGATTCGTCAGGGCTAGGTTCAATGCTCAATGGGCAAACTGCCTACTTCAACGGCCCCCTAGTTGGTATCGGCGCAAAACTTTTGCTAACAGACAATGTCTATGTTTTCGCAGAACTCACCTATTACAAGTACGCCGACCTGACACTCGCGGTGCAACAAGGGCCGCATAATATCTCTGGCAAGGCCTCGTCTAGCGCTCAAAATGTGCTCATTGGTTTAGGCTACAAATTTTAATTCACGCTGACAGTGCCTGCTCTGCCATTGAATAGAGCAGCCATAAAGAGCACACTGCTACGGCAAAGTGATTCAAGTAAAGTTACTTTACACTGAACTTAACGTCGTTTTAAACCCTCTCATCGCCAGTGGCGCATATCATGCTTAAAACTCATCATCGTTACGACTATAGCCCCATCAACGCGCGGCCAGATTACAGTTGGCCTGACGGTAAGCGCTTGGCGGTGCACTTCAGTTTGAATGTCGAGCATTTTTCTTTTGGCGAAGGGATCGGCAACGACTACGGTGGCCCGGGCCCGCACCCAAACACGCGCAGCTTTGCCTGGCGTGATTACGGCAACCGGGTTGGTGCCTGGCGACTCCTTGAATTGGCGCAAGCCTACAAGTTTCCTTACGCGCTGTTAATCAACACCGAGCTCTACGACTATTGCCCTGAAATGATCAAAGCCTTTAGCAGCCGAGGAGACGAAATCGTGGGGCATGGCCGAACCAATGCCGAACGCCAGATTGATATGAGTTACGAGCAAGAAAAGGCCTGTATTACAGAGGCTACAGAAGCGATTCGGCGCCATGAGGGCAAGCTGCCGATGGGATGGTTGGCGCCTTACATCTCACAAACACATCACTCGCTCGATTTGCTCAAAGAAGCGGGCTACCGCTACATGATGGATTGGTCTTTGGATGATCAGCCGGTATGGTTCAGAACCACCCACGGCCCGATCTTGTCGGTACCGTATCAGCACGACCTCAACGACTCGATCGAGGCCGTCACCCGTCGCACGCCCTCACAACTTTATTGTCAAAATCTCATCGACCAGTTTGATGAAATGCTTGAAGAATCGGTGCGCAGACCCTTAGTTATGCCGATTGTGTTGCACAGTTTTGTACTGGGGCAGCCTTACCGACTTAGGCAGTTTAGACGTGTGATCGATCACATCATGAAACACCGCGCTGAGCTTTGGATCACAACGCCTGGCGCCATTTGTCAGCATATTGAAAACTTACCCTCTGGGGTCGTACCCGGCCGAGATATTGCCTATATGCCAAAGTAGCCAACAGACAAAGCCTATGCCGCCGAGCGCAAAGCGTCTGCGTTAAAGCTTTCGATCAGCACAGGCCTGCCAAATAAGTAGCCCTGATAATGCAGGCAACCGTGTTCAAATAAAAACTCTCGCTGCACCTGCGTCTCAACACCCTCTGCGATCACACTCAAACCCAACGAGCCACTCATCGCTAAAATTGCCCGAACGATGGCTGAATCATCCGTATCAAACGAGATATCGCGTACAAATGAACTATCGATCTTGACTTGATCGAGCGGCAAAAGCTTTAAATAAGATAGCGAAGCGTAACCCGTACCAAAGTCATCTAGCGAAAAACTCACCCCTAAATCTTTCAGCTTAAGCATTCTCTGAACGACTTGATCGACGCGCTCTAACACCGCACTCTCGGTAAGCTCAAGGGTGATGCGGTTTGGATTGATCTTAAAGCGCTCGATCCCGTCGTAGATCTTGGCAACAAAATCTGCTTGATGAAACTGATCAGCACTGATATTGATTGAAAGTTTTAAGCCGCTTGTTTCAGGGCGCTGCTGCCAGCGTTGTAATTGCCTGAAACACTGCTCGACCACCCAGTCACCAATCGGAATAATCAAGCCACTCTCTTCTGCCGCTGCAATAAAGGTCAGCGGAGAAATTATCTCAGCATTCGGCGGCGTCCAACGTAGCAGCGCCTCGGCCCCGATCACATGCCCCGTTTCGTTGACCTGAGGCTGGTAATACAGCGTGAATTCGTTATTTTGAAGCGCGTGCCTTAAGGCGTCTACCAAAGAAGTGCTGTTATCGATCGAGGCTTGCATCTCTGGGGTAAAAATCCGATAGGTGTTGCGCCCACCCCGCTTGGCCTCGTACAAGGCGATATCGGATTTTTTTAGCAACACATCAATTGAGCTCTCTTCGTCACCAAAAAGTGTCAAGCCTATACTTGAGGTGATGTAATAATCAGATCGACCCGGGATCAAGGGGTACAACTGTGAGACCGAAGCTTGAATCTTTTTAACCAGTTCGTGCGCACGTTGCGTTGCAAGAGCTGCATCCTGACCGAGCCTTTCAAGGATGATCACAAATTCATCACCACCCACTCTCGACACCGTATCGTCTGGGCGAACACAATCCAGTAGCCGACGACCCACTAGCTTTAATAAGCGATCGCCGACATCGTGTCCGAGGGTGTCATTTAAATTTTTAAAGTGATCCAAGTCCATCATCAATAAGGCACCTAGATTATGGTCTTGCAAGCTACTAGAAGTGGCTAGTCGCAGCCTGTCGAGTAAACGGCGGCGATTGGGTAGAGCGGTCAGGGCATCAAAAAACGCAAGATTATAGATTTGCTCTTCATACCTTTTGCGCTCAGTGATGTCCATGCAAAACCCCATGACATAGTCGTCTGGCAAGGTGATGGCACGGATATACGAAAGAAAATCAGATCCGTCCTTTTTTCGTAGCGTCACCTCTTTTTCGCTTGAACTGTGCTGATGAACGCTTTCAAAAAAATCAGCAGACTCTTGTGCTGTGTCTGTGGAAAATAATTCTGTCAGTCTCATCGAGGCCAGTTCGTCTTTTGCAAACCCGGTCATCAAGCTGATCGCGGGGTTGACAAGCGCAAGCCCACCGTCGTCGCGTGCCACAAAAATCCCCATCGGCGCATGTTCGATGTAGGTCCGGTACTGCTCTTCGCTAGTGCGCGACGCGTGCGTCAGAGCCTCGCGTCTATCGATCTCGGCGATGAGCAAATCATTTTTGTGCAAAAGCTCGACGTACTTACGTCTGGCATCGATCGCGACTAAGTCAAGTGTGCGGGTACGCTTACGCAGCCTAAAAATCCAGGCAATCATAACGACCAACGACAGCGCAACCGCAGTGGCCACGGGCAGAGATAGAGAAGAAGTCATGCGTTCAACGACAACCGCTTGAGGTGACAAATGACAATGGGATTTCTATATCCATGCCTAAGACGATACAGCCTTGGTAAGGGAAATTTCCATTTACAGCCAAAGCTTGCAACTATGCCTGCACTCTTGCGTAAAACAGATGCTGCGACGCCGCAATTTTTTGGATAAGGGCCAAAAAATGCAAGGCAAGGCAGTCTTATCTGTGCTGCAAAGTGGAAGAAGGCTGTAGCGGCTGAATGCGGCGATTCGTCGCTGCAGGGTCTGGTTTGTTTGCAATCCCCTCGCCCACAGACACGCTCAGGGCGCACATAAAGCCCAGCAATAGATACGCTTCATATTAGTGACGCTATATTTCTTTTGGTTATAAGAAGAGATAAAATATGTACTTCCGTTAGCAATAGGCAAAGCGCACAATGCTGCTTAATACACACGTTTAAAGGTCGTTTGCGTCATGATAAAAAAAATCGCTTTTTGTTTGTTCGGTCTGTTTCTTGGCTCAAGTGCAAATGCCGCCGATCCCCTGTTGAATGCACAAGCTACGCAGGCTGCGCTCGCCACATCAGGCACTGTCGTGCTCGACATCCGCGACCCGAAATCTTACGCAGCTGGTCACATTGCGGGGGCTCTGAATGCACCCTACGGCACTTGGCGTGGCCCCGAGGGCAATCCTGGCGAACTGCCTCCACTTGAAAACTTAACCAAACTTGTACAACGCCTCGGCCTCACGCCCAGTGCACATGTGATTGTGGCCTCGACGGGCAAAGACGCAACTGATTTCGGTGCGGCTGCGCGCGTGTATTGGACACTCAAAGTTTTAGGCCTGCAAAACTTGTCTGTATTGAACGGCGGTTTAAAGGCTTGGCAGTCTGCGGGGTTTAACCTAGACACCAAACCAGTATCGGCTACACCAAGTACGTACACCCCAAGCATCAATCAAAGCATGATCGCCACGCGCGCCGAAGTGGTCAGCAGCGTTCAATCGGGTAAGGCACAACTCATTGACGCACGCCCCACCGCCTTTTTTGATGGCTCAACGCGGCACACCGCTGCCAAGGTGCCGGGCACTTTAAAAGGCGCGGTCAGCATCGAACACTCAACGTGGTTTGCGCCAAATAGCAGCCAAGTTGTACCTGCAAGCGAAGCAAAAAAACTAGCGCTCGCCACCTCTGTAAAAGATAATCAAGAAGTCATCTCTTTTTGCAACACTGGCCACTGGGCTGCCACAAACTGGTTTGTCTTGTCAGAGCTCGTGGGGCAGCCAAACGTTAAGCTTTACGCCGGCTCGATGGTTGACTGGACGCAGGCCGACGGCGCGTTACCCATGGACAACGTACCCAACCGCCTCACGCAGCTATACATTGACGCTCAGTTGTGGGCCGCAAAATAAGTGACTGCCCTAAACGATGCAGTTTCACGAAGTTAATCATGAAACGTCTGCCACTGAGCCTGCTGCTATTACTGTTTTTTATCTACCTCGGTTGGTCCGTGTCGATTCGCCAAGCTGTTTTGTTTGCAGTAGGGATTGGAATGGGCGCTGCGCTTTCAGGCGCACGCTTTGGTTTCACGACCGGCTGGCGCCAGCTCATTGAACAACGCGACCCCCGTGGTGTGACAGGTCAGTTGGTTTTGCTCGCCTTGGCGTCAGCATTTTCGTTGACACTTCTGGGTCAATATTCTGAACTGACAGCCGCACTGGGCCCACCAAGTATCAGCTTATTAATTGGTGCCTTTGTCTTTGGTTTAACCATGCAGATTGCCGATGGGTGTGGGTCGGGCACGCTGTACAAGGCGGGGCTTGGCGTGCCGCTGAACATGGGGATTTTGCCGCTCTTTGCCCTAGGCAGTTTTCTGGGCTCGGTGCAAGTGAACGACTGGCTGAAGCTTGGGCAACTTGAGCCGATTGGCTTAGTCACCGAATTTGGCAGCGCGCAGGCGTTGTTGCTCACGCTTGTGGGGCTTGCGTTCTTTGGCCTGACCGCAAGGCTGTGGGTGGGCCCAGGGCGCACCTGGTGGGATCGCAAATGGTTGCTTGGCGCGATTGCACTCGCAGTCTTGGCGGCGCTCAATCTGCTCATCGCCGGTCAACCTTGGGGAGTCGTTTACGGTTTTGGACTTTGGGCCGCAAAAGTTGCCAATGCCACGGGGCTGTTTGACCCGACCACCAATGCCTTCTGGAGCCAAGCCGGTAACGCACAACGCTTGAGCGAAATGGTACTACTGGACATTACGTCGATCACAAATATTGGTATTTTGGGCGGTGCCCTATGGATCTCGGCACGCGCCAAAAACGACAGTCAATCGTTGACGACAACGCAGTGGATCGTCGGCTTAATTGCGGGCTTCTTGATGGGTTACAGCTCACGCCTTGCCTTTGGTTGCAACATCGGAGCCATGCTAAGCGGTATTTCAACCGGCAGTGTTCACGGCTGGATCTGGGTGCCACTGGCGTTTGCAGGAACACTGATCGGTATACGCGTGCGACGCCATTACAAGCTATAGCGAGCAATCATGAGCCTATCTAATCACAAACTTCAGGCGGTCTTTTGGTGTGGCTTGCTGGCGTTCTTGGTTTGGGATACGACGCAAGCGCCACCCGTTGACCTGCGTAATGAACCGCCGCTTATCGCAGCAGGCTCGGGTAGGGTCTCGAGCGGTGGTCACTGCGCGATTGCAAAATAGGTTGATCTGAAACGAACCGGCTGGGCGGTTAGGGATGCGCTGGCATGCGCTGACAGCGCAGTGAAAGGTATTAGTGAATGTTGCGAGCGATCCAATAGACGATACCGACTAAGGCTGTGGCCCCACTCATGGCCCCGCCCAGTAACTTCCAAGTCATAGAATGAAGTTCTTGATGTAAATCGGCTTTGGTCACAAAAGTGCCCAGCCGCGTTTCGATACGTGCTAACCGATCCCGAGTTTCAATCGCAAACTCTTCTAATGCAACAACTCTAGCTTCCATTTAAACAACTCCTTAAGTGCGATACCGAAATTATCTCAATTTCTCACCACATCAGCACAAGAAGAAGTGCAACAATTTGTCACAGCTATAGGCCCATGAGCAAGGAGCCTACGCGTGCGCCTTCCGCGCTTACATCCCCGCCCTGAACTGCGAAGTTTTACGGGCAAATCCGATAAAGAGGCAAGTATCACTCTACCTTTGCGCCCGCAATATCGATAATCTTTTTATATTTGATCATTTCAGAAGCGATCAATTTTTGCAGTTCTTGGGGTGAACTGGTTTCAGGGTCTGCACCCAAAGACACCAACTTTTCTGCGACCTCGGGCAGCGCAATCACTCTAACGAGTTCTTGATTAAGCTTGGTCACAATCGCAATAGGGGTGCCTGCCGGTGCGAGCAAACAAAACCAGCCTCTCAGGTCATAGCCCTTGACGCCAGCCTCATCTAAAGTCGGTACATCCTTGAATACCACATTACGCTTTAAGCCGGTCGTCGCAAGTGGACGAATTGTTCCGGCGTTAATCTGCGTTTGCATCGCCGTAATATTGTCAAACATCATCGCCACACGGCCCGCCATCAAATCTGTCAGACCGGGCACATTACTTTTGTAAGGGATATGCGTGAGCTTGGCACCAGACATCGAAATAAATAAAGCAGCTGCAAGATGGCTGGTGGTGCCGTTTCCGGAGGAGGCGTAATCGAACTGGCCAGGCGAGGCCTTCGAGAGACTCACTAACTCGGCGACCGTTTTTACCGGTGAATCTTTGGGTACAGACATTACAAACAAATTGGTCGCGATCAAGCCGATCGGTTCAAAATCTTTGAGCGGGTCGTAAGGAAGCTTGGCGTACATGCCAGGATTAATGCCATGCGTTGAGCTCGAACCCATCAGTATCGTGTAGCCATCAGCAGGCGCGCGCGCAACCTCGGCGCTACCAAGGCTGCCACCCGCTCCGGGGCGATTTTCAACCACCACGGTTTGGCCAAGACCTTCTGTAAATTTTTGCGCTAAAAAGCGACCAATCACGTCGGTACCTCCGCCCGCACCAAACGGAATCACCAATTTGATCGAGCGCGTCGGCCATTGCACGGTCTGTGCCGAAGCTGAGGCACAAAGTAGACCTGCGCACAGAGTCGCGAGCAGCGAGGTAGCAATATTACGGACAATTAAATTTTTCATATTTTTCTATGGTTTTCTATAAATGTAAGCAAATGCAATTGAAGGATTGCTACTAGACAAAACTATCCGATACCATTCTTGCGATAGACCTAAAATCTTAAAATGCTCAAATACTTTTGCCTGCCTCAAAACGTCCGCTGCGGCAGGCTGACAAATACTCGATGACCTCGGGTGTTGGTAAAACATCCGCGAACTGGCGATCCATATCAAAAAGAGAAATCGCGTGTGAAATTGGGATGCGATCAAAAACAGCTTCTTGCGGGACGATCGCACGATAGTTATACGACGCACAATCAAAGACGGTTGCACGGATGCAGTTACTTGTTGCCCCACCCACAACGATCACAGTATCGATACCGCGGTCGATAAGGTAGCCTAATAGGGGCGTGCCATGAAAACCGCTCGGTTTCTTTTTTACAAAAACAAGGTCACGCGCTGCCGGTACCAGTAGTGGTGAAAGTTCTGCCCCCAAGCTACCTGCTAAGCACCATCTATCCGACTCTAGCAAATCCCTCTTCCGTTGGTAGACGCCCATGTCAATGCCTGAGGGGTCTATTTCAAACCGCGTAAAGATACAGGGCACTTCGGCAAGTTGGGCTGTGCGCACAACCTGCGCGATGTGTCGCATCGCTTCGCGCCCAACTTCACCGCAGCTTGACGGCCAACTGTTTTCAACTTCTGCCTCGCCAACCATGTAGCGCTGCGCGTCGATCACTAAGACAACCGGCTGTTGGCCAAAGCCCATGCGGCGACCGAATTTTCCGCGAGCAAGTACCGCTTTATCCGCTTCTGTTAAAAACTGATCCCACAGCATACTCATGACTTTTCTACCTTTAGCGCTTGCGCTCTTTGCATGCAAGCTAAACGATCCCAAGCGATATCTTTTGAGAGCTGGTGGGCGACCGACAACAGCCGAGCCTCTGCGAAAGGCCTGCCCACAAGTTGCGCACCGATCGGCATCCCTGCACGATCGACGCCAATGGGCATCGTGAGTGAGGGAAGCCCTAAATAATTGAAGGGGCGCACCAGCGGTGTTAACGCAGTGACCACGCCAAAGACCTTGCCAGGGGTTTCGACATCAGCTTCTTCATGCGTTGGAACGGGTATCGGCATGGTCGGGCAAACCAACACGTCTAGATCTTGCATCGTGCCATGCAAAAACTCGTGCAGTATTTTGGCGCGCATCTGAAGCGCTTCTAGATAGCGTACCGCGGGCACATGCAAACCCGGCTCTGTTCTTGAAAAAACGGCTTGCGAATAGAGATCACGTCGCTCGCGCATCCAGTGACCATGTAAGGTTGCGGCTTCAACTTTTGAAAAGACGTCCGCCATGGCGTAACACGTAGCAATCTCGTTGGACTGCACCCGACCGACCTGACCGTATCTTGTTTGAATCACTTCGATGAATGACTCAAAAACTCGGGTAATGTCTGGATGACAGGGAGCGATTCCTTCCAAGACTGCCCAGCGGCTTGCGCGACCCGCGGTCTCGAGGGACGAAATATAGTTGGGTACGGGTGCCTCAAGGCTCGAGGCGTCTCGCGGATCCCAACCGGCTAAAACCTGTAGCAAGACGGCGCAATCTTGGGCCGAGCGCGCAATGGGGCCGACACAATCCAGTGAAAATGCCCTTGGAAAACAACCGGCTCGAGACACACGGCCGTAAGTGCCCTTCAGGCCAAATAATCCATTCATCGATGCTGGCAAACGCGTTGAGCCGCCCGTATCAGAGGCAAGCGCGCCGTAGATGACCCCCGCACCCACCGCTGCACCCGAACCGCTCGACGACCCACCCGAAATACGGTCTAAATCCCAGCTGTTACGACAATCACCGAAGTGCGGATTCTGCCCGGTTGGCCCGGCCACCATTTCGTTCATATTCAACGGGCCCAAATCTACCGCGCCGGCCTCGCTGAGCCTCTGTAGCGCAGTAGCGGTCACGCGCCCCAGATCAGCGCCCGTCACTTTTGACCCAACCGTCATAGGCAAGCCCTGCCGCTCAAAGCAGTCTTTGTGCGCCAGCGGAATCCCATGCAAAGGCCCTCGCCATTTTCCTGAGGCAGCCTCGAGGTCGAGCTGTTTTGCCTGAGCGATCGCGCTGTCTGCCCAGATGTCGATAAACGCGTTGAGCATCGGTTGAGTCTGTACCGCGCGGTCGAGTGCGTGTCGGGTAAGCTGTTCAGCACTTAATTCTTTGCGTCTTAGACGGGCACCCACTTCTGTGATTGAGGCCTCAAGAATATCGGTAGGCTGATTTAACGGTAATGGCATCATCTTCAGCTCACCCGATTCGTATCATCTGCCTCAGCCAACAGCATCATCGCAAAATCTTGCGGGTGATCTCCGCTTTGAATACGCCCTGCCGCGCCGCGCCGCACGGCCTCGTTCAGTCGTAAGACTTCTGCAGAAATTTGCTTAATGTCAGAGCGAGAAACGATACCGTGCAAAAGTTCACCGGTTTGTTTCAACGCCACCTGTATTGCCTCGATATCGGTCTGCTGCGCATGATCACTCATCGCGTGTCTCCTAGTTCTGCACACCAGCACGCTTAGCAATCGCCCGCCAGCGCTCTAAGTCTTTGACTAACAATTGCTGAAAGGCCTCTGGCGTGCCGATAGCGGGAGAAGCGCCAACTGTTTTTAAAAATTCAGCAAACGCTGCGTCGTTGACGATCTTATTGACCGCAGCATTCATCTTTTGCAAGATTGCCACCGGAATACCCGCAGGTGCGAACAGTCCCCACCAAACATCCACTTCGTACTGTGTCCCGGTCGCCTCAATCACAGTCGGAATATTTGGATAGTCTGGCTCACGCTTTGCGCCAGTGAAAGCTAGCTTTGGCAAGCTGTCGGCAGCGTTACCCTTAATCGACGCAATCGTGGTGATAATCATATCGAGTCGTCCCGCCACCAAGTCTAATTGAGCCGGTGAAATCCCTTTATACGGTACAGCAGTCATTTTAATATCAAAGATATCGTTAAAGAGCTCGGTCGCCATCTGCGTGCTGTCACCCAAACCAGCACTGCCAAAATTCATTTTGCGGGGATTCGCCTTTGCGTAAGCGATCAGCTCTTTGATGTCTTTAGCGGGAAACTCTTTACTGGTGAGCACGACAAAGGGCGAGCGCGCGACTTGCGCCACGCCCATGAACGCTTTAGGCGGATCGTATGGTGTTTGTTGCACAGCCGCCGACGTTGCAAGCGAGCTAGAAATAAACAGGAATGTATACCCGTCTGGCTTTGAGGTTGCTACCGCTTGCGAACCAATCGTACCGGCTCCTCCGCCTTTATTTTCAACCACGACAGTCTGACCAAAGGCTTTACTCAGACCATCAGCTAAACGTCTAGCGATGACATCATTACTGCCTCCGGGTGGAAACGGCACCACCATATGTATCGGTGATGCGGGCCAGGTTGGGTTCGCAAAAACGCTGGCAGGTAGGCTGAGTAACGCAACGATCGCAACGCAGCATTGCGAAAACAAATGACGAATCATGACTGGAATCCTCTAGGT
>CAMEAW010000069.1 GCA_945911685.1 Bordetella parapertussis
TACATGGCTAACAATGAACCTCGTCTGACCTCACTTTCGCATGGCGGCGGCTGTGGCTGCAAAATCGCGCCTGCAGTGTTGTCTGAGATTTTAAAAGGCACCTTGCAAATGCCGATTCCGAAAGAGTTGATGGTAGGGATCGCGACGGCAGATGATGCGGCCGTCTACAAAATCAACGATGAACAAGCGTTGATCGCAACGACTGATTTTTTTATGCCGATTGTTGACGATCCTTATGACTTCGGTCGTATCGCAGCCACCAATGCGATTAGCGATGTCTATGCCATGGGCGGCAAACCGATTTTGGCGCTTGCCTTGGTTGGCATGCCGATCAATGTGTTATCCACCGACACAATCGGAAAAATCCTTGCCGGTGGTGCCTCTGTATGTAACACCGCAGGTATCCCGATCGCGGGTGGTCACACGATTGATTCAGTCGAGCCCATCTATGGCTTGGTGGTCTTGGGCTTGATTCATCCTGATCGCGTCAAACGTAATGACGGTGCGCGCAAAGGTGACGTGATGGTGCTTGGTAAACCCATTGGTGTCGGGATTTTATCGGCTGCGCTCAAAAAAGAAGCGTTAGATGCAACCGGTTATGAATCGATGCTTTCTAATGCAACCAAGCTCAACACCCCAGGCCCTGAACTCGCCGAGTTGTCGGGTGTGCACGCATTGACCGATGTCACAGGCTTTGGTCTGGCTGGTCATGCACTAGAGATTGCTCGTGGCGCTAAGTTAAGCGCGCACATCAAGTGGGCAGATGTTCCTTTGCTGCCTAACGTATCGGCCCTGATTAAAGCTGGGATGGTGACAGGTGCCTCGGGTCGTAATTGGGAAGGCTACGGTAACGAGATCAAGCTTGCGGCGGGCCTGCCTGCTGATTGCCAGACCTTGTTATCTGACCCGCAAACAAGCGGTGGGTTGTTGGTGTGCTGTTCGCCTGAGGCCGTACCTGAGGTATTAGCAGTCTTTGGTCGACATGGTTTTAACGACGCTGCCGTAATTGGTAGCATTGGCGAGGCGCAAGCAACGCGCCTGTTGATCGAGTAATGCTCAAGCTTGGCTATTGGCGCGGGCCACAAAAATGACGTCCGCTCGGTCACCTGTGGCGCGGCGAGGCTTGCTCACGCTTAGCGCTTGGCTTGGATGGCTTGGCTCTTGTGTCGTCTTGGCGTTAACGCTGGCGCAGGCGTCGCTTGCTCAGCCCTTAGTGGTGGGCTCAAAGCGTTTTACCGAGTCGTATATTCTTGGCGAGATTGTCAGCCAAGCCGTTTCCGCTGCCGGCCACGACCGTGTCGTATTGAAGTCTGGTATGGGTAATACCGGTATTTTGTTATCGGCTTTACGCAGCGGTGAAATAGATCTCTATCCTGAATACACCGGCACCATTACGCGCGAAATTTTAAAAACCGAACAGGTCTTATCCCTTGCAGAGATCAACGCACGCCTCTTGCCAAGCGGGCTTCAAGCAGGTGTCTTGCTTGGCTTTGATAACTCATATGTCTTGGCGGTTCGTCGTGACGTTGCCGAAAAATTACAACTGCGTACTATTTCCGACTTAGCGAAACACCCAAGCTTAGTTTTGGGCTTGTCGCATGAGTTCATTGGTCGCAGCGATGGCTGGAAGGGCTTGGCCAATCGATACCAGTTGAGCAAACTCTCACCCAAGGGCTTGGATCACGGGTTGGCGTATGAAGCTATTCGGGCGCGACAAATCGATGTGATGGATGCCTATGGCACTGATTCGAAGTTGTTGCGCGAGGGCTTGGTTGTACTGCAAGATGAGTTGAATTTTTTTCCGACGTATGACGCACTTTTGTTGTACCGTCTAGACGTTCCGACTAAGTTCTCAGCCTCGTGGAAAGTCATCTCGGCGTTACAGAACACAATCTCTCAACAGACGATGCGTGAGTTGAATTCACGCGCTGAAATAGACGGCCAGCCTTTCGCAGTCGTCGCGCAGGATTTCTTGCAACGGCAAGCTCAGGGTGAAAAGAAAGACGCGGCGGTTCTGAGCGGTAACGTCGAGTCGAGCGCGCGCGGTTCAACGCTGCAAAACTTTATCGATACGCTACTGGGCCCTGATTTTTTGCGGTTGAGTGCCCAGCATCTGTTTTTAGTGTTCGTGTCGCTGCTGTTGGCGATCGTGGTCGGAATCCCTTTGGGCGTGTTAAGTTTTTATCGGCCAAAGGCAGGACAAATTGTTTTGTCGGTGACGAATGTGATTCAAACGATTCCTTCACTGGCTTTGTTAGCTTTTTTGATTACTTTGTTTGGCTTGATCGGAACAATCCCAGCGATCGTGGCGCTCTTTTTATACGCGCTACTGCCCATTATCCAAAGCACGCATGCTGGGCTTAGCGAGATTTCGTACTCCATGCGTCAGGCGGCAAAAGCGTTAGGCTTAAGTGCTCGTGATCAACTCTGCCTCATTGAGTTGCCTTTGGCGCGCACAATGATTTTGAGTGGTATCAAGGTCTCTGCAGTGCTGAGTGTTGGCACAGCGACTATTGCTGCCTTTGTGGGTGCCGGCGGGTTTGGCGAACGTATTGCTCAAGGCTTGGCGTTAAACAACACGTCTATGCTCTTGGCGGGTGCGATTCCCTCTGCGGTGTTAGCGTTGTTGATGCAATATGGGTTCTTTCTGGTTGAGCGAAGGCTGAATCGCCACAAGCATTAACGCGTCCACGCTGCTTCGCTACTGCCCAACGGCCCAGAGGGTTGATCCCATTGCATGTTGATCCCTGAGAGATCAACGGGCCAGTGCAGTCGCCGTGCAGCACCCCAGTAGGTGTCTTCGATTGCTGGGGCTTGATCTGACTCTGTTTCTGGCGCTAACACCTGATTGTTTTTTTCTGGGTGGTTCAGGGTCGTCATGAGCAGTGCACCCGTTCGCGCAAGGGATGCACGTGCAATGCTCCCAGTAGCTGTTCTGAGCCGTATCTCAAGGCCGCGCAACGCAGCGGTTGCCAAGATATAACCAGTCGCGTGATCAAGCGCCTGTACTGGTAGAGGTTTTGGTTTAGAACTGCCCGCGAGTTGTTGCCCCGCGTGCGCAATGCCCATACTCATTTGCACTAGGCTATCAAAGCCGCGGCGATTTTTCCAGGGGCCAGTAAAGCCGTAAGCGTCTAGAGAGACATCCACTAAGCCTGGTCTGATTTTTTGTCGTTGCTCGGCATCGAGCCCTAACGTTGCGAATGCATCGCTGCGATAGCCGTGCACAAGCACGTCGGCCTCGCTCAGTAAGCTGATCCAACGTTCGCGGTCAGACGGATTGCGTAAATCAAGACGCGTGCAACGTTTACCGAGTGTCATTTCTGGTGCGAGTGTGGGCTCATCCCACCAAGGCGGATCGACACGCAAGACCTCAGCCCCTAACCCCGCAAGCATGCGAGTGGCAGAAGGACCTGCCAACACGCGTGTCATATCAAGCACCTTGAGTCCTTGCAAGGGACGACTGCGGTTGAATGACCAGAGTGGCTTTGCGATCACCGCGCCAGACTGCCAATGTAACAGCGGTTCGCTCAGTACGGCTTGACCGTGAGGATGTGCTTGCCAGTCTTGCCACGACCGCATTGTCGCGGCGCAGCCTCCCTCGGCTAAAACCTTGGTCTCAAGGGCATCAGCTGGCCAGACAGCCACGGCTCGAGCAACGTCGGCGCGCCCAGAGGGCGCAGTGAGTTTTAACGCCCTTAGTGCTGCCGCGCGATGATGTGGAGCGTTGGTATGTAGCCGGATCCAACCGTCACTTGTTTCATAATCGCCCATCACGAAATCTTCGGCAGACGAAGGCTGCCAGCCAATGGGGCGCAACGAGTACGCAAACCAACAAGAGGCGAGGCGACGGTCGACAGTGACAGTTTTTATTGAGGTGGTGCGACTTGTTGGTGTCGCACTAGGCTTGAATGCTGCTCCTACCCCAGCGAATGCTGACACAATGTCAGTTGAATCACGCGTCACCGTCGAATCCATTGCATCCAGTAAAGAGCTGAGCGCAAGCCCGGCAGCGCCCATAGAAGCGGCTGCCAAATCTGTGACCGCGAAGACCGAGGGTAGTTCGCCCGCGCCGTTGAATGTCACTCGATTCAACAGGTGTTCATTGCCCTGTGCTGCATGCCAGATCGCCTTGAGTAACTGCGTGGCAATTTTGTTTGAGTTCGCGGTGCTCTGCATAGTGTGTGGTGCCTGATCTGAATCAAGGTTGAGAAAGGCGAGATGTACGAAAACGGTGTTGACGGCAGAGCCTTCACTATAGAACTACTGGTATCATTTGAAATAATAACAATTCTCATTTAATGGCCAGCGTTCGGGCGTATCTTGCCGCATTCATCACCTATCGAGTTGCGTTAGCCTTATTGTGAAAAACGTCATTGTTTTCATCCGAAGTATGCGGTTTCTAGGGACACAAATTGTGTCTTATCCGCTGCTCTATCAAATTAAACAGTTTTGGCCCGCGTGCCATCTGCGGGTTGTCGCACAAGACGCCGTGAGTCAGTACTATCTGACCTTGCCGTGGGTCGATGCGTTTACGCAGGCAGACAAGTTACCGGAAGTGTATCGGGCGATGGATGGCGAAGCAGATCTGGTCATCGCCTTACACTTTGCCAGTGAAAAATACGGGATCGCCGCTTTGCTTAAACGGCCTAAGCTTCGGCTTGGTTTTAAAAACAAACGCGTCACAGATTTTGTCTGGACCCACTCGCACCGTAAAGATTTTTCTGAATATATGGGACTCGCAAATTTGCGTGTACTAGCAGCCTTTAAAGATTTTGATGCTGCTCAAGCGGCGCGACAGTGTGTGCAAGTCTTAGCCGCCCTCGAAGGCCAGGTCTCAACCGCTAGGTCGTCTGAACTCGCACACGCAAACGATGCGTCTGATAGTCGTTCACGACTCAGCGAACCAAGCGCTCACCCACCTAGCGCTGGTGACACAAATGCCCCACAGATAGTCTTAATGCCAGGCGGTGGTGCCGGTGATTACAAACGCTGGCCGATCGAGCATTATGTTGCGCTGGCTGACTTACTGAAGTCGACGCTCATGCCTCAAGCCAGTTTTTGTTTTGTGATGGGGCCAGACGAAGCTGAGCAACATCGCTGGTTACAAAGCCTTGGGCGCAGCGACTTTGTGTATCTCATGACTCGGCCTTTATCCGAAATTGCCGAAGCGGTGATGGGTGCCAAACTTGCAGTGGCAAATGATTGCGGCCCGTCGCATTTGGCGCAATTTGCGGGTGTGCCTTACGTAGGCGTTTTTCATGAAAGTAATCGCGAATGGTTTTGGGCGCGTGAAACCAGCGTCGACGTCTTGCCGCAAGATGGCACCTGCGAGATCAAAAATGTGACGCCCGAGCAGGTACTTAACGCTTGTCAGCAGGTATTGAGTCTCACGATTTCGAGCGGTTCTCTCAACCGCCCTTTGGGATGATTTAGCCACAGAGTCGCGTGGGCACCACGCGCCTAAGAAAAAGTCAGTAGGCTTTAGTGTTTGGTTGCGCAGAACAGATGCCAAACGCACCAAAGTGTCGTATAAAGAATAGGTAGTCAACATAAGACGCAAAAACGAATCACGAGACAACGCACGCTCAAAGACTTGATCTTTGTCAGGAACCCGATGAATACGCCTAAACCCATTCCTACCCCCTTGACTGTTACTGGGCTCAATGTGCACGAGTCAGTGGGGCACGCGATCGTGCGCGCCCTCAAACGGCATGGTGTTGAATGCACCTTTGGCCAAAGTCTGCCCACCATGTTTCAGTTGTCGGCTGAAGCAGGTGGTATCAAGCAGATTGTGTATCGCACCGAAAACGCTGGTGGTTATATGGCTGATGCGTATGCAAGGCTGACCGGTAAACCAGGGATTGTGACGGCACAAAATGGCCCTGCCGCAGCATTGTTAGTGGCTCCCCTTGCCGAGGCGCTTAAGGCGTCGATCCCAGTGATTGCCCTGGTTCAAGATGTGAGTCGCCTGCAAACCGATAAAAATGCGTTTCAAGATTTAGATCACATTGGCATGTTCAGCGCCGTCTCGAAATGGGTACGTCGCGTCAATGAACCTAGCCGCGTCGATGATTACATTGATCAGGCGTTTACGATGGCTTGTTCGGGGCGCCCCGGGCCTGTGGTGTTGTTGTTCCCGAGTGATCTGCTGACCGAACCGTTGGTTCCTTCAACGCGTACAGCGTGTTTGGGGCAGTATCCCCTAGACCCAACGGTTGCTTCACCCGATGCAGTGCGCCATGCCGCTGAATTGCTAGCAAAAGCTGAGCGCCCGCTTGTGATTGCCGGGGGCGGTGTGCATCTGTCGCATGGCCACGCCGCATTGACGCGCCTGATGGATGAAGGACACTTGCCGGTGGCCACTACCGTGATGGGTAAGGGTACGGTTGATGAGCGTCATGCACTTGCCGTAGGTGTGGTTGGCTATTTTATGGGGCCAAACGGTGCGACGCGCTATCAACGCAAGCTAGTCACCGAAGCCGATGTGATTCTGTTGGTGGGCAATCGTACCAATCAAAATGGCACTGATTCGTGGCAGCTATATCCAAAAAATGCACATTACATTCACTTGGATATCGACGGCACTGAAGTGGGTCGCAATTACGAGGCAACGCGTTTGGTAGGTGATGCAGGGTTGACACTCGATGCGTTGGCCGAAGCTCTTGGCAAACTTGATCTATCAAAACGTCGCGCGCAGCGACCCGCACTTGAGGCAAGTATTCAAGCTGCGCGTGAGGTCTATTTAAAAGAATCAGCGCCGGTTCGTTTGTCAGCGCAGTCCCCAATCCGTCCAGAGCGCGTCATGCACGAGTTGCAAAAACGCCTAACCGGCGACACAGTGATGGTGGCGGATGCCAGCTACTCATCGATCTGGATCTCAAACTGTTTGACCTCAGTCAAAAGCGGCATGCGCTTTATTACGCCCCGTGGGTTAGCTGGCTTGGGCTGGGGCTTTCCGATGGCCTTGGGTGCCAAAGTTGCACGCCCGCAATCAGAGGTGTATTGCCTGGCGGGTGATGGTGGGTTTGGACACGTCTGGTCAGAGCTAGAGACTGCACGCCGCATGGGCTTGAAGGTGACGCTCATTGTTTTAAACAATGGGATTTTGGGATACCAAAAACACGCCGAAAACGTGAAGTTTGGCACTCACACCAGTGCAGTCGATTTTTACCCCGTTGATCACGCTGCGATCGCACGCAACTGTGGCTGTAACGGTATTCGTGTCACAGATCCCGAGCAACTGAATCAAGCGCTTGACGCTGCGCGTGCGAGCGATGTCACGACTCTGATTGAAGTGATGACCGATGAAAACGCCTTCCCTCCCATCACAGCTTATACGGCGGCCTTAGAAGCATGAACAAGAAAATAGCTTTAGTCACGGGTGCCGCAAAAGGCATTGGGTTGGGCACTAGCCAAGCATTGATTGCTGAAGGTCGGTTTGTCGTGATGGTTGATCGCTTGCCGATCGATCTTGAACAACTTGGTATTACCGATGAGCAGGCGATTGCCTTTCAGGCAGACGTGACTGACATGGCCTTTATGACGCGTTTGCACGGGCAGATCAAGCAGCGCTTTGGTACCGTGTCTATTCTGGTCAATAACGCTGGGATCTCGCCGAAGCGTGCCGATGGTCTATCCAACGGTATCCTTGACGTCACCATACAAGAATGGTCAAAGGTGCTGCTCGTGAATTTGACGACGGTCATGCAGATCACGCAGTTATTTTTACCCGACATGAAAGCCCAAGGCTTTGGCCGTATTGTCAGTGTGTCGTCTTTAGCGGGGCGCAGTAAATCTGTTGTGGCCGGCCCAAGCTACATGGCCTCAAAGGCTGGCATTCTTGGCTTGATGCGTGCGATCGCTTCAGAGATGGGCCCCTTTGGTGTGACCGCGAACTGTGTGGCGCCCGGTCGTATCTTGACTGAGATGGCGATGCAGGCGGGCGAAGCGGTGAACCAACGCTATGCAGAGCAAATCCCAGTCAGGCGCTTAGGCACTGCAGACGAAGTCGGCGCCTCAATTGCCTTTTTGTGTGCAGACAGTAGCGGCTTTATCAACGGGGCGACCATAGATATTAATGGTGGCTTCTTTATGTCGTGATCTTCAATCGGCCACGCTATTACTTAAAACTACGAGAGACAAAAATGAAAAATATCATCAGTCGTAAATGGTTTGGTTTTGCAGCCTTGTTAGGCTGCTCAGTTTTAACGTCGTCGGTAGTTGCGCAAAGTTTTCCGGCACACGAAGTGAACATGATCGTGAACTATGGTGCCGGTGGCACCACCGATGTGGCCACTCGCGCGTTGGCGCAAACGATGGAAAAGATTTTAGGTAAATCGATCGTTGTGCAAAACAAGCCCGGTGCCTTGGGTACCTTGACCCCCGCCTATATCGCACGTCAAAAGCCTGATGGCTATCAGGTCGGTGTCGTCACCTATTCAACTGTTGCGATCATGCCGCACTTGATGGATTTGACCTACACCATGAAAGATTTTGAATTTGTGGCCGGGTTTGGTCGCTTTCGTTATGGGATTGCAGTGAATGCCGATTCGCCGTACCAAACGCTTGATGACCTGATTGCGGCTGCAAAAGAAGGTAAGGGTTTATTTTTTGGCACAACCTCAGCGCCTAATAACCTTGCGATCTTTGAGTTGACGCGTTTAGCGGGTGCCAAGTTTGAACATATTTCGTACAAGTCTGGTGGCGAAGCGGTGACCGCACTGTTAAGCAAAAACGTGCAGGTGATTGTGCAAAATCCGCCTGATCTCATTCCTCATATCAAGGCAGGTAAATTGCGCATGTTGGCATCGGCCAGCCCGATGCGGTGGCCTGAATTTCCTGATATCAAGACGATTAAAGAGCAAGGCTTTGACATCGAAATCGATTCGTGGCTGGGCTTAGCTGTGCCTAAAGGCACACCGGCTGCGATTGTGAAGGTGCTTGAAGATGCCACGCTCAAGTCGATGAGCGACCCCGCTTTAAGCGCCCGTATGACACAAATGGGCGTTGATCCAGCCTCCCTGTCAGCCAAGCAATACCTAGAGATTTTAGAGAAGGGCTACATCGAGATGGGTCGAGCAATTAAGGCGGCCAAGATCCCCCGTATCTCGGGCTAAAAAACTGCTATACTCTTGGTCTTGTCTTAAAGGCGCCCGTAGCTCAGATGGATAGAGTACCTGGCTACGAACCAGGGGGTCGTAGGTTCGAATCCTGCCGGGCGCACCAGTATTATCAAAGGGTTACAGATTTCGGTCTGTAGCCCTTTTCCGTTGTTAAGGTGGATTGGGTTCTCGGGTTGCCGTTCGGTTGCTTAACCGACACCTAACCACCGAGTGCTTCCAAAAACACTCAATTGGGTCGCATTGACCGGCGCTTCAAAAAGCCAACATTGCAAAATGTAAGAGTTTCTTGCAGTATCTGGCCTCACTAAGCGCCGCCAAACCGATCATTTTGGTGATTGACGATGCGCCTGATAACTTATCTTTAATCGCGGGCTTGTTTAAAGAGTTTTATACGGTCAATACCGCAAGTCGCATGGAGTCAACCGCAGCTCCAGGCACCATCCAGATCTCGGCAATGACGCATGAGCAGCTGCAAGACAATTATATTTTTTCAAAAAATGGATTAATTCAGTGTAAGGGCTTGGGCGAAATCGAAGCCTATGCCTTAGTGGGAAAGCGCTGAGTCGACACACATACCTCTGCCGCGGCTGAATAAGCTCTGGCAGAGAAGGGGGCAACTTTACTTTCTGATCAATCCTGCTTTTCAATCTTTGCGTCTTGCAAAATCTTGCCCCAGCGAGAGTACTCTGCATTCACATAGGCTTGAAACGCAGCGGGGTTCTCCATGCTTGAGGGCATAATGCCTGCCGCTTCGAGCTTAGCCCTAACATCGGCGCGCGCAATTGTTTTCATAATCGCCACGTTGATTTTTGCCACGACCGGCTCAGGCGTTTTGACTGGCACAAAAAGCCCCAGCCAGTTCACCGCACTAAAGCCAGGTAAAAAGTCACCGACCGGTGCGAGGTTAGGTAAAAAGTTCATGCGTTCGGGGCTGGTCACGGCGATCCCTTTCAGTCGTCCATCAGCCATCATTGGCATCAAGGGCGAAATATCCATCACGATCCCGTCAACGTGGCCCGCAACGGTATCCGTTACCGCAGGCCCTGCGCCCTTGTACGGCACGTGAACCAGGCGCCCTTTAGAAGCCGCTTGCAACAACTCAATCGTCAGGTGCGACACGCCACCCGTGCCAGCAGACGACAAGGTGACATCGCGCGTTTTAGAGACCGCAATGAGATCGGCAATGCTCTTGACGTTTGGCAGAGTCGGGCCCATCGCAATCCCTAGCGGTGTAGAACCCACACGATTGATCGCACGAAAATCAACGGGCGTATTAAAAGGTGGAGTCTTTGCCGCTTGTGGCGAAACAATAATTGGGCTTAGGCTACCAAGCAAAATCATGTAGCCATCGGGTGCGGCGCGCGACACGTAGGTGCCCGAGATCATGCCGGCAGCGCCGGGTTTGTTCTCGATCACGATTGTGGTGCCAAGCGCTTCACCTAGCGCGGGCGCAATGGCGCGAGCGGTCAGGTCGTTAGAGCCCCCGGGCGGGTAACTCACGACAAGGGTGACGGGTTTGTTTGGGTACTCTTGGGCGACGGCTTGCGAAATGGCCAAGCTGCTGCTAATGAGCAGTGCCCCGCAAAGTACGTGTCCAAGAAATTTATGCTTTAACGCAGCTTGTCTAGTCATAGTCGTCTCGATATTGGATTTTATTTTTTTAGTATAGCGGCAGGTACCTTCACCAGCAGTATATGCACAAACGACTAGAGATATGCACAAAGTGAGGGCATGAGTGCGGTCCAAAATGGTGCAAAATCACGGGGTTGAAACTGACATACGTGTAGTTTGTCGGGTTAGGACGCGGGTGTTTGCAAGTCGCATCCGTTCGGTTACTTTACTCGCTCCCGTTACGTATTTAGACCCTAAAGGCCTGGTCGGTTATGAGTCAATCGAATACTAAAAACAAGCTGTTTGCGCCGATCACCGGTACAGTGATGCCTCGTTTTGCGGGCATCGCCACGTTTATGCGCTTACCGTTTTTAGAGTTTGATCACCCAAGTATCGACGAAGTTGATATTGGCCTGTTCGGAATACCATGGGACGGCGGCACCACTAATCGCGCAGGTGCGCGGCACGGGCCTCGTCAAATCCGTGATTTGTCGACGCTCGCTCGTAACGTGAACCGTGCGTCGGGTATCAATCCGTTTGAGTTATGCAATTGTGCAGATCTTGGCGATACCCCAGTCAATCCCGTTGACCTCGAAGACACACTCGCACGGGTGCAGAGTTTTGTTGAGCAATTACACGAAAAAAATATGATCCCCTTGGCTGCGGGTGGGGACCACTTAGTGACCTTGCCTGTTATGCGCGCGATCGCAAAAGATCGCCCCGTTGGCATGGTGCACTTTGATGCGCACACTGATACCTGGGATCGCTATTTTGGTGGCAGCAAATACACGCATGGCACGCCGTTTCGCCGAGCGATCGAGGAGGGGCTGCTTGATCCAACGCGCACAATCCAGATTGGCATTCGCGGTGCCTTGTACAACGATAGTGAAAATAACTGGGGCATCGAGCAAGGCATTCGAGTCGTCGATATCGACGAATATCACGCGCTTGGCACTCAAGGGGTGATCGACCTGGCGCACCAAGTGGTGGGCACGGGTCCAACTTACGTGAGCTTCGATGTGGACTTTTTAGATCCCGTATACGCGCCGGGCACGGGCACGCCAGAGATTGGTGGTGCGACGACGTATCAGGCACAACAATTGCTTCGTGGCTTGCAAGGGTTGAATCTAATTGGGGGTGATGTGGTAGAGGTATCCCCCCCGTTCGACCCCTCTGGCAATACGGCTTTGGTTGGGATGACCATGATGTTTGAACTGTTGTGCGTACTGGCGCATGCCCGCGCGCAGCGGTAGGCGTCATGTTTCGGTCATATTTAGTGGTTAATGTCGGTTCAGTTTAATTTTTATATCAATTAAAGGGCTTCGCACCATGACTGCACAGTATCTATTAAAGACGGGTCGATCTTTCAAATTAAGAATATCTCTGGCAATTGCCTGCGTAGTGACGAGCGCAGTAGCAGGTGCTGGTGAGTTAACGATTTATAGTTCTGTCGAGGGCGACAATTTAAAGAACTTTGCCGCGCGGTTTAGTAAAGCTCATCCCGACATTAAGATCAATTGGGTACGAGACTCGACGGGCGTGATTCAGGCGCGGGCGATTGCTGAAAAAGACAATCCTCGCCATGATCTTTTTTTTGGTCATGCCGCTTCAAATTTGATGACGCTTGATGCGATGAATTTGTTCTTGCCCTACCGCCCCGTTGGTGTTGAAAAGCTTGACGAAAAGTTTCGTGACAAGCGCGACCCACCAAACTGGACTGGCTTGTGGGGCTTTGGTGCTGCGATCTGCTTCAACACCATCGAGGCTAAGAAAAAAAATATACCACCTCCCGAAAAATGGGATGACCTCACCAAGCCGATTTATAAAGGCCAGATTGTGATGCCTAATCCTGCTTCGTCAGGCACTGGTTTTTTGAATGTCTCTGGTTGGTTGCAGATCATGGGCAAAGACAAGGCCTGGGCGTTTATGGATGGCCTGCATCAAAATATCGCGTCTTACTCGCATTCGGGCTCTAAGCCTTGCGAGCAAGCTGCCGCTGGTGAGTATGTGATCGGGATTTCGTTGCCCTTGCGTGGTGCGAACCTAAAGACCATGGGTGCTCCGATTGACGTCATTATCCCCACCGATGGTATCGGTTGGGAAATGCAAGGCGTGGCCATCATGAAGACCACCAAAAATCCAAAAGACGCGCAGACCTTTGTGAACTGGTCTGTTTCAGAGTCGGCGATGGATGCCTATGCAGCGCGTGCCGAAGTGGTGGCTTATCCGGTCAAAACGCCAAAGGCACAGAACTTGCCGCCTGAATTGGCGAGTCGCATGATCAAAAATGATTTTGCTTGGGCCTCAGAAAACCAGCCAGCGATTTTGGCTGAATGGCGCAAACGCTATGACGGCAAAACCGAGGCAAAGAAATAGCGTGAGTGGCACCCGCAAACTCGTCGTCGCGAACTTAAGTAAGAGTTTTGGTTCAACCCAAATTTTGAAAGACGTCTCGTTTGAGATTGAAGAGGGTGAATTTGTTTGTTTTTTAGGTCCTTCGGGTTGCGGCAAAACCACGTTGTTGTTGTGCCTCGCCGGGCTAGAGTCACCTAGC
>CAMEAW010000070.1 GCA_945911685.1 Bordetella parapertussis
AACGAGATGCTGCAGCGTATTTATGGCACGGCTTGGGCGAACAAAGACGATCAAGACGCGCATCTGCATATGCTTGCAGAGGCCGAGCTTCGCGATCATCGCAAAATTGGTCGTGAACTTGATCTGTTTCATTTTCAAGAAGAAGGCCCAGGGCTGATTTTTTGGCATCCGAAGGGCTGGGCCATTTGGCAGCAAGTCGAGCAATACATGCGTAACGTGTATCGCGATAACGGTTATCAAGAAGTCAAAGCACCGCAAATTCTTGATATTTCGCTCTGGAAAAAAACCGGTCATTGGGATAACTATCGCGAAAACATGTTCACGACAGAATCCGAAAGCCGTACTTATGGCTTAAAGCCCATGAACTGCCCAGGGCACGTTCAAATCTTTAATTCAAGTCTGCATTCTTATCGCGATTTACCGCTGCGCTATGGCGAGTTCGGCCAATGCCACCGTAATGAGCCCTCGGGTTCGTTGCACGGCATGATGCGTGTTCGTGGTTTTACGCAAGACGACGGCCATATCTTCTGTACCGAAGCGCAAATGCAAGATGAGTGCGCAACATACACAGCGCTCTTGCAAAAGGTCTATGCCGATTTTGGCTTTACCGAGATTTTGTACAAGGTCGCAACCCGCCCCGAAAAGCGCATTGGTAGTGACGAGGTCTGGGATAAGGCCGAAAACGCTTTAATGGAAAGCTTGCGACGCACGGGGTGTGACTTTGAAGTGTCTCCTGGTGAGGGTGCGTTTTACGGCCCCAAAGTTGAATACACTCTAAAAGATGCAATTGGCCGTCATTGGCAGTGCGGCACGATTCAGGTTGACTTTTCGATGCCGCAACGCTTGGGTGCCGAGTTCGTTGACGCCCAAGATCAGCGCGTCGCACCGGTCATGCTCCATCGTGCCATTTTGGGTTCGTTCGAGCGCTTTATCGGCATGTTGATCGAAAATCACGCGGGTGCTTTACCCGCTTGGCTAGCCCCTGTACAGGCAGTTGTTTGCTGCATTTCTGAATCTACTGCTGAATATGCAACAGAAATCACACAAAGCCTGAAAAAACAAGGCTTTAGAGTAGAATCTGATTGTCGGGGTGAGAAGATCACCTATAAAATTCGTGAACACAGTATGCAGAAAGTCCCTTATATCCTGGTGGTCGGTGAAAAAGAGCGTCAGGCTGGGGCTGTGGCTGTGCGTAGTCGAGGTGGTGTAGATCTGGGCGTAATGCCCTTTGAGCAGTTCACCTCTTTGCTAAACGAAGATGTGGCCTTACGCCGCAATTCTGGCTTACCTGCGCCGCAGGCAGCCTAACCCTCAGGAGTCGTCAACATCGCAACAGAAAAACCCCATCGCATTAACGGTGACATCCGCGTTCCCGACGTGCGTCTACTAGGAATCGAAGGCGAGCAGTTAGGTATTGTTAATACACTAGAAGCTGTTCGTATGGCAGAAGAAGCGGGCGTCGATTTAGTTGAAATCGCCCCAAATGCTGAACCGCCAGTTTGCCGGTTAATGGATTACGGCAAGTTCAAATATCAAGAACAAAAACGTTTAGCTGAAGCCCGCGCTAAACAAAAAATCATTCAGGTTAAAGAGGTTAAGTTTAGGCCTGCCACCGACGAAGGTGACTACCAGGTCAAACTGCGCAACCTCAAGCGCTTTCTTGAGGAAGGCGACAAGGCCAAAGTCACGTTGCGGTTTCGTGGTCGCGAAATGGCCCACCAAGAACTCGGTATGCGTGTCCTTGAGCGTGTGCGTGACGATCTGACAGATATGGCTTCAGTCGAAGCGATGCCTAAGCTTGAAGGGCGCCAGATGGTGATGGTGTTATCGCCACGCAAGAAAGTCCCGGCAGGCAAAGCAGAAGCCGCTTGATGATGCATGTACTGTTTGTCATTGATCCTCTGCCAGAGCTAAAAGCTTACAAAGATAGCTCAGTGGCAATGATGCGAGCGCTTGTCGCTCGTGGTCATCACTTAAGCGTTGTCTTGCAAGGGGGCTTGTTTATTCAAGCCGGGCAGGTGTTTGCGCATGCCACACCGATTAGTCTTGTGCCGAATGCAGACCTGCATGGTCATGCTTGGTGGCACGACGAATCGATTGCAAAAGATGTGGCTTTAGAAGAGTTTTCTGCCGTTCTGATGCGCAAAGATCCGCCCTTTGACATGGAGTACGTCTACGCCACGCACATGCTTGAATATGCAGAGGCGCAGGGCGCTCGGGTCTTTAACAGCGGTAGCGCGATTCGTAATCATCCTGAAAAACTTGCGATTACAGAGTTTGCAAAATTCACGACTCCAACCTTAGTCACGCGTGACATGAATCGCTTAAAGGCGTTTCATATTGAGCACCATGACGTCATTGTTAAGCCCCTTGATGGCATGGGTGGCACTGGGGTGTTTCGTTTAGCGCCGCACGAAACGAACTTAAATGCCATTCTTGAAGCTCTGACGCACGATGGCACGCGCACAATCATGGCGCAACGCTACATCCCTGAAATCAAACAGGGTGACAAGAGGATTCTGTTGATTGGTGGTGAACCGGTTCCTTTTTGCCTAGCGCGCATTCCTCTGGCTGGCGAAACACGTGGCAACTTAGCCGCGGGTGGGCGTGGGGTCGCTCAACCTCTGACGGGTCGTGACTGGGCAATTGCACGCGAAATCGCCCCGCAGTTAGTCACGCGAGGTTTGTTGCTGGTGGGCTTAGATGTCATTGGTGAGTACGTCACTGAAATCAACGTCACAAGCCCGACTTGCTTTGTTGAAATTACCGAGCAAACTGGCTTTAACGTGGCTGAGTTTTTTGTGCTGGCGCTTGAGCGAGCTGTTGCTGCGACCTAGGTAATAAAAATGATTGCGATAGTGATTGTTGCGCACGTTCCGCTAGCCTCTGCGCTTGCGGCTTGTGCCAGACACGTCTTAGGCCATGAGCCCGATGTCGAGGTTGCTGACATCTTGCCTAATGAATGCGCTTCTGACTGCGCGCCTAATCTCGCCCAGCAATTGATTGCAGCAGATCGGGGCGAGGGCGTCTTAGTACTCACAGACCTCCCGGGTGCAACCCCTTCTAATATTGCAGTGCAAGCCAGCCACTTAGTACAAGCCGCAGGGGTGCCATGCTGTGTGTTGGGTGGCGTTAATGCATCAATGTTGCTGCGTGCCATCAATTATCGCCAAGGCAGTCTTGAGGATGTGGCAACTAGCGCACTTGCAGGTGCCACACACGCCTTGTTGCGTGTAGACTGAGGTCATCCCACATAATATTTTTGAAGCAAAGTTTCTTATGGCACAGTTAGAGATTGTTGTATCAAACAAGCTTGGCTTGCACGCCCGTGCAGCTGCCAAACTCACGCAACTGGCAGGTCAATTTAGTGGCGAGATTTTTATCGCAAAGGGCGCCCAGCGTGTCAACGCAAAAAGTATTATGGGTGTGATGATGTTAGCTGCCGGCATTGGTAGCACAGTCAAGCTCGAGGTTTCAGGTAGCGACGCTGAACAGGCGCTGCAGGCGATCCAGGCGCTTTTTGATGACAAATTCGGTGAAGGCCAATAGCTTGCTACCCACTGCTCAACTGGGCAGCCCGATGTTGTGCCTGTACGGGCAGGGTGTGGCACGCGGCTACGCCATTGGTCGAGTCGTCGTGTTGGGCGCGACCGCGCTTGAGGTCTCGCACTATCGCATCTCGACTGAGCAGATTGCTTCTGAAAAAAATCGCTTATCGAGTGCGCTAACCACCACCCAGCAAGAAATGAACGACATGGCAGCCAACTTGCCTGACGACGCACCGCGCGAGTTGGCGGCCTTGCTGAGTGTGCACAGTATGTTGCTATGCGATCCGTTACTCGCAGATCAAGCTCTGGCATTGATTCAAGACAAACACTACAACGCCGAGTGGGCATTAACCACGCAAGGGCAGATCTTAGCTGAGCAGTTTGCCGCGATCGAAGACGAATACCTGCGCGAACGCGGCTCGGATGTCAGACAAGTGATCGAGCGGGTGTTGCAGGTGCTGTCTGGTTCAAAGCAAGTGCTTGGCATAAAACATGATGTAGATGTTGATGATCACTTAATTGTTGTGGCGCATGATATTTCGCCAGCAGACATGATTCGGTTGCGTGGCGCGCGCTTTGCGGGCTTTGCGACAGACTTAGGAGGGGCGACTTCGCACACGGCGATCGTAGCGCGCAGCTTAGGTGTGCCCGCGGTGGTGGCCTTGGGTCATGTGCGCGCCCTGGTCTCAGACGGCGATTGGGTGGTGATTGATGGCGCTAGCGGCGCTGTGTTGGTCAATCCATCACAGCAGGCACTTGAGCAGTACCGACGGTTACAACAGGTCTACCTCGACGAGCGCGCTGAGCTGTCTTTGTTAAAAGATGTTGCGGCTGAAACACTTGATGGTATTCAAATTTCGTTAGAAGCCAACATTGAATTGCCCGATGAGGCTGAGTTGGCTTTGGCAAATGGCGCGACAGGGATTGGTTTGTTTCGCAGTGAATTTTTGTTTATCGGACGCAGCGATCTTCCGACTGAAGAAGAGCAGTATCAGGCCTACCTGAGCGTGGTCACCACCATGCAACACCGTCCGGTCACGATTCGTACGCTTGATATTGGTGCGGATAAAACCTTGGATGGTGAAGCGACGGTTGCCACCAACCCGGCATTGGGGTTGCGCGCGATTCGTTATTGTCTGGCGCACCCCGACTTATTTGCCACGCAACTGCGCGCGATTTTGCGGGCGTCTGCCCACGGCACGGTGCGGATCTTGATCCCGATGGTGGCGCACATGCACGAGGTGGTCGCGACTAAAGCTGCGATTGCGGCTGCAAAGCGCGAGCTTGATGCGCGTGGCCAGGCTTACGATCATGCCATTCTGGTGGGTGCCATGGTTGAAGTACCTGCTACCGCAATTGCCATCGAGCCGTTCGCTGAGGCGCTCGATTTTCTGTCGATCGGTACAAATGATCTGATCCAGTACACGCTGGCCATTGATCGCGCTGATAACGAAGTGGCAGCGCTTTACGACCCGTTGCACCCGGCAGTGTTGCGTTTGATTGCCAACACGATCAATGCCGGAGAGCGGGTAGGTAAACCTGTCGCCGTCTGCGGCGAAATGGCAGGCGACTCAAATTTAACGCGCTTGCTGTTGGGCTTAGGTTTAACGCACTTTTCGATGCACGCTCAGCAGTTGCTTGACGTCAAGCGCGAGATCAGGCGTGCACACTCAAATGCTTTACGCCTAAAAGTCGCAAACTCCCTGAATCGCGCTATTGAAATTGATCCAGCGGCGCTTTATCACTAAGTCGATAGGCGAATCATTCTCTAGTTCTCGATCTGGTTAGGCAGTAGTAATATTGAGTGTCACAATCGTTTTGCCGAGAACACTATGATCCCTAAAAATGCCTGGTTTGAAGAATTTCAAAAAAATGTTTCTGACCTGATTGCGCGCAGCCCTGCCGCGGACATCGAGCGCAACGTGAAAGCGTTTATGGGTCAGGCCTTTACTAAGATGGATCTCATCACACGTGATGAGTTCGATATTCAAGTCGATATGCTCAAGCGCGTGCAAGAGCGCGCAGCGGCGCTAGAAGAGCAGGTTCAACAACTTGAACAACGGATGACCTTGCTAGAAAGCGGGCGTCCTTAACGCCAGAAGGCAAAGGTTTCTCACTCATTTGTGTGAGAGGCGGTTACATGATCGCTCAAAACACTTAAGACAAAATAATCCACCGGTAGGCAGCGCCCGCCAAGTTCTTCATACTCTCGGCTTTTTGCTGAGAGACCTATGGCGTTAGCTGTCATCATGAGCCGTTCATTGTTTGGAATGGACGCACCACCCGTTCGCGTTGAAACGCATCTAAGCAGTGGTTTGCCAAGCTTTACGATGGTGGGCTTGGCCGACGCTGAGGTGCGCGAAAGCCGCGAGCGTGTGCGGGCTGCTCTTTTAAGTAGTGGGTATGAGTTTCCGGCAGGGCGCCTCACCGTTAACTTGTCACCGGCTGATTTGCCCAAAGAGTCTGGCCGTTTTGATTTGCCAATTGCTCTTGGTGTTTTGTTGGTGTCGGGGCAAATCGAATTGCCTGAGCTGACTAAAAAGGCTGGCAACACTTCGCAAGTGGCCGCGTTGTCTTCCCTGGTGGTTGCGGGTGAACTCTCGCTCACCGGAATGCTTTCACCTATCAAGGGCGCGATTGCGATAGCCCTGGCGGTCGCGCGCAGTCAGCCCCCAACATGCCTGCTGCTACCCCTGGTTAATGCACAGCAGGCTGCCCGTGTCCCGGGTCTGCAAGTCCTAGGTGCGCAAAGCTTAGGCGAAGTGGTTGAGCATCTGACGGGTCGCCAGCCTCTGCAATACCAGATCCCATTGCCCCTGATTGGTGCACCAACGACGGCGCCTTGCTTATCGGACGTACGCGGTCAGCTGATGGCGCGCAGGGCACTTGAGGTCGCCGCCGCAGGCGGGCATAGCTTGCTGTTTTCGGGTACCCCTGGGGTGGGTAAAACAATGCTGGCTAAGCGTTTAGCTGGGATTTTGCCTGCTCTCACGCCTGCTGAATGTTTAGAAGTTGCGTCTGTGGCTGCTTTTTCTGGGATGCGCGATCACGTATGGGGGCAACGACCATTTCGAGCGCCACACCACTCGGCATCAATGGCTGCGATGCTGGGCGGTGGCACCACCCCGCGTGCGGGTGAGGTGACCTTGGCCCATCGAGGTGTGTTGTTTTTGGATGAGTTTCCAGAGTTTGAACGGCGCGTACGCGAGGGTTTGCGTGAACCGCTCGAAAGCCTGTCGGTGACGATTGCGCGCGCAAAACTCAAAGTCGATTTTCCGGCCGATTTTCAATTACTTGCGGCCATGAATCCATGCCCTTGCGGTTGGTATGGTCATATTCAAGGGCGCTGCAAGTGCCGAACTGAGCAGATTGCGACTTATCAGCAAAAGCTATCTGGACCTGTCATTGACAGAATTGACCTGTTTGTAACGTTGACCATGAGCGACGCGCATTGGCTTGAACTTGCGCCAGGCGAAACTTCGGCGGTAGTGCGCAGGCGGGTCGAGGCGGTACGCCAACCGCAATTGCAGCGGCAAAATACGATCAACGCACGTTTGCCAGATAAAGACCTCGAAAGATGCTGCGTGATGACATCCGCCGCAGCTAAACTCTTAGAGAACGCGATTAAGACGCAGTGCTTATCGGCTCGCGCGATACAACGTGTGCGGCGCGTCGCGCGCACTTGCGCCGACTTATCGGGCGCACACCAGATCGATCTACCTCATTTGGCCGAAGCTTTTCAGTATCGACCAGTGTTTTCAGCTGGTATGCGCTCAGTCTTGGGTCGGTAGCGCGTGCAAAGTCCTAGAATTTGTCATATAATCAAAGGCTTTCCTGCATAACTTGTAGAGAAAGTGAAGTTAAAAGTGGATCTTGGGTTAACAAGACTGGCGGTCGATGGGCACTTGAACAGGCACACCGAGCAACATGCCAGGCACCTACAGAGCACAATTTTAAGTAAACGGAAATCAAATGCCTAAGATGAAAACCAAGAAAAGTGCTGCAAAGCGCTTTCAGGTTCGCGGCAGCGGATCGATCAAGCGGGGTCAAGCCTTTAAGCGTCACATCCTGACCAAAAAAACCACCAAGACCAAGCGCCAATTGCGCGGGTCAGCAGCGGTCGACAAATCCAACGTGGCTTCAGTTAAAGCCATGATGCCTTTCGCTTAACGGAGATCAAACATGCCTCGCGTCAAACGTGGTGTAACGGCCAGAGCCCGTCACAAAAAAGTTATCGCCAAAGCTAAAGGTTATCGCGGTCGCCGCGGTAATGTGTTTCGTATTGCCAAGCAAGCAGTTATGCGGGCTGGTCAATACGCCTATCGCGATCGTCGCAATAAAAAGCGTACATTTCGCGCGCTCTGGATCGCCCGTATCAACGCAGCAGTGCGTGAACACGGCGTGACATACAGCGTATTTATCGCTGGCCTGAAAAAAGCTTCAATCGAACTCGACCGCAAAGTCTTGGCCGATATGGCTGTGCGTGATAAAGCCGGTTTTGCTGCGGTATTGAATCAAGCAAAATTGGCCTTGGCTGCTTAAGTACTGAAAAGTTGTATCCGTGAACGGGGCCATTGGGCTCCGTTTGCATTTTAAAGATGAGATTTCGCGAAGGTTGTAAAAAATGACTGATATGAGCGATGACCTGATTGAACAGGCCCGTGTGCAATTCGCACAAGCAACGGATGCGGCCTCGCTCGAAAACGCCAAAGCGCGATTCCTTGGTAAACAAGGTTCGCTGACTGAGCTAATGAAGGGCCTGGGTAAGCTTGACCCCGAAGCAAAGCGTGCCGAGGGCGCCCGCATCAATACCATCAAACAGCAAGTCGAAGCGTTGCTCAATGCACGACGAACTGCGCTGGCGCAGGCCGAACTCGATCTGCGTTTGGCCGCCGAAACGATCGATGTCACACTGCCTGGGCGCGGCCGTGGCAAGGGCGGTATTCATCCAGTTATCAAAACTTGGCAACGTGTTGAAGCCATCTTCAGGTCGATTGGTTTTGAGGTGGCTGATGGCCCCGAAATCGAAAACGACTGGACCAACTTCACCGCCCTGAATAATCCTGAAAACCATCCTGCACGCTCGATGCAGGATACGTTTTATGTCGATATGAACGACGCGAACGGATTGCCGCTGTTGTTGCGCACGCACACCAGCCCAATGCAAGTTCGCTACGCGCGCATGAACAAACCACCGATTAAGGTGATTGCACCTGGCCGTACTTATCGTGTGGATAGTGATGCCACACACTCACCGATGTTTCATCAGGTTGAAGGCCTCTGGATTGACGAAAATATTTCGTTTGCCGATTTGAAGGGTGTGTATACAAACTTTTTAAGATGCTTTTTTGAAACCGATAAACTTGAGCTACGTTTCAGGCCATCGTTTTTTCCGTTTACTGAACCCTCGGCCGAAATCGATATGATGTTTACGTCAGGGCCCAACAAAGGGCGCTGGCTTGAGATTTCGGGTTCTGGGCAAGTACACCCTGATGTCATCCGTAATTTCGGGCTCGACCCCGAACGCTACATTGGGTTTGCTTTTGGTTCTGGACTTGAGCGCTTAACAATGTTGCGCTACGGCGTGAATGATTTACGACAATTCTTTGAAGGCGACCTGCGCTTTTTACGCCAGTTCAACGATTAATTTTTTAGACCGATACGGTTACTTATGCAATTTTCAGAGTCTTGGCTGCGTAGCCTGGTTAATCCGCCGATCACGACCGACGAGTTGTCGCATCGCCTAACGATGGCGGGTCTTGAGGTCGAAGAGGCGACATTGGTCGCGCCCGCTTTTTCAGGCGTTGTTGTAGCCTTAATTCAAAGCGCCGAACCACATCCTAACGCCGATAAGCTACGCGTGTGTATGGTCGATGTGGGCGCTGCAGCGCCTCTGCAGATCGTGTGCGGTGCGCCGAATGCGGCCGTTGGTTTGAAAGTGCCGTTAGCCACAGTAGGCGCAGTACTTCCTGGCGACCTAAAAATTGGCGTAGCCAAAATGCGCGGTGTCGAGTCGTTTGGCATGCTGTGCTCATCAAAAGAGCTGGGCTTGTCGCAAGAGCATGCGGGCTTGTTAGTGTTGTCGGCCGAAGCTCAAGTCGGCGCGAATGTTCGCGAGGCCTTAGACCTTGACGATACCTTGTTCACGCTTAAGCTCACACCCAATCGTGCGGATTGCTTATCTATTTTAGGTGTTGCTCGCGAAGTGGCTGCTTTAACCGGTGCTGCGTTGAAGGCACCGTACACCGCTGCTGTTCAACCAACACTCACCGAGGTCATTCCTGTGACTGTGCACGCGCCAGATCTTTGTGGGCGCTTTGCGGGTCGGGTTGTACGTGGTGTGAACGCGCGTGCACAAACGCCAGACTGGATGGTTGAACGTTTGACGCGGGCAGGGCAGCGCTCAGTCACCGCCTTGGTCGATATCTCTAACTACGTCATGTTGTTACTAGGTCGTCCAACGCATGTGTTTGATTTAGAGCGCATGCCCAAGCCCGCACTCGAAGTACGCTGGGCACGCACAGGTGAAACCTTAACGTTGTTAAACGATCAAACCATCACGCTCGATCCTTCGATGGGTGTTATCACCAGTGCCGACGTGCCAGAAAGTTTGGCAGGGATCATGGGAGGGGCTTCAACGGCTGTGTCCCTCGACACCACCAGCATTTATGTTGAAGCAGCGTTCTGGTGGCCTGAAGCCATTGCGGGCAGGGCGCGCAAGTTAAAACTCAATTCAGAGGCGAGTCACCGTTTTGAGCGTGGGGTCGATTTTGAACAGATCCCCGAACATCTTGACTTGATTACGCAACTAATTTTGGATATCTGCGGTGGCCAGGCCGGCCCCATTGATGATCAGCATATCAAGTTGCCCGCGCGCGAACCCGTGACGATGCGCTTATCGCGCTGTCACCGCGTGTTGGGCGTTCAGGTAAAACAAGAAGATGTGTCGCAAACTTTTGAGCGCTTAGGTTTTGAGTTTACGGTAGAGGGCGACAAGTTTGTGGTGACGCCACCTTCGTACCGGTTTGATATCCAGATCGAAGAAGACTTGATCGAAGAAGTCGCCCGCATCATCGGCTTTGAAAGCATTCCGGCTGTGCCTCCGATTGCTGCGGCGCGCATGATCATGGCACCCGAGACAACGCGTTCTGCGCACACCGTGCGCCATGAGATTGCAGCACTCGATTATCAAGAAGTGATTAACTTCTCGTTTGTCGAACAAGACTGGGAGATCGAGATGCTTGGTCACGCGGATCCGATTCGTTTGTTGAATCCGATTGCGAGTCAGCTGGCAGTCATGCGTTCGTCGCTATTGCCGGGTCTTGTGGCCAACATTCGGTATAACGCTAACCGTAAGCAGTCGCGCGTGCGTGTGTTTGAGCTTGGGCGTGTTTTTAAACGCGATGCGACGTCGGCCGATGGGCCTTTGACCGTGTCCTCGGTGCATCAGCCGCAGGCCTTGGCTGGCGCCGCTTGGGGCGCAGCGACAGAAGATCAATGGGGGCAAAAAAGTCGAGCGGTTGATTTTTTTGACGTCAAACGTGACCTCGAAGTATTGTTTAGCGCGCAGGCGCAGCAGCTACGGTTTGTGCCAGCTCAGTATGCCTTGCTGCATCCGGGGCGTAGCGCTCGGATCGAGTTCGGTGAGGCTACCATTGGTTGGTTAGGCGAGTTGCACCCGCGTTGGGTGCAACAGCAAGAGCTCGCGACGGCTCCGGTGCTGTTTGAGGTTTCGCTTGAGTCGTTAGCGGTGCTGCCAATGCCCAGTCTGCACGAGCTATCGCGTCAACCGATGGTGCAGCGCGATCTGGCGATCTGGGTTTCTGCCGAAAAGTCGGTGCAAGCACTGCTTGACACCATTTATCAGACGATTGCAGCAGACCCAACACTTGCTGTGGTGCAACATGTCGGCTTGTTTGACTTGTGGCGCGATCCAGCAAAAGTCGATTCTAATGAAAAGAGTCTTGCTTTTAGGGTCTCATTGCAAGACACTGACAGCACGCTAGATGAGGCACAGGTCGATCTATGTATGACTAAGATACGCGCCGCTCTTGAAAGCGCTCATCAGGCCCGTTCACGTTAAACCAGAATGTCGGAAATTAAAACATGACAAATGAACATTCTTTAGCAGAATCGCGCACGTTGACCAAGGCTGAGTTAGCCGAAATGCTCTTTGATCGCGTTGGGTTGAACAAGCGCGAAGCGAAAGATATTGTCGACACGTTTTTCGAAGAAATTCGCGACGCCTTAGCGCGCGGCGAACCCGTTAAGCTATCGGGCTTTGGTAATTTTCAGGTACGAAATAAGCCGCCGCGTCCTGGGCGAAACCCTAAAACGGGCGAGACCATTCCGATCGCAGCCCGTCGGGTCGTGACGTTTCACGCCAGTCAAAAGTTAAAAGGTGCTGTCGAGCACACCGAAGCACCGCAATCTGAGGTATAAAACGAGGCATGATACTTTCAGACAAGCCTATCGTTTTGCCGCCGATACCCGCAAAACGCTATTTCACTATCGGTGAAGTCAGCGACCTCTGCGGTGTCAAGCCGCACGTCTTGCGCTATTGGGAACAAGAATTTACCCAATTAAAGCCAGTGAAACGTCGAGGTAACCGGCGCTATTATCAGCACCACGAAGTGTTGTTGATTCGCAAGATTCGTGAGCTGTTGTACGAGCAAGGGTTCACCATCAGTGGGGCCCGCAATCGCTTAAGTGAAGGGCGTGAAATCCCTCAGGATCCCGATGCAGCCGTGCGTTTGACTGCGGCCGAACTAAACGCACTGCGTACCGAATTACACAGCATTCAAGAGTTGCTCAACCAAGCCTGTATCTCTGCAACACACCCAGGCCAACTCGACCTCAGATAGGGCGTTGCTCTGCTATACTTACGTTCTTTCGGGGCGTAGCGCAGCCTGGTAGCGCACTTGCATGGGGTGCAAGGGGTCGAAGGTTCAAATCCTTCCGTTCCGACCAGATATATCAAAGGGTTAGCTTTCACAAGAGGCTAACCCTTTTTGTATTTCTATCGTAGAACGGTACTAGACTTATCCAAAAGAAAATGTGATGATCGAAAAGTGTCACAAACATGGAGACGCAACATGACCGAAGTGAAAAATCAGGCAGTGCAGCCTTCGTATGACCACGGTGCTAGCAGCACGCGATTGATTGGTGACACGATTGGGCAAGCCTTTGATAAAACGGTCATGACGTATGCGGCGCAAGATGCTCTGGTTGTGGTCGACCAGGGTATTCGGTGGACTTGGCAAGAGCTGGGTGCCCGCGTGCGGGCCTTGGCCGCCGGTTTTCTGGCACTCGGACTCGAGCCTGGCGATCGTGTGGGCATCTGGGCACCTAACTGTTCAGAGTGGGTGCTGACGCAATTTGCAACGGCTAAGGTGGGGCTCATTCTGGTTAACATCAATCCGGCCTATCGTCGTGCTGAGTTGGCGTATGCGTTGAACAAAGTCGGTTGCAAGGCACTGGTTTTAGCGCCCGCGTTGAAATCCACGGATTACTTGGCAATTCTGACTGATTTGGCACCAGAGCTCTCGGGCGCCAAGCCCGGCACATTGCAGTCCCGTGCATTGCCAGAACTCAAACACGTCATTCGCTTGGGTACACCCCAAACACCGGGCATGTTCAATTTTGACGATATCAGTGCGCTGGCGCAGCCCGACGACGTCGCGCGTGTCGAGACCTTG
>CAMEAW010000071.1 GCA_945911685.1 Bordetella parapertussis
CACAGCCGTGGCACGGTTGCTCATATCGCCGTACAGGGTGTAGTTCGACGAGAGGGCCAAGATGCCATGTTCTTTGGCTAGCGCCTTCATCTTGAACCACGGTGTTCCCATCTTCACGCCCAACGCTTTCACTTCGGCCGATCGGGCGACCGCACAGCCATCGTTGTTAGAGAGCACCACCATCGGGACATGTTCAAACTGTGGCTGGAAGACGCGCTCGCAAGAGACATAAAAGTTGTTGACATCCACCAGTGCAAAGATGGGGGCGCTAGCCATGAACTAACTTTTGGAGGGGTAGCGGCGCACAACGCCAACGACAACGCCCCACACCTGAAGCTCAGAGCCATCCTTGAACGTGATGGGCTGGTAAGCGGGATTCTCGGGCCGCAGTTCAACACAGCCCAAGTGTTTGAACAAACGCTTGATGGTGTATTCGCCGTTGAGCACGGCCACGACGATGTCGTTGTGTTTAGGGTTCAGTGCGCGGTCAACGACGACCTTGTCTCCATCCTCGATACTGGCCCCGACCATCGAGTCGCCTTTGACAGAAAACATGAAGGTGGCGGGTTTGTTTCGTACCAAATAAGTGTTGAGGTCTAACTCTTCTTCGGTGTAGTCACCCGCCGGGGACGGGAAGCCGGCGCTCATCCTGTGGGAGAGCAGCCTGAATCCATAGGCGGGCACATCCTGCAACAGACTGAGTGGGGTCTGGTGGAGTGTGGGGGCGGTAGTACAGGTGGAGTGATTTGATCTCATATAAATACTGTATAAATAAACAGTATATTCTAGCCATCTTGACCTTGTCGAGCGTTGGGCTTCAAGTCAATATCAGCCGCGCTTACCTCCTGAACTACCAGGCTTTTCTCGGCACCCGTCCGGCCACAATACCGCACAAGACCATTCTTTAGAGGGTGTTTTTTTTGACCCAATAAAATTACATTAAATACATCTTTAATGTAAAATTATCCGTTAAAATATTCTTTAATGTAATTAACGTAATTAAAGTAAACTTTCATGGTTCGAGTCTCTGGCACCTACACCCTATCTACGACCTTGGGCGAAGCGGTTCGCGCTTTCGTTCCGAATCTGTTACCGCCGCTCAATCCACCTTTGGCCGATACATCCTTTATTGACTTAAATAGGCAGGCTGAGCTAGCACTGGCTCGACTAGCCGGGGTGTCGGGTCTGGTACCCTCAGTAGATTGGCTGCTGTACAGCGCCATTCGCAAAGAAGCTTTACTCACTTCACAAATTGAAGGTACTCAAGCCACCCTGACCGATCTTTTTGACGAAGAGGCTGGCTTTGAGGTCAGCAATACTGACGATGTCGAAGAGGTCACAAACTACTTAAGTGCCTTCAAGCTCGTTCAAGAACAGTTGCGCGATCCCAGTGGACTACCGCTCAGTGTGCGTCTGTTATGCGACGCACATCGCGTACTACTCAATAGCGTGCGCGGCACGGGCAAACAACCCGGAGAATTGCGCCGCTCTCAAAATTGGATCGGAGGAACTCGACCTGGTAATGCTGTGTTCGTCCCACCCCCCGCTGAGCGCGTTGCAGAACTACTGGCAGACGTCGAACGTTTCATCCATGGAGACGTCACAGATTTACCACCACTTGTCAAAGTCGCTTTGGTTCATGCTCAATTCGAAACGATACACCCCTTCCTGGATGGCAATGGACGTATCGGAAGATTACTGATCGCAGCACTGTTTGAGCATTGGGGCCTGCTCGCCGAGCCCCTGTTGTACCTGAGCGGTTACCTAAAAAAACACCAAGCAGAGTATTACCGCAGGCTATCAATCATTCGTACCGAAGGTGACTGGGAGTCTTGGGTATCATTTTTTTTGGAAGGAGTAAGCGTTGCAGCGAGTGAGGCAGAAAAAAACATCATTGAAGTTGCAAGCTTAGTCGCGGCGGATCGCAAACGCCTGCTTCAATCCTCTAAATCAGGTCCCTCGAGTTATCGACTGTTTGAAATGCTACCAATGATGCCTCGGTTCACCGTCGAGCAAGTTGGACAGAAACTTGAAACAACGTTCCCGACTGCCAACGCCGCAGTTAAGACCCTTCAGGATCTGGGCATCGTGAGGGAAATGACTGGGCAAAAGCAGTACCGCACTTACAGCTATCAAGCGTATATTGAACTGTTGTCCCGCTGACATCAGTCACTGTTGTCCCGCTGACATTAGTTTTTTTGATAGGGTAGATCTATGCTAAATCACAACTTCAAACGTATGCTCGCCAGGTTGTTATGCCTGAGCTTGTCAATATTGATTGCTACCCCAGCACTCGCCTGTACGACTTTTCGGCTTCAGTCTCAAGATGGCGCATGGATCACAGGCCGTTCAATGGAGCTCGGTCTAGATCTCAAAAGTAATGTCATGCTGGTACCGCGTCAGTTTGTGTTGACAGCAATGCAGCCAGGCATGACAGCCGGACTGGGCTGGATTGCTAAATACGGTTTTCTGGGGATCAATACCTTTGACTTGAATGTTGCAACAGACGGGATGAACGAGGTTGGCTTAACAGCACATGCGTTGTATATCCCTGGATTTTTTGAATATCAGTCTTACGTTGCTGAGAACAAAAACACGATCGCGAATACTGATCTTGTGAATTGGGCGTTGAGCCAGTTCGAAACGGTTGAAGAGGTAAGCGAGGCTTTAAAGAAAATCACGGTCTATGGGCTCGACATACCGCAAATTGGGGTTCAACCACTGCACTGGGCATTTAGAGACACAAAAGGTGGCTCAATCGTCGTTGAGTATGTCAATCAACAATTGATGGTTTACGAGAATCCGATCGGCGTGCTGACGAATGCGCCTACTTTTGACTGGCACATCAATAATCTACGCAACCATATCAATCTAACGAATATCAACGTAGCCGGTTTAACGCTTGGCAAAACAACATTAAAACCTTTAGGCCAAGGCACAGGGTTGTTAGGAATACCCGGTGATTACACGCCACCCTCAAGGTTTTTGCGTGCAACGGCGTTGGCCTTTGCCAGCCAGCCGGTGCCTACAGCGAGAGAGGCTTCCAATTTAGCTTTTCATATTTTGAATGCTGTCGATATTCCTATTGGAGTGGTCGCTGAAAGAGTCCCAGGTAAGGAGGGTACCAAAGACGCGTTAGCCTATGAGCAAACACAATGGGTGACGGTGTATGACCTCAAAAACAAGATAGCCTACTTTCGCACATACGGAAACCTCAACATCCGTCAGATAAATTTAAACAAGATAAATTTTTCTGGAAAAGTCATCCAATATGTCGCAATGTCACGCGAGATGGTGGCTGAGGATTTAACGCCAGTTGTTAAGTAGCCGACGATTTTGAAATGTCGAGCCGCACGCACTCAGTTTGAAAACACGTTGCACTTGATTTGAGTCAAGGATAAGATCTCGACTGCGCCAACTATGGTGCATTTGCGTGAATTATCATCACTTGCGCTTTGTTTGAGAAATCTGCCCTCGGTTTGGTGAGCCTTTGACCGCTTCGAGCTTTTAGTTCAATCAATGCTTTGTACGCTTTGCGGTCAACTTGAATCGCTAGGGGGGGTACAGACATAAACGACCAGCTCAACCACAGATGCATGTATCTCTGAATATTACGACCCTCACTCAACCTGTGCGGATCGCGCAGCGCTCGTCGCTTAAGCAAACTCAACGAAGCCAACCGCAGGGCGAAGTGGCTCAGGTGTCACGGTCGCACAACATGTTTTTTTCAAAGCGCTTGCTCTGTGTACGTCAGTGGCTTTTCTGTCTGAGCGTTGCGATCTTGGGGTTGAGTCATTTACCAGCCGATTCGGCGTGTCTATCACCCGATCCGTATGCGGTGAACTCTAATACCAGTGTTAATTTGGTACAGGACGGTGGATGTACTCTCGGCAGCTTTACTGTGGGTGCGGGGATCACACTTTCAAGTCCCAGCGGGTCTCCCGTAATCCAGAATGATGGCACGATAACTACCATCACTAATAATGGCACTATTTCTGGCGCTGAGTTGATCTTTAACGCTATCGCCGGGAGCAACATAACAACAATCATTAATAGGGGGACGATGTCATCAACTATCGCTGCGATCCGGAATGAGGGGGCGTCATATCGCTAATCAATAATTCTGGCGCAATCAGCAGTAATGATCAAACAGTTCGCAACACCGGAAGCATTCTCGAGCTCATCAACACGGGTACTATCATCGGTACAAACGCTGGCATTCGGAACACTGGCGTGATCACTACGCTGCATAATCAGCAGGGCAGTAATGGCAGTAATCCGCTGACCTACAGTGGGGCCTTGCCCACAAAATACAGGATCCTTATTGCTGGCCCGACAACTTTTGGTCGATTGTCTTCTGTGGGGGTGACAGGCGCGACAGACTTTGGTGTCTCGCGGTTTTCGACGACGAGTACATCAATTATCAGCATGACATTTGCGAATGTTCTAGTCGGTATCACTCCTGCAAACCTTGGCCTTGTTGGGTCAGCCACGACCGTCAGTGATACATCTAACGGCTACTCCTATACGCTGACTCAAACCAATTCGCTCACAAATTCTTGGAGCTTGATTATTACTGCTTGCAGAGATTGCACCTCAGGTGGTTCGGATTCATCGTCCAGTGGAACAAGTATTTCAAATATCTCAAGCGGAACCAGCGTCGGGCTAGCTTCAATTAGTACGAGTCCCGTTTTGTCTGGTGGCACACTTGTACTGTTAAGTGGCGACAGCTCAAGCACCGCATTTAGCGTGACAAGCGTAAGCACGATTCAAAATCCAACCTCAGGTTCTGCCACTTTATCTGGTGTGTTTTCTGGCGCGGGTGGTTTAACCTTTATCGGCACCGGCAGCACGACCATGAGCGGCGCCAACACCTACGCTGGAGGCACGACAGTAGCTGGCGGCACCTTGGTGGTGGCGGGCCCTTCGCCAACTGGTACGGGTGACGTGTTCGTAGCGTCTGCAGGCACGTTAATGGGTACGGGCACGATTGCGGGCAATGGCATTGTGAGTGGTGTGCTGAAGCCGGGTAACTCTCCGGGCTATTTGTCTTTCACTCAAAACTTAACACTGAACGCTGGTTCAACGTATCAACAAGATATCGCAGGTGCGATTCAAGCAAGCAGCGCTTCGCCGGTTGGGGCTTCAGGCTATTACTCATTTGTGAATGTGGGTAGTCAATTGACGATTACTTCGGGTGCGACACTCACGCCACGCATATCGAATCTGTTTAGTGCAAGTGAAGCGGGCTATGGCAGCAGTATTTACGTACCAGTACTGGGCGACAAGTTTCGCATCATCACTGCGGGTGGTATCACGGGGCGCTTCGCTACCCTCACCCAGCCTGCAGAGCTAAGCAGCGGCACTCAGTTCATCGCGTTTTATAACGTCAACAGCGGTAATAGCGTTGATCTTGTCGCGGTGCCGACCTCGTATCGCACCACCCTGAACGCAAGCACAACCAATGCCAAGGCAGTGGCGGGTGTATTGAATCAGTTGTTAGGTGTGAACAAAGTGGGTACAGCGTCGTCAGCCCAAGACTCGTTGCTCTACGCCGTAGCGGGTCAACGCGCAGCAAGCTTGCCCTCCTTCGCGCAGGCGCTCTCGGGCGAGATTCACGCAGCTTCCGTTGCCACCTTGCCCCAAACCACGCAACGGGTGCAGCAATCAGTTTTAGCGCGCTTGGGTGACTATCCGATGGCGCCTAGCCAGATCAATCCTGCGCTGAACAGTGCACTGTTAACCGGCAGTATCAGCGCGACCAACCCCTCGGGGCTGCCTACTGCAAACATGAGTTCGAATCTGGCAGTGAATCCGAATGCAGTGAATGTAACGAGCGCCGCAGTGGCAGATGGTAGAGCGTGGGGTGAGATTGCGTATCAACGAGGTGAACGCGCGAGCAATAGCGCCGGTAACGGGTTCAACAGCAATCTGTACCAAGTTGTTACTGGTGTGGATGCCTATTCAAACGCAGAGCTTGGCTTAAAGCTAGGCGGTGGCATCGCGTTATCCAACACTAATGTCTCTGCCAACGGTGGTAACAGCACAATCCAACAAGGTTCGCTCTTTGTCTACGGCAAGATGCCTGTGCTGCAAGACTATGTGCTCGATGGCATGGCAAGCGTGGGCTTAAGCTCAACCAACCTGTCGCGCAACGACCCAACGGGCTACACCGGCGGCTTTAGCAGTAAAGCAGTGCTGGGTAACGATGCGCTGGTGAGCTGGGGGCTTAGCCGCGCTTTCGAATACAACGACGTACGTGTGACACCCTACGCACGCCTAAGCTATCAGTACGTTGGTCAAAATTCGTATGACGAAGGCAGTGGTGTTGCAGCACTGAACATCGCTCGCTTTAGCGGCAGTGCTGTGCGAGGCGTGATCGGCGTGGCAGCAGGTTCGTTGAACAAAGACCCACTCAAAGATGAGCACACCTATCGTGCCAACATTGCAGTAGGTGCTGATACCTCAGGCTTGTTGAATCCAACACTCAACACCACGCTTGGCGGTTATTCAAGCAGCGTTACCACAGCGACGGCAGGTTCTGCCTTTATGCAGGTGGGGCTGTATGGCACGGTCAAGATTGCTGACAACGCTTACGCCTATGCGGGTGTTTCGGGTGAAGCCAGATCGGGACAGACGCTTTACGGTGGCAGCGTGGGCTTGCGCTTGGCGTTTTAATTCAAGTATCTTCGTCTCACCCTTAAAAACCGCTTTTAACCGCTGCAGCCCTTGGAGGTGCAGCGGTTTTTCTTTTGTACCTCATCGAAACATATACAACGGTCTATCAATTCGCACGAAAATCAATTAGCATTGGCTTTTACTGAGTCTCAACATCAAGCACGCTTCGAAAATAACTAGTAGGGATTTTCGTCGACGTTTTGCCAACTTCTCCTGTGCTTTGCGCTTATTGACGCATCTAAAGATTGATAATAAGAGTACCGAGCAAGCATCCAATGATCTTTGTTGTAGCCAAGTCCCTTACTGAAGCGCCTCTTCTCATTGCAGTCTTGTTGGCCTGATGCAGTTTAGCAAGCCAAACGCTGGCCCACCAAGCAAAAGACTTGGGCAGAGTGATCATTGACGCTCGTGTGCATTACACCAACTCGGTGATAAGCAAAGCTTAACCATTCAAAGTAACAAACTAGGTCTAAACATGGCACTCAGTAAGCAGCAACCTTACAAAATCCTTATCGTCGATGATGAAAAAGGGTTGCACGCTGTCACACATTTAGTGCTGCGCAAGATGCAATATGCGGGCCGTCAAATTGAGCTTATCAGCGCCTATTCAGCCCAAGAGGCTGAAGAAATCATCAAGGTCACGCCAAACATTGCGGTTGCGATCATTGATGTCGTCATGGAACATGATCAGGCTGGCTTAGATCTTGTAAAAGTTATTCGCAATCAATACGGCATGAAACAAGTTAGGATTATCTTGCGTACCGGCAATCCTGGCATGGCCCCTGAGCGAGAGGTCATTCAACATTTTGAAATTGATGACTATCGCGATAAAACCGAACTCACGGCAGATCGTTTATTTTCTGTCGTGTACACAGCGCTTCGTTCGTATCATGCGCTCAAAACCATCGATGAAACGTCACAGGGCCTTGAGCAGATTATTCTCTCAATTGGCGGGATATTTGAGGATCAAAACGATTATTCCGCGCTATTTGTTGTGCTTTTGAAAAATCTTCAAGAGGTGAAAGTCATCTCTGATTGCCCTTTGCGTTTGGGTGATGTGATGGGTATCTACTCGACGCCTACTGAGCCGATCATTGCTATATCAACCGGTACCTATGCTGAGTTAGCAGGCCGTACACTTGACCATATCGAGGATGACGATCTGCGTCATTTGCTCCAAAGTCATGTTAGCTCTAAAGCAATTTACCTCGGAGAAAGAGGTGTCTTACTTGGCATGACCTTGCCCGATCAGCAATATCTTGCGCTATGGATCGCCAGCAAAGGAATTTTGCCACCTCACGTTACTTATTTAATACACATTCTGCTCGAACGCTTTAACTCTAATTTAATACACAACCATTTGCGAAATGAGATTTTAGATGCGCAACGTCAAGCACTCAATACATTGTGCGAAGCTGTTGAGATGCGCTCAAAAGAAACTGGTATGCATATTCATCGCATGGCAGCCTATTCCAAGTTATTAGCTCAGCTCTACGGCCTACCCACTGATCAGCTGAATTTAATTGAAGCGGCTGCTCCGTTACACGATATTGGCAAGGTAGCGATTCCAGACTCGATACTCAATAAACCTGGTCGCCTGACCGCTGATGAAATGGATACGATGCGCACCCACGCACAAAGTGGCTTTGATTTATTGGGTCGATCAAAAAGCAAAATGTTAGAGACCGGCGCCGAAGTGGCCTTAACGCATCACGAACGTTGGGATGGCACCGGCTATCCAAATGGGCTAAAGGGCAATGAAATCCCATTATTTGGAAGAATCGTCAATGTGGCGGATGTATTCGATGCCTTGATGTCTAGAAGAGTCTACAAAGAGCCGTTTCCGCTGGATAAAACCATTCAAATTATGTCAGAGTTGTCCGGCCAAGCTTTTGACCCTGCGCTGATTGATTTGTTAGTTAAAAACAAAGATCAATTCAGTGCAATATTTGATCAAAATCCTGATTATGCGTAATCACTGAATACCTAAGGAGTTTCGCTATGCGAGTATTCATTCTATCTGTCGCCCTAAGCTTTGCCTCTTTCACCGCACTTGGACAGACAGCAAACCCCGAAGTCTTGATTGGGGTTGTGCCGAACATGAGTGCTCGAATGATTAGTACTCATTATCAACCGTTGGCAGATTATTTTGAAAAAGGTCTCGGTCGCAAAGTTGAAGTGACGACGGGCACTAATTTTCCGAACTTTTATCAGCGTGCGCTCGCCAACGAATATCAGATCATGGTGACTGCTCCAAACTTAGCAAGGGTCTCGCAAGCGGATGGCAATTGGGAGGCCGTTGCAGTATTCGAGCCCGGCCTTCCTGGGCTTTTAGTGGGGATGGCGGGCCAGCCAAACAATCTCGAGTTTTTGCGAGGAAAAAAATTAGCGGTTGCCAATCCTCAGTCTCTCGTTGCACTGGCTGGTATCAACTGGTTAAGCTCGCAAGGCTTTGTGAACAACAGGGATTATGAGATCTTACGGATTGCAAACGATGACAGCCTCGGGATTAGCTTAAAAACAGGCCAAGCGGCCTTTGCTTTGATGAGTCAGGGTGAGTTTAATGCTAAAGACACCGAACTCAAGAAGATCTTGACCCCGATTAATACGTTTGTCAGGTTGCCTGGGTTTTTCATTATGATGAATGCCACTGTCGCGAGTAGTGAAAAACAAAAAATGAAATCATTGATCTTGGACTTTCCAAAGTCAGAGCAAGCCAAACAATTTTTTTCGTCAACTGGCTTCACTGGCCTTCAACCACCCACAGATGAACAACTCAAGTTTCTAGATTCATTTACGGAGGCAACCCGCCAGGGTCTGAGTCAGGCTAAATAAGCATGCTCACTTCATGGAGTTTTCGAAAAAAACTTATTTTTATATGGCTGACTGTTCAGATCATCACTACAGTCACGACTGCTTTTCTGTTGGTCAAACTCACCACAGACTCCATGGAAGCAGACATTGTTTATCAGTCTGAGCAAATCAAACCAGTACTTAGCTCGGCCGTCATTACTCCTTTAATACAACACGATTATGCAAGTGTCATAGCGATTCTTAAGGAACTGGTCAATTCAGATAATATCCAAGAAATTATCATTCTGGATCGCAACGGTCAGTTAATTGCACGTGAGACACCCAAAGCAAATAAAAAAAATAATCCAAGTATGTCGCCTCTGGTTGTTGATTTTCCTATTCAGGCGGATGGCGTCAATCTTGGCAAAGCAACGCTCACTATTTCTAGGGACAGGTTAGTCGAAACTCGACACAGCTTTTTGTTGTATTCGGCACTCATCGTCATCGTCACTTTATTTATTTTTTATCTATTAGCACTAGTACTTAGCCGTTATGTGACTCGGCCATTATCAGAGCTTGCAGCGATTGCAGAGAATATTTCGAAGGGTAATTTTATATTTCCAGAGCTTGCCAAGCGGAAAGATGAAATTGGTTTACTTCAACATGCCTTTAAATCAATGTCCAACGAGATTGCCAAGCGAATTAATGGCTTATCCCTGCTAAACGCTGACTTAGAAACTAGGGTGCGTGATCGGACGCAGTCTCTTCAGTTGGCTAGAGATGAATTAGTACAAAAGGTTGAAGAGCTGATGCTGGTTGGTGCTGTTGTAGACAATTCATACTTCAGCATTTCAATTGCGGATCTAAGACTCCCTGGCACACCACTCATTTATGTAAATCCCGCTTTTACAAAAATAACTGGCTTCAGCGCAGGGGAAGTGCTTGGCACAACATCGCGTGTCTTTCAGGATGGAATCACTGACCCTGAGGTGATGAAGAAAATTCACTTCACCTTAGAGAATAAATTGGCGTGTACGGTTGAATTCTTAGATCGACACCGGAATGGGGAGGCTTTTTGGAACCGCCTTAGCATCTTTCCCGTGATCATCGAAGAAAATGAGCCTAGATACTATGTCGTTTTTGAAGAAGACATTAGCGCGTTAAAGAAAGTAAGTGCCGAGCGCGAAACTCTTCTGCAAGAGGCGCAAGAAAATCAGCGCCTGCAGTCCTTGGGCGTACTAGTTGCAGGACTTGCCCACGAGATTAATAACCCCATCGGCATTGCAATCACAGCAACTACGCACGTGAGCCAAACCGCCGCAACGGTCAGAAAAAATGCCTCTAACCTGACGGGCTCGGCACTGACAGACTTTCTTGAAGATGAAGAAATTGCCTTCCAACTTATTTTTGATAACCTGAAGCGTGCAAGTGATCTGATTCGAGGCTTTAAGGATGTTGCTCGAGATCGATCCTTGGATGAAAAAAAGGAAATCAATCTTAAAGTCTATCTTCAGTCCATTGAGCAATCTCTCACACCGGTATTGAAAAAAGTAAAATGCACATTACGCTTAGAGGTTGACCCAAGCATTTCCTTACACGTCAATTCTGGCTCACTTGGGCAGCTTCTGACTAACCTTGTATTGAATTCAACCATTCATGCTTTTGACGGAATAAAGGATCGCCAGCTTAAGATTTCCGGTAGCCAAACCCAGCAATATATCTTTTTGAAAATTACTGACAACGGCAATGGTATTTCAGACAGTGTGCTGCCCAACCTGTTCACCCCTTTTTACACAACAAGTCGTGCTAAAGGAGGAACGGGTTTGGGTCTGTATATCAGCAGGCAGATTGCGACCGAGGTTCTTAACGGTAGTTTAAATGTCGAAAACTTACCGGAAAAAGGATGTGAATTTACGTTAAGGTTACCCAGGCATTAGCGCTTTTGTGGCTAAAGCAACTTTCCCGGATTCATTAATTGGTTCGGATCAAGTGCACGTTTGATCGCAATCATCAGATCCATTTCAACGGTTGACTTATAGCGCCGCAACTCGTCGCGACGCAAGGTGCCCACGCCATGTTCAGCGCTGATGCTACCGTTGTATTGCGTGACTAAATCATGGATACGCTTATTCAAGGCCGCCGTCTTCTGCGCATACTCTTCGTACCCAACATCCAAAGGCAGCAAAACGTTGTAATGAAGATTACCATCACCGATATGACCAAAGTTGATGATCGGTAAACCAGGAAAATTCTCATGCACGGACTGATCCGCTTCTGTCGCAAAACGAGCAAGACTTGAAATCGGAAGCGCGATGTCGTGCTTAACGGCCTTACCCGCTTTGACCTGCGCCAGCGAAATCCCTTCGCGCAGCTTCCACATCGAAATACTTTGCGCCTCACTCATCGCAACAACGCAGTCATGAATCAACGCATCTTCAATTGCGGCAAACAATACCGCCTGCAACATATCTTGTAATCCCAACGAATTAGTATCCGCCAATTCGATCAGCGCATAGTACGGAAAGGTTTGATCGAGTGGCGAAACATAGCCCGGCAAGTGTTGCGTCACAAGCGCTAAGCTTGGTGCTGACATCATTTCAAAGGCACTCAGTCGCGCGCCACAGTGCGCTTGCACACGACCGAGCAAATTGACAACGTTCGTTAAATTTTTTGCGCCCACCCACGCCGTCACTCTCCCCGCTGGTGCAGCAAACAACTTTAATACCACGCCTGTAATGATACCGAGAGAACCTTCGGATCCAATAAACAAATCCTTAAGATCGTAGCCAGTGTTGTCTTTACGCAAGGCACGCAAACCATTCCAGACCCTGCCATCGGGCAATACCACTTCAAGACCAAGTGTTAAATCGCGTGTATTACCGTAGCGCAAGACGCCCGTACCGCCAGCATTCGTTGCAAGGTTTCCGCCAATCGTGCAGCTGCCCTCTGCCCCAAGACTCAACGGAAAGTAACGTCCAACTTTACGCGCAGCCTGCTGGATGTCAGCCAAGATCACCCCCGCCTCGGCAGTCAGGGTATTGTTGACCGGATCGACATCATGAATACGCTTCATACGGTTCAACGACAAAACGACTTGGGCTCCACTCATGTCAGGGGTTGCGCCACCGCTCATGCCTGTATTGCCACCCTGCGGTACGACAGGTGTATGCGATTGATGGCACAAGCGCATGACAGCCGAAACCTCTGTTGTATTACTAGGCCGTACCACCGCAACCGTGCGACCGTGCGCTTTACCTAACCAATCATTGACATAGATTTCTTGATCTGCGGGATTCAAGAGCATCCCTTCCTCGCCGACAATATGCATGAGCCGCAGCGTTAAATCCTTTTGTTTCAGTGGATCTTGCACAGTGCGTTGCCCTACCAACCCAACAATGTTCGACCGATCGCCATGGCTGTCGCTGCCTGTGTCGGC
>CAMEAW010000072.1 GCA_945911685.1 Bordetella parapertussis
CAATCGCGTGTGCTGGATGTAGCGCGGGCGGTGAAAGAGGCGGGTGCGGCGGGCGTGACCGCCACCAATCGTTACACCGGTTTTTCTGTTGACATCGAAACCGGTTTGCCACGCTTAGGCGGGCCTGCAGGGATTGGCGGGGTTTGGGCCAAAGCCTTATCGCTGCGTTGGGTCAACCGTATTTATACAGAATTGGGCATGCCCATTACCGGATCGAACGGCATCTATGATCACAAAGATATCGTCGAGTTCATCATGACCGGTGCACCGCTGGTGCAGGTGGGATCGGTGCTGATGCTCAAAGGGATCAAGTATCTGCCCAGCATGATCACGGGCTTGGATAATTTTATGGATACCCATGGCTATCCAGATATCGCCTCGATGACAGGGGTTGCCTCGCGCGCCGCAGTAAAGGATTATGGCGAGCAGTTTCGTAAACCACGCATGCATAGCGAAATTGCGTCCGAAGCCTGTAAAAATCCAACGTGTACGATCTGCATTCAAACCTGTTTTTACGATGCTCTGGCGCAAGGCGATGGCTCGGTCGAATCGATTCATGCCAACTGTATTGGGTGCGAAATGTGTACCCAAACCTGCCCGTTTGATGCGACCACCATGCACACGACCACCGAAGAGCAGCGCGCCTTACAAGAGTTTTTCTCGATTAAAGATAACGTTTTTGAATCTAAGAAATTCGAAAACGGCTTTGAGCGTGGGATTAAGCTATCAAAAGTCAAAGGTTAAGGATGAGTGCTCAGGTGTTAGCTTCTAGCCAGCAGTATCGCTTTGCCTTTGATATCGGAGGCACGTTTACCGACTTGGTGTTACTCGGTTCCGATGGCACGATCTTCACCTCCAAAGTGTTAACGGGTGCGCCCGATGTCGTCATGCCGATTCGCCTGGGACTCTTAGCGCTACTCAAGGCGCACGACTTGACCCTTGCTCAGGTGACTGAGGTGGTGGTCGGGGCCACCACTGCGGTGACGAACCTTGTGATCGAGCGCAAGGGGGCGGTCACTGGTTTGATCACGACCGAAGGGTTTCGCGATGTGATCGAAATCGCGCGCGAGTTACGCTACGATCTGTATGACCTCACTGCACCGGGCCCGGATGCGATCGTACCGCGCGAGTTACGTGCTGAGGTTCGTGAGCGCGTTGATGCTGCGGGACAGGTCGTGATTGCGATGCAAGACCAAGAGGTTGAGCGTGTCGTGTGTCAGTTACGCGATGCTGGGGTGCGTGCCATCGCTGTATGTTTTTTACATAGCTTTACTAACCCCGCTCACGAACAACGCGTCAAAGCGATCGCACAGCGTATTGCGCCCGAGTTGTCGATTTCGTTGTCTTCTGAAGTGTTAGGCGAAATCCGTGAGTACGAGCGTACGGTCGCGACAGTGTTAAATGCGTGCGTCATGCCTATGGTTGGCAGTTACCTCGGTGCGATTGAAGACGGCTTGCGTGCAACGGGGCTGAACGCCACCTTGCACATCATGCAGTCTAATGGTGGTGTCATTTCACGAGAACTCGGTGAGCGCATGCCGATTCGTATGCTTGAGTCGGGGCCCGCGGCGGGTGCCTTGGGTGCTGCGCATTCTGCCCGCGTGTCAAATACGCCCAACGTGATGGCCTTTGATATGGGGGGCACCACAGCCAAAGCGTGTTTAATTTCGAACGGGCGTCCGTCGATTACGACAGAGTTTGAGGCGGCTCGTCAGCAGCGGTTTAAAAAGGGTAGTGGGCTGCCGGTGCGTTTACCCACGATCGATCTGATTGAGATTGGCGCGGGCGGTGGCAGCATCGCGCACGTTGACACGACCGGTTTGCTGAAAGTCGGCCCTCAGAGTGCGGGCTCAAGTCCTGGACCCGCGTGTTATGGCTTGGGCGGCACACGCCCCACGGTCACCGATGCGGCGCTGGTGTTGGGTTATCTTGATCCGCAGGGCACGTTAAGTGGCGCTGTCAGTTTGCGGCTCGACTTAGCTGAGCAAGCGATCGAAGAACATGTTGCGCGCCCTTTGGGGTTGAGTGTTGTTGAAGCGGCTAATGGCATTCATCGGATCGTCTGCGAACACATGGCGGTCGCTGCCAAAATTCACGCGGTCGAAAACGGTCGCGATATTCGACGTTATACCTTGCTTGCGTTTGGTGGCGCGGGGCCGATTCACGCACGCGAGGTCGCGCGTCGCTGTGGTGGTTCTGATCTATTGGTGCCAGCCAATGCCGGTGTGTTTTCGGCCTTTGGCTTGCTGGTTGCCCCAATGAAAATGGACATGGTTCGCACGCGCTATGCGCGCTTAAGCGAGATGGACTGGTCTGCGATTGAGGCCCTACTGCAAGGGATGGAAGATGCCTTGAGTAAAGAGTTGGCATCGGCAGGTGTTGCGCGAGAGGGGATCACGTTTCGCCGCAGCGCGGACATGCGCTATGTTGGTCAGGGATTTGAAGTCGAGACTGAACTGCCTAAGCAGTTGGTGCAAGCTGAACAAAGCACGATCGAGGCCTCGTTTGCTCAAGCCTATGCGGCTCGCTTTGGCGGAAAACTGGTCGGACAGCGGGTCGAAGCTGTGAATTGGCGAGTCGAGGCCTCAGCGAGCGCAGCACTGAGTGCCGAAGTGCGTTCGGCACAAGCGCCCGCTGGCCAGTCCGCACAAGCCGAGCGTTCGCGCCAGGTATTTTTTCCGGATATCGAAGGATTTATTCAAACACCGGTGCTGTCGCTCGAACAGTTGCGCGCCGAGCAGCGTTACGAGGGACCAGCTTTGATTGAGCAGCCGGGCTCGACGGTGGTGATTGGCCCAGGCGATGTCTTTGAGCTAGACGCGCACGGTAATCTAAGAATCACTCTCGGTGCCCGCCAAGGTCGTGCAGCATGAATCAGCAAAGGAGTCTGGTATGAGCCCGATTGATCTAGAGATTTACTGGAACAGACTGATCGCAATTACCGACGAAGCGGGGGCAACGCTTAAGCGCACCTCGTTCTCGACCGTCGTGCGAGAGTCAAATGATTTTGCTTGTGTGTTGCTCGATCCCGAAGCGCGCCTGGTGGCGCAGTCGGCTCTCAGTATCCCGGGCTTTATCGGGACAGCGCCTTTGTCGCTCAAAGGGATTTTGAAAGTGTTTCCTCAAGAGACCTTGAAGCCGGGCGATATCCTGTTTACCAACGACCCTTGGATCGGCACAGGTCATCTACCGGATGCCACGATGGTCGCGCCCATTTTTTTTGGTGAGCGCTTAGTCGCCTTTACGATGGCCGTCGCGCACTTATCGGATGTGGGTGGTCGTCAGTGGTCTGCCGATGCGGGTGAAGTGTACGAAGAGGGGATCCGGTTTCCGGTGATTAAGCTTGCTGAAGCTGGGGTGTTTAACCCTTGGGTCATGCAGATGCTTGAAGCCAACGTGCGTTTGCCGCAACAAGTGCGTGGTGATATCGAAGCCCAGGTAGGGGCGTTGCGCGTCGCCGAGCGTCGTTTAACAGAGTTACTAGAAGAGTACGGCTTAAGCGATATTAACGAGATTGCGGGTGCAATTTTTAAGGCCTCTGAAGATGCTGCCTTGCGTGAGTTACGAAAGATTCCTCCGGGGGTCTATCACGGCTCGGTCGAGTCTGATGGTTGGGATGAGCGGATCAAGATTCAAGCCAAGATTACCGTCAGCCACGAGGGCGTGACGGTGGATTACAGCGGCAGTACAGCGCAGGTGAGATTTGGTATCAATGAGACTTTCAACCACACCTACGCTTATACGATCTACCCGTTCAAATGCTTGTTGTCGCCAGGTATTCCGAACAACGACGGTTTCACACGGTTATTTAAGGTCATCGCCCCAGAAGGGACCATCGTCAACGCGAAGCCGCCCGCGGCAGTGGGTGCAAGGCATTTAATCGGCCATCAACTGCAAGCTGCGGTTTTTGAAGCGCTCGCCAAGGTGATGCCCGAGCGCGTGCAGGCCGATAGTGGCACACCGCTTTGGTCCGTGCTGATGCGCGGCGTAAATCCTGCGCTTGGCACTTCTTTCTCGAGCATTCTCTTTTTCAATGGCGGCATGGGGGCGATGCGTGATCGCGATGGGCCGCCTACCTCGGGGTTTCCAGCCAATATTTCAAATACACCGATCGAGGTCGCAGAGATGCTCTCACCAGTGCTCTTTGGTTGCAAGAGTTTGATTGAAGGCTCGGGGGGCGAGGGTGCTCACCGGGGTGGGATGGGGCAAAAAGTATCTTTTCAGTCGCGCTGGCCAGGTCGCCTGCGCGTCTCTTTGTTAACCGAACGCACACGCGTGCCCGCTAAAGGTATTGAGGGTGGACACGCGGGACGTACTGGCCATGTGTTATTGAATGGCCAGGCAGTAGAACATCCCAAAGGCGTAGTCGATATGGTCGAGGGCGATATCCTCGAGCTAGGCTTGCCCGGCGGAGGTGGTTACGGCGTTAAAAATTGACGCTTGACGCTTTACAGCTGTTGCTCTTTGCTTGACCTATCAGTATGCTCATTTAACTTTTCGGAGATCCGCATGCAACGACGTCGCTTTCTTACCCAAACTGCAACAGCTGCCGGTGCTGGTTTAGCCGCAATTGGCGCGCCCGCTTTCGCCCAGACCAACCCCACGGTCAAATGGCGCATGTCTACTAGCTGGCCCAAAACACTCGATACGATCTATGGCTCTGCCGAAGAGCTTGGTAAGCGTGTCGCACAATTGACCGACGGCAAATTCGAGATCCGCGTGTTTGCGGGCGGTGAAATCATGCCTGCTCCACAAAGTATGGATGGCGTGAGCAACCGCACGGTTGAGTGTAATCACACCCTCAGCACTTACTTTATCGGTAAAAACACTGCGCTCGCGTTTGATACGGGTTTAAGTTATGGTTTGAATGCGCGTCAGCATAATGCCTGGCTGCAGTACGGTGGCGGCCTACCGCTCGTGCGCGACGTCTACAAAAAATACAACATCATCAATTTCACCTGCGGTAACGTAGGTGTGCAAATGGGTGGTTGGTATCGCAAAGAGATCAAATCTTTGGCCGATATTAAGGGCTTAAAGATGCGCATTGGTGGTATCGGAGGTATGGTGCTTTCAAAATTAGGTGCGGTGCCCCAGCAGATTCCCCCAAGCGATATTTATTCTTCTCTTGAAAAGGGCACGATTGACGCCGCTGAATGGATTGGCCCCTACGACGACGAGAAACTTGGCCTCAACAAAGTGGCGCCTTTCTACTATGCACCAGGCTGGTTTGAGGGCAGTGCCTCAATTACCACCATGGTCAATGACAAGGCGTTTGCCGAGCTTCCGCCCGCGTATCAGGCTGCCTTTGAAGTTGCCTGTAACGAGCAAACCCTCAAAATGCTGGCGAACTATGATGCCAAAAACCCCGAGGCTCTGCGTAAACTGATCGGCGGTGGTGCTAAAGTCAATCTATTCTCAAAAGATGTGATGGATGCCACTTACAACGCTTCGCAAGAGCTCTGGAAAGAACTGTCCGAAAAAAATCCTGACTTCGCGGCAATCTTTCCCGAGTGGCAGAAGTTTCAGCAAAGCGAGGCCAGTTGGTTCCGTTTGGCTGAAGCAACACTTGATAACTACACCTTTGCCGCGGTCAATCGACGCTAATGGTGCTTTGAATGTGTAGTCATCGGTGATGATGTTTTGAAGATTGAATCATCGGTGATTACGCGATGAACGTGTAGTCATCAATGCTGATGCTTTTAATATTGAATCATCGTTAATTACGCTTTGAACCATATTTAAAAAGAGTGTGAAGCATGGGACACCCAGGTAGCACGGCGCGCATCAAGCCTCAGGGCATCGGAGCTAGGGTATTGCGCAAAGAAGATGATCGTCATCTGCATGGCAAAGCGAATTTCGTTGCAGATATGGTGATGCCTGGGTTGTCTGAAGTGGCTTTTATGCGCAGCCCGCTGGCGCACGCCCGTCTGACAGCGATTGAGATTGCACCCGCTGGTCAACAGGCGGTGTTCACCCGTGCGCATCTGAGCGATGTGTTGGATATTGCTGCTGACTCGTCTTTACCCACGTATCAGTTATCGGCACATCCACCCTTGGCGCGAGACAAAGTCCGTTTTGTGGGTGAGCCGGTTGTGATGGGCTTTGCCCCGACGCGTGCAGAGGCTGAAGATCTGCTTGAGACGGTGCAAGTGCAGTACGAAGAGTTACCCGCTTATGCTGACGTATTAAGTGCCATGCAGGCCACAGACAACTTGGTGCATGAGCAATGGAAAGACAACGCCTTTGTGACGTTGTCAGTTGATAAAAATTTTGATGCACTCGCTGCGCAGGCTGAGGTTGTGGTGCATCGAAAGATGAGCCTGTCGCGTCAGTGCATGGTACCGCTTGAGGGTAAAGCCGTACTCGCATATTGGGATCATCAAGCCAATCAGTTGGTGGTGGTCAGCGCCACCCAAGTACCGCATTTAATTCGTACGGCACTAGCGCAATATTTGCAGATGGATCAGGGACAGGTGCGCGTGATTTCGCCTGATGTAGGCGGGGCGTTCGGCTACAAGTGCGTGCTGCAGCAAGAAGAGTTGTGCGTGGCCTGGCTTGCCAAGACGTATCGTAAGCCGTTTCGCTACCTTGAAGATCGTCGTGAACATTTGATTGCGGGTGCCAATACTCGCGAGCATCATTACGAAATGACTGCCTACGCAGATCGTCGGGGACGTTTACTCGCGCTCGACGCAAAGATTACGATTGACGGTGGTGCCTATTCGGTCTGGCCCTTTACGATTGGAATTGAACCGGGCCAGGCAATCGGCAATTTGCCCGGTCCTTATGCCTTCGATGGCTATCGCTGCGTCACACAATGTGTCGCTACAAATAAGCCTGGTTTTGTACCTTATCGAGGCGTTGCTCGCACCGGCGTGTGTTTTGCGATGGAACTCACGCTTAACGCACTCGCGCTTGAGGTGGGTCGCGAGCCTTGGGAGATTCGTCTTGAAAATCTTGTACAGCCTGAGCAAATGCCCTATGTGAACGTTGCAAATAAACACTTTGATAGTGGTGATTATCCGGCGAGTGTCAGGCGTGCGCTTGAGATGATCAATGTCAAAGCCGTGCGCGCGCGTCAGCAGCAAGGCGAAGCCGATGGGCGTTTAATTGGTGTCGGCTTGGCAACGTACACAGAGCAATCGGCGCATGGCACTTCGGTGTTTGCTGCCTGGGGCATGCCTATTGTTCCGGGCTTTGATCAGGCGATGGTGCGCATGACGCCTGATGGTGGTCTTGAAATCAGAGTGGGTGTGCATTCGCATGGGCAAGGGATGGAAACCACCTTTGCACAGATTGCTCACGAAGTCTTGGGGATTGATCTGTCCAAGATGCGTGTCATGCACGGCGACACGGGGCAGACTCCTTATTCAAGTGGTACCTACGCTTCGCGTTCGCTGGTGATGTCTGGCGGAGCCGTCTCGCAAGCTTGCCAAAAACTTTTGCCGCAACTGCTGAACATTGGTGCGCATTTGTTGCAAGCTAAAGTGACTGATGTCGCTCTTGAAGGCGGCTCAGTGTGTTTGGGTGAGCGTCGAGTGTCTTTGAGTGAGATCGCAAAAGCCTGGTATCTAAGCCCACAACTCTTACCGCCCGATGTAGATCCGGCGGGTTTAGAGGCGACCGTTGGCTACAAGCCGCGAGTAGATACAGGTGCCTTTAGTTATGCCACACACGTCGCACTTGTCGCGGTCGATCCGCAAATGGGTGGAGTTGAAATCTTGGATTATGTGGTCGTTGAAGACTGTGGCGTGCTCGTCAATCCGATGGTGGTTGAAGGGCAAACCATCGGTGGGGTCGCGCAGGGGATTGGTACCGCGCTCTATGAAGAAATGCGTTACGACGCGTTCGCGCAACCACTCGCTTCGACTCTCGCTGACTATGTGATGCCTGGGGCAACTGAAGTCCCTAACATTCGGATGGATCACTTTGAAACGCCTTCGCCTCACACAGAGTTTGGTGCCAAAGGGATGGGAGAGGGCGGCGCTATTGCACCGCCTGCAGCGATTTTTGGTGCGGTCAATGATGCGCTGCGCAGAGTCGGTGCCACCGAACTTGCACGCACGCCACTGACGCCAAGACGCGTGCTTGAGGCGCTTGAACAAAAAACGGATGTGGTGCGATGAAAGCGGCACAATTCGAATATGTGAAACCGGCCACGCTAGCCCAGGCCTTGCAAACCCTCGCTAGTTCTGAGGGTCAAGCTAAGTTAATGGCGGGAAGTCAATCCTTGGGTCCTATGCTCAACTTGCGTCTGACACGCCCTGCGCAAGTGCTGGATGTTTCTCGCCTTGATGAATTACGTAGCGTGGATCTGGTGCAAGGGCGTGTGCGAGTCGGAGCTTCGGTGACGCACGCCGAAATTGAAGATGGTCGTTTTGAACTCTTGCGCGGGCATCCCGTTCAAGAGATGGCTGCGCGTATCGCCTATCGCTCAGTGCGCAATCGCGGCACGGTCGGTGGTAGTTTGGCGCATGCCGATCCAGCGGCCGACTGGGTGCTTGCCGCAAGGGCGCTCAATGCGCAGGTTGAGGTGTGTGCCTTTGAGCAAGTGCCGCGTCTAGTCAATATGCAAGACTTTATGGTGGCCGCCTACACGACTGTTTTGGACATAGGCGATGCCATTACCGCGCTTCATCTGCCGCTCTTGAGCGCTCAAGCCCGTTGGGGATATTACAAATTTTGTCGGAAGACAGGCGAATTCGCCGAAGCCAGTTGCGCGGCTTATTTTGATCCAGCAAGTGCGACAGCGCAGATTGTTGTAGGTGCCTTAGATGGTGCGCCGGTAGCACTTGAGGCGCTTGCCGGTGCAGTCGCCCGCAGCGGTGTGGTTGCCGCGTCTGATGCTGCGATTGACGCTGCCTTACGAGAGAATATTGAGCAACTTGACACGCTGGGGCGCCGTATGACGGCTGCGGCTGTGATGCGCTGTCTCAAACAGGCCTTTGGTGCGAACGTATGAACATCATCACGTTAACGGTGAACGGCAACACGATTCAGAAGGCGGTCTCTGACCGTACCCACTTGGGTGATTTCTTGCGTGATACGGTACAGCTCACAGGTACCCACCTTGGCTGCGAACACGGTGTCTGTGGTGCGTGTACGGTGCTTCTTGACGGCGAGCCAGTCAGGGCTTGTATCACTTACGCGGTGTCCTGCGAAGGGCGGTCCATTACGACGATTGAGGGTTATGAGTCTGACCCCGTGATGTCGCGCCTACGTGCTGCATTCCAAGCCCATCACGCTTTGCAATGTGGCTACTGCACACCAGGCATGCTGGCAACAGCGCGCGACATCATTTTGCGTCTACCACAAGCCGATGAGCAGCGCGTGCGGATTGAACTAGCGGGAAATTTGTGCCGGTGCACCGGCTATATGGGGATTGTCTCGGCGATCTTGGCGGTGTTGCAAGACTTGCGTGAGCACCCCGATGCTCAGGTTCAGTTGTTGCGCGTAGCGATTGCCGAGGGCAGGGCAGAGCCAATTGAGGCCCCACAACTTGCGCAAGGTTTCGCGAGTTTTGAGGCCAGGCGTCAGCTTGGCTCACCCTCTCAGTCGGGTGAGCGACCGCCTGTTCGCCCTGACAGCATGGGTGAAGTAGCAGACACACAGGGTCGAGAGCAACAGGTTCAGCAAAAAGGCACGAAGGTAAACGCATCGTTTGACGTACCGTTTGGCGTTGACGCGGTTTGGGCTTTCATGTCCGATTTAAAAGCTGTTGCGAGTTGTTTGCCAGGCGCTCAAGTTGACAGCGAGACCCCTGAGCAGGTCGCAGGCAAGATTGCGATTAAATTCGGCCCAATGTCGGCAACCTTCAAAGGTAGCGCGACGATCGAGCGTGATGCGACTCAACGTGCTGCGGTCTTGAAAGGGACGGGTCAGGATTCGATCAGCCAGTCGCGTGCGACCGGCGATGTGCGCTACCAACTTGAGGCGCGTAGTGCCGAGAGCACGTATGTCGCTGTCGAGTTGCTCTACACCTTGCAGGGGCCCTTGGCGCAGTTTTCACGTTCTGGCTTAGTACAAGAGTTTGTGCGACGGATGGTGGCGGATTTTGGTAGGAATGTGTCGCAACGGTTGGCATACCCAAGCACTCTTGAGGCCCCGCAGGTTCAAGCCATAAATCCTGTTGGTGTCATGTTTAGTATCCTCTGGCAGAAAATCAAAAATCTGTTCGGGGTTCGCTAACTGACACCGCTCAAGTTGGTAGGGCGCCAACCGCTCGACGCGTTTAGCCGCCCGATAAACTTTTAGTATCTTCAGCTAAATCTGTGCCGTCTAAGTGCGCCGTACAGTTCACGAGTTCAGCCGAGAAGGGGTGCTGCGCAACCACTCGGGTGATCGAAGTGTTGCCAATGCGGGCGGGTATTGGATGTTTGCCTACGTCAATGCATTTAGCCAGCATGGCATGAATCACTAAACCATGGCAAACAACAATCAACGGGCCATCCAGCGTGACACGCAGTCGCGCGGCATACTCAAACGCCTCGGTGACGCGGTCATGAAACTCGGCCAAAGACTCACCGTTTGCGGGAGCCTCAATCATCTCAAGTGGGTTAAAGCTCAGCGTGTCGTAAGGACGGCCGCGCAAATCGCCAAAGTTACGTTCGCGTAGTAGTTCAGTGCTCAGAGGTTCAAGCCCTGTGTGGCGTGCGATCGCTTCGGCGGTTTGCCAGGCACGAGGCATATCACTTGATAAGATCGCGGCAGGTTTAAGCCCGACTACGCGCGCGGCGACGAGTTCAGCCTGCGCAAGCCCGCGCGGCGCAAGAGGGGTTGCGGCAGGTTGCACCGTGCGTGCGGCATTGAGCAAAGTTTCGCCGTGACGAATTAAAAAAAGTGGCATGTACGATCCAAAGAAGCGTTAAGTGAGCCTGATTCCGGTTCTGATTCTGATTCTGATTCCGATTCTGGTTCTGATTGTGTCAGAACGCAAAAGAACTTATCGCGATCGGACTTCAAAAAAATTATTCTATTGTGATTTTTGCCTTGGCAGCGATATCTTTGGATTCAGCAATTTCAGAACGAATCATTTGTGCCCAGTCGTTGGCTGGACTATAGCTGACATCAAAGCCTGTTGCCGCCATCTTCTCGACGAAGGCGGGATCCTCCATGACAGCTTTCAAGGCTTTTTGTAAAACAGCTTTGACGTCAGCAGGTAAGCCTTTTGGGCCGACAACGGCTTGCCAAGCCACAATGTTGAAGTCTTTTAAGCCAGACTCTGCCAAGGTGGGGATATTGGGCAATAAGGCTGAACGCTTGATACTGGTGACAGCGAGCGCCCGAACGCGGCCGGCATTGTGTTGCGGTGTTGTCGCCAAAATCGTGTCATACGCCATCGGGACTTGCCCGCCGATCGTATCGTTCATGGCGGGCGTGCTGCCCTTGTAAGGGATGTGCATGATATTCAAACCGGTGACTGCATTGAACATTGCACCGGCAAAGTTTGAGGTGGTGCCGTTGCCATAACTTGCATACGAATACTTATCAGGGTTCGCACGAATCAGGGCAATCAGCTCTGCAACGTTTTTTGCCGGGACTTGCGGATTGACCAATAACGCTAAACCGAGCGTACCCATTTTGCCAATGGCATCGAAATCAACTGCAGCATCGTAAGGCACCTTGGGCATTAACGCGGGGTTCAGCACAAAGGTTGAGTTTGCGCCGAGCAAGATGGTGTACCCATCAGGTTTAGCATTGGCAACATAGGCTGCACCAATCACGCTACCCGCGCCTGCTTTGTTTTCAACGATCACCGGTTTGCCGAGTTGCACTTCAAGCTGCCTGGCCAGTAGACGTGCGATCACGTCAGCAGCACCACCGGCTGGAAATGGCGCAATCAATGTCACCGCCCGTTCAGGAAAGGCGGCCGAGCAGTTGGCGCTGAGCACTAGGGCAGCCAGGACGGCAAGAATTCGAGCTTTCATTTGATCTCCGGCGCCTGCACTGAGGCGCATATTGTCTTAATTGCCATGGTCGGCAACCAAAAGGGTGACGCCAACAACTGACGCCCAGTACGTAAATGCATGCTGCATGGCGTAGATCGTCTCACGCATCACAACCAAGTGTTGCTAAATATACAAGAAATTGCGTCGGCTAAGCCAATATTTGGTGCGCGAGGGCTAAAACGTAATATAGTGATTCGCAGTTTCTACCAACTTTCGAGCTGAGGTCAAAGTGAATTTTCCAACAGCAATTACCACGTGTTTCTCAAAGTTTGCCACCTTCAGCGGTCGTGCAACGCGCAGTGAATTTTGGTGGTTTTATTTGTTTACCTTGTTGCTCAGTTGGTTCGCGCAAATGGCTGTAGGCGCGGGGGTCGCTGGTGTGGTGAGTTTGGTGTTGTTTTTGCCCTTGCTGGCTGCTACCGTACGCCGTCTGCATGATATTGGTCGTACCGGATGGTGGATACTCATTGCCTTTACCATAATCGGGATCATTGTTTTGATTGTTTTTTATGCAACCGATTCTGAAAAAGCCACTAATCAATACGGCGAATACGTCGCGCCTACTGCTTGAAATTAAGGCTTAAATTGCCCGATAAAAATCGCCGGATCGACTCGGGCATCGTTTAAGCTGACGTTCCAGTGCAGATGTGCCCCGGTTACCCGACCGGTGGCTCCTACCTTGCCCAGCACTTGTCCGCGCGCGAGAGTGTCTCCCACCTTGACGTCAATCACAGACAGGTGACAGTACATGGTGATCAAACCTTGTCCGTGATCCAAAAATACGGTGTTGCCATTAAAAAAATAATCTCCAGTCAAGATGACTTTGCCGGCAGCGGGTGCTACGACTGGAGTACCTGTTGGTACAGCAAAGTCTAATCCCGAGTGTGGCGCTCTGGGTTCGCCGTTAAA
>CAMEAW010000073.1 GCA_945911685.1 Bordetella parapertussis
CTGAACAAACGACTGGGAAGGCGACAGAGGTTGCTTCGCTAGCCCGGATACCGGCCAACAAGGTTGTAGTGTGCGCCAAAACGCACTACAGAAACACCCAAACACCGTCGGGGATTGCGGTGAGGGGCTATGCCGTTGTTGTGGACCATGCCACATGACTCAAGTCGTGCGCAGTGAATTCATTCTAGGTGGTCAAAAGAGTGGCAAGTCGCGCCGCGCGGAAGCGCTTGCGCAGAACTGGCTCGAAAGCGGGCCACGACATACGGCAATCTTAATCGCAACGGCACAAGCCTTTGACGACGAGCTGCGCGCACGTATTGAACGTCACAGACAAGATCGTTTATTGCGCGTGCCAGGCATGGTCACAATCGAAGAGCCGTACGCACTCTCTGCCGCCATCGCACAGCACAGTGCACCAAATACACTCATCGTGGTTGATTGCCTCACGCTTTGGCTGACCGCTCAGCTGATGCCGCCGGTATCTGACGCGCCTAAAGTCTGTCTTGCCACCGACGCACCCGCGGCTCTTGTGGCTTGGCAAACTCTCGCCACTGAGCTTTGTACAGCAATCAAACACGCGCAAGGACCGATCATCTTGGTGGGTAACGAAATCGGCTTAGGTGTGATCCCATTAGGCAAAGACGTGCGCGCGTTTGTCGATGCGCTCGGCTTACTCAATCAAGGCGTTGCTGCCGTCTGCGAGCGGGTGACCTTAATGAGCGCTGGCTTACCGTTGGCACTCAAAGGAACACTTTAAAAGTGAAAGCCTTGACTCACGCCAACATTTGCTTGGGCCACCTCACCGCGCTGCTATTGCTGACCCTGCTGACCTTGGCCGCACACACCGCCCGAGCACAGTATTCTGTCGTCGATGATCGAGGTATCGCTAACCACTGGAGCACCCCCCCCGAGCGCGTGATTACCTTACTGCCCTCTTTAACCGAAACGGTTTGTGCGCTTGGTGAGTGCGCGCGCTTAGTCGGCGTCGATCGCTACTCAAATTGGCCCACGTCAGTCATGGCCCTGCCGGAGCTCGGCGGCGGCATGGATCCAAATATCGAGGCAATCGTTGCCTTGGCGCCAGACGTTATTTTTACCGCGCAATCTTCGCGCGGCGCTCAAAAGCTTGAAGATCTTGGCTTAAAAGTGGTGGCCCTCGAACCTAAAAGCCACGCGGATGCAAAACGAGTCTTAGAAAAAATTGCGCAAACGCTAGGCTTGAACCCAGAGCGCGCGCAACAACTTTGGCTAACGACCGAACAAGCTGTGGCTGCAACCGCACGAACCTTGCCTGCGAGTACTCACACCCTCCGGGTTTATATTGAGGTGAACCGCGCTCCCTTCGGTGCAGGCCCAACGTCTTTTATCGGTGAAACGTTGACACGCTTAGGCGCGCAAAATATTTTGCCCACAAGCTTGGGACCGTTTCCGCGCGTCAATCCCGAATTCGTCGTCCGCGCGCAACCCACCGTCATCATGATTAGCAAACGCGATCTGCCAGAGATGCTCTTGCGCCCAGGGTGGGCCGCGATGCAGGCAATCAAAGAGAATCGCGTTTGTGCGTTTGCATCCGCAGAGCAAGATGTCTTGGTGCGCCCAGGACCGCGGCTCGCCGAGGCGGCAACGCTGATGGCTACTTGCCTCAAGAGATTCGCGCCATGAACGCGTCGCTACCCGACACGCACTTTTCACAAAACTCTCGCGCGCTGTGCTCTGCTTGGCTGTTGGCGCTGCTGTGTGTCGTTGTCTTGCTCGCCGGCTTGTGTGTTGGCAGCGCGGGCGTCGAGCCCCTGTGGCGCTTATTGGCCGACCCAATTGCCGCTCAAATTATTTGGGATATTCGTGCGCCACGCACCTTAGGTGCTCTGCTCGCCGGCGCCTTACTCGGCCTTGCCGGTGCCATCGCGCAAGGGCTCTTTCGCAACCCGCTGGCAGATCCCTTTTTACTTGGTAGCGCCTCGGGCGCCTCCGCTGCAGTCGCACTTGCTTTGGCCGGCTTTGGCATATCACCACTTGCCACACAATGGTTGCTCAGACTGGGCCTGACCGCCGCCGCCTTCATGGGCGCGGTGCTCGCCGTCTTTCTGACCCTGAGTCTGGCCCGCGGGGTGCAGCACACCTTACGTCTGTTGTTGGCCGGCGTTGTCGTGGGTGTGGTCTTAGGAGCCTTCACGTCTTTTCTGTCGTTAACGCACCCAGATATTTTGCAAGCAATGCAAGCGTTTATGCTGGGCTCGACAGGCTTTGTGGGGTGGTCCGCTTGCGGCATCATGGGCATAGTATGGCTGGCCTGTAGCGCGGCGGGACGCGGCCTTTCAAAAGCCTTAGATGGCCTGGCGTTAGGCGAGGCCACTGCCCAAAGCCTCGGGCTGCCCTTGAGATCGCTACGCGCAGCCTTAATTGCCACCCTTGCCCTGGCAACTGGCACGGCGGTTGCCCAAACTGGCTTGATTGCTTTTGTAGGGTTAGCCGCTCCGCATCTTGTGCGTGCACTTGTCAAAACAAGTCACGCTTGGCTATTGCCCCTGGCCAGCCTGATGGGTGCCGCGCTGCTGTCGCTTGCGGATCTGCTGGCGCGGGGCTTGCTTGCTCCGCAAGAATTACCCGTTGGCGTGCTGACCGCGCTCTTGGGAGGCGGCTATTTAATGTGGCTGATGCATCGCCGAGGGCCCACGCATGAGTGACCCGCACCCGACACACCAAACAGGTGTTGCAGCCTTAGAAGTGAGAAACTTAGGCGTGACGCTCGGTCAGCATCCTGTGCTTCAGGGGCTAAATCTGAAGCTACCTCAAGGGCGCTGGAGCGCGATTGTCGGCCCCAATGGCGCAGGCAAATCAACACTGCTGCACGCCTTGGCGGGTGTCTTGCCTTTCCAAGGTGACATATACCTGTTCGACCAAGCATTGAGCAGCTTTACCGCGCAGCACCGCGCACGCCAAGTCGCCTGGCTGGCGCAAGGCTCGGTGCCAAGCGCTGACGACCTGACGGTCTATGATGTTGCGATGCTTGGTCGACTGCCGCATCAATCATGGCTTGGCGGGCCCAGCCACGCCGATCATGCCGCCACCGAACGGGCGTTAAGGCTGACGCAAGCGTGGCCTTGGCGCCAACGCGCGCTTGGCACCCTCTCGGGCGGTGAAAAGCAACGCGTCTTGCTTGCCAGATTGCTAGCCGTCGATGCTGACATTCTATTAATGGACGAACCCTTAACCAACCTTGACCCACCCCATCAAGTCGACTGGCTGTTATTGGTTCGTCATTTAGTCGCCTGCGGAAAAACCGTCGTGAGCGTCTTGCATGAGGTTACGCTCGCACTGTATGCCGACGAATTAATTGTGATGGCTGGCGGCGCTATCCAACAGACGGGTACCCGCGACGATCCCGTCTTACACCGCACAATCGAAAGCGTTTTTGACTACCGCATCGCCATTGAGGCTCTCGGCACCGGCTGGGTGGCTTTACCCAAACTTCTTTAAGACAGGAAAACTGACTATGCAGATCGTGACCCCTCCAACCGAAAAGCCCTACGAAAAATCGACCGGTGAACGTCGAGGCTTATTAATTATCAACACCGGCGATGGTAAGGGCAAAAGCACCGCAGCCTTCGGCTTAGCAATGCGTGCGCACGGACGCGGCAAGGTGGTCAAGATTTTTCAATTTATGAAAGTGCCGAGCGCGCGCTTTGGTGAGCACCGCGTCTTTGAACAGCTCAACGTGCCGATCGAAGGCCTGGGCGATGGCTTTAGCTGGAAGAGCCAAGACCTTGAGCACTCTGCTCAGCTCGCGCGCGATGGCTGGGCTAAAGCTCGCGAAGCAATTTTAAGTGGCGAATACTTTATGGTGACGCTCGACGAGCTCACCTATCCGATTACTTTTGGCTGGATAGCACTCGAAGAGGTCTTGCAAACTTTGCGTTCGCGCCCTCCAGAGGTTCACGTCGTCATCACGGGGCGCCGCTGTCCGGCAGAGATCATTGAAATCGCCGATACCGTCACAGAGATGACAATGATCAAACACGCGTTCGATGCCGGCATCCCCGCCCAGCGCGGGATTGAAGATTGATTGCTGCGGCACTCATGCTAAGAATCCCTCTGAGGCTTGGTGCACGTGCCACCCCAATCATCTGCGGAGCAAGGCGCGACCTCGCCATGGGTGTGGCTGAATGACCGCACGCTGCCTCATGGTGTTAGGGACGACAAGCGGCGCGGGCAAGAGTTGGCTGACGACCGCGCTATGTCGCTGGTATGCCCGTCAAGGCTTGAAGGTCGCGCCCTTTAAGGCTCAGAACATGAGCAACAACGCCCGCGTGGTCAGCACCGCGCAAGGCGCCGGCGAAATTGGTTCGGCGCAATACTTTCAAGCTCTGGCCGCTGGTGTCCTACCCGATGTGCGCATGAATCCTGTGCTGTTAAAGCCAGAGGTGCAGTCCAAGAGTCAGGTGGTGTTGCTTGGCAAGGTCAGCAGCGCGCTCACACAGATGCCCTGGGGCGACCGAAGCGAAAAGCTGTGGCCCTTTATCACTGAAGCGCTTGATGCCCTGCGCGCCGAAAACGATTTGGTGATCATCGAAGGAGCAGGCTCACCGGCCGAAATAAATTTAATGTCGCGCGACATCGTGAACTTACGCGTAGCACGCTACGCTCAAGCTCGTTGTTTATTAATTACCGATATTGATCGCGGTGGTGCCTTCGCACACCTTTATGGCACTTGGGCTTTATTGCCCAAAGCCGACCAGGCGCTTCTTTGTGGTTTTGTCTTGAATAAATTTCGCGGCGAGAAAAGCTTGTTAACCCCCGCACCCGAGCACCTGTTGGCGTTAACTGGTGTGCCTACCGTTGCGACTGTGCCTTACTGGCGCGAACACGGCTTGCCCGAAGAAGACGGTTTATTCGACGATCGTTTACAAACCGCGCGCCCCGCCACAGTCACCGTTGCAGTGATCGCCTATCCGAGCCTGAGTAATCTTGATGAATTTCAGGCTTTGAAAAATATCGCTGGTGTGCGTCTGGTTTGGGTGAGAGAACTCACCCAGCTCCCTACACTCAAACCAACTGACTGGCTGGTGCTGCCAGGCTCTAAACACACCAGCTCTGACTTAAGCTGGCTTCAGGCTCAAGGCTTTGCGCACGCGTTACACGCACACGCAAAGCAAGGCGGGCCAATACTCGGCATTTGCGGCGGCCTGCAAATGCTAGGAGAGCGCTTGCTTGATCCACATGGTGTTGATGGTAACGCTGAAGGCCTCGGACTCTTAGCTGTCGTGACAGAGTATGCTGAAGCAAAAACAGTTCGGCGCTGTCAAGTGCAATTTGGTGCGGTGACTGGGGCTTGGTCTAAGCTGGCACGTTTGGGATTTCAAGGCTATGAGATTCATCAAGGACAGACACACTTAATAAACGCTAAACAGGAGGCGCACGAGAGCGTACAACGTGCTCCTGACACCCCAGACAATCGTGCGCATACTCGCGAAGTGATCAACGGCCTCGCGTGGCAAAACGGCTCAGGCAATGTTCTCGGGCTTTATGTGCATGGCCTCTTTGAGGCTCCCTCAGTACTTTGCGCATTATTTGGTTCGCAAGTTTGCACCCTAGACACCGTATTTGACGGCCTGGCCGACTGCCTCGAGCGCAACAGCACGCCCGGCTTTCTGCAAGCCTTAATCGCTGACTGACCGAAGGGCTAAAAAAATGACCTTTGCACTCCCAGTACTGACAGACCTCGCTGACGCTGCACGCGCCCGTCAGTTACAAAGCAAACTCGATCACAAAACTAAACCTCGCGGCTCTTTGGGTCAGCTAGAGACGCTTGCGCTGCAGCTTGGGCTGCTTTTACAAACCGACTCACCCACGCTGCAAGCGCCGCAGCTTGTGGTCTTTGCGGGTGATCATGGTTTAGCCAAGCACGGCGTGTCGGCTTATCCAAGCGAGGTGACTTGGCAGATGGTTGAAAACTTTTTGACGGGCGGTGCGGCGGTAAGCGTGCTGGCGCGCCAACATGGTTTAGCGCTTACCGTCGCCGATTGCGGTGTCAATCATGATTTTGCCCCTCAACCAGGCTTACACACTTGCAAAATCGCCTACGGCACTGCCGACTCCTTGGCGCAAGCAGCGATGTCTACAGATCAGTGTGGTCAAGCCCTTTCAAACGGACGCACGCTGATCAAAGCCTTGCCGGGTAATGTGTTGTTGCTGGGTGAAATGGGTATCGGTAATACCTCAGCAGCATCACTGCTGCTTGCGCGTTTAGCAAACTTACCGCTCGAGCAATGTACGGGGGCCGGCACCGGCCTAGACGCGCCAGCGCTAGAGCGTAAAAAACAAATTTTACAGAGCGTGCTGACCAAACACGCTGACGCAAACGCACCGCTGCAGGCGCTTGCTGCGTTTGGTGGCTTTGAAATCGCCACCATGGTGGGCGCTATTTTCGAGGCGAGCGCTAGCAATCGGGTGATCGTCATCGACGGCTTCATTACAAGCGCCGCAGTATTAGTTGCGAGCCAACTCGACCCCTTAGTATTACAGCGCTGCGTATTTGCGCATCGGTCAGACGAACGCGGGCACGCGCTGCTGCTGACACACTTAAACGCCAGGCCCCTACTGGATTTGCAGCTACGCTTAGGCGAAGGCTCGGGCGCGGCGCTAGCCTGGCCCTTGCTGGTTTCAGCCTGCGACTTATTGAATCACATGGCTAGCTTCGCCTCAGCGGGGGTCGCTGAGGCACCTTGAGTATCCGTTATACGCAAAACGACAAGGAGTATCTATGAGACAACCTGTGCGTCACTATTTACTCGCTCTACAGTACTTCACCCGCATCCCGCTGCCTGAAGGTGTCGCGCGCTGGGTGGGCTTTAATGCAACGCTGCAACAAGCCAGCCTGGCGCATTTTCCGGGCGTCGGCTGCTTGGTGGGCGCGGCGAGCGGCGCCCTGTTTTATGCGGCCGCTCTCTGGCTGCCGCTCACCAGTGTTACGCCCTGGCTGGCGGCCTGCTTAAGCACGGTTTTGAGCGTGATGCTGACGGGCGCATTTCATGAAGATGGGCTAGCGGACACCTCGGATGGTTTAGGCGGCATGGTGGCGCGCGCTCGGGCACTCGAAATCATGAAAGACTCACGTATTGGTAGCTATGGCGCTGTCGCGCTTGTGTTAGCGATCACCACCAAACTTGCCCTCTTGACGATACTCGGACAAATTGATTTTACTCTGGCGGCCTGGAGCCTGTTTGCAGCGCACGTTTGCTCACGGGTGATGCCTTTACTGATTGCCGCACGGTTAAGCAACGTGGGCGATGACCTCACCACTAAAACCAAACCGCTAGCAAACAAGGTCTCTCGTCAGACCCTGTTTGTCGCGTTGGTGTGGTTGTTGCTCGCTTACCTACTGTTCAGCAGTCAGCATGCAACCATACTGTTGATATGGGCCACCGGCTGTAGCCTGTGCGCGTGGTGGCTGATGCTGCGCTTACTGACTAAACGCTTAAATGGCTTTACCGGTGACACGCTGGGTGCAACGCAACAAGTGTGCGAGTTGGCTTTTTATCTGGGTATTTTGCTGGGCTTACCAAGATGAAGCTTTGGCTCGTTCGTCACGCGCAACCTCTCATTCAAAAGGGCCTTTGCTACGGCCAGCTCGATGTCGCGGCAGATCACGAGGCTACGCAACGAGCCGCCAAGGCTCTCGCGCCGCTGCTGCCCGACAAACTTACACTTTCTAGTTCAGGCCTGAAAAGAACTCAACAACTTGCACGCGCCATACAAGAACAGTGCAGGGCGCGGTCCTTTGAGGTCGACACCCGTTTACAAGAGATGAATTTTGGGCTATGGGAGGGTGTCGCCTGGGACACGATTCCTAAAGCCGCCTTTGACGCGTGGACGCAAGAGTTTGACACCCACCGCTTTGGTGGCGCCGAAAGCGTGCGAGACTTACTATTACGGGTCAATCAGTGTCTTCTAAACACCCCTCTTGATCGTGACGCACTTTGGGTCACGCACGCAGGAGTCATTCGGGCGGTGAATTACTTAAAACACCATGGGCTTGCTTCAAGTGCAACCACCCAGACATGGCCAGCAACAGCACCCGCCTTTGGCGAGTGGGAATGCTTGACGCTGCCGTTTTAACTTTCAGTCATTCGGTCTTTTAGGTGTACGCCTGTACAAAACAGCACGCCCCTCTAAACCTTCAAAGCAGCCACCACCGCGTCGCCCATTTCTGCAGTGCCCACTTGTCGCGAACCCGGTTCAAAAATATCAGCCGTCCGGTATCCGTCGGCCAACACCGTCGCGACCGCCCGCTTGATTCGAGCGCTTTGCTCGGGTTGTTTAAACGAATAATCCAACATCATTGCCGCCGATAAAATCGAGGCTAATGGGTTGGCAATGTTTTTACCTGCAATATCGGGAGCGGTGCCGTGTACCGGCTCATACAGCCCGCGTCCATCGGGGCTGAGCGATGCTGAGGGCAGCATCCCTATTGAACCTGTCAACATTGCTGCAGCATCTGAAACAATATCGCCGAACATGTTACCGGTCACAACGACATCAAACTGTTTAGGCTGACGCATCATCGTCATCACAAAAGCGTCGACCAGCGCGTTTGAGTACTCGACATCTGGGTATTGCTTACTGACACGTTCGGCAACCTCACGCCAGAGCTGCATCGTGTCAAGCACGTTCGCCTTATCCACCGAACACACTTTTCCCCTGCGTTGGCGGGCAGTCTTGAAAGCGACATGAATGATTCGCTCGATCTCGGGCTCGGTGTAATACATGGTGTTAATGCCAACGCGAATCCCTTGCGCGTTTGTGCTGACGCCACGCGGCTCGCCAAAATAAATATCGCTGCTAAGTTCACGAAGAATCAATAAATCCAGGCCTTCGACTAAGTGCGGCTTGAGCGACGAGGCACCAATTAATTCTGGAAACATAAATACTGGGCGGTAATTGGCAAACAAGTCGAGCTCTTTACGTAGACGCAATAAGCTCGCACCTGGGCGCTGCGCATAAGGCAACGCTTCGTCACCAGGCATACCGGCCGAGCCAAACAAAATAGCGTCAGCCGCTTTAGCGATCGCCATCGTAGCCACGGGCAGTGGATCGCCCGCCGCCGCGACGCCCGCGCCCCCCACTGGCGCTTCAGTCAGCTGCAAATTAGCGTCGCCCACCGTGGCACGCAACACCTTCACCGCCTGAGCCGTCACTTCTGGGCCCACACCATCACCCGCTAACACTGCAATCTTCATCGCTTAAATCCTGTCAAGTACAAACAAAAAAATCCTCGGACAAAGCGGCCACCCACTTTGCGCAAATAATCTGGACTAAAACTCGTTTGCCTCATACTGACGGGCAAACGCGGCAATCTTATCGGCATGCGTGAGCGTGTAGTCAAGTTCGTCCATACCGGTTAAGAGACAGTGCTTTGAGAAAGGTGCGATCTCAAAGGGTTGGTCAGCTAGGCTTGGTGCGCGCACCACCTGACGTTCGAGATCAACGCTCACTTTTAGCCCGGGCTGTGCGCTTAACGTCGCAAGAATCTGCTCGACGACCTCGGGGGCGAGCACAATAGGTAACAAGCCGTTCTTGAGTGAATTTGAATAAAAAATATCGCCAAAGCTTGGGGCAATCACTGCGCGTATACCGTAGTCGTGCAAGGCCCATACGGCCTGCTCGCGCGACGAGCCACAGCCGAAATTACGCTGGGCCACTACCACTTCTGAGGCGCTGTAAACCGACTGATTCAACACAAACTCAGGGCGTTTTGTATCGTCTTTGTTAAAGCGCAAATCCCGAAAAAGATAAGCGCCAAAATCATTGGCGCGTGGCTTTTGTAAAAAGCGCGCCGGAATAATCTGATCGGTATCGATATTGGCCCGCGTGAGTGGCAAGGCGACGGCCTCGAGAGGTTTAAAGGGTTGCATATTGTGAATCCTGAAGGTGTTTAAGCCTAGACGTTATGCAGAGCACGCGCATCTGCAAGGTGGCCCATGATCGCGCTGGCCGCCGCAGTAGCGGGGCTCATTAGGTGGGTGCGCGAACCAGGCCCCTGTCGGCCAACAAAGTTACGATTTGACGTCGCGGCGCACCGTTTGCCCGAGGCTACCGAATCACCATTCACGCCGATACACATCGAACAACCGGCAAAGCGCCATTGAAATCCGGCTTGAATAAAAATTTTATCTAGCCCCTCGGCTTCTGCCTGCGCTTTAACTAAACCCGAGCCCGGCACAACCCATGCCTCAACGCTTGCGGCCACCTTGCGACCCTTGACAACTGCAGCAGCGCTGCGCAAGTCTTCGATTCGACTATTCGTGCACGACCCGATGAACACGCGGTCGATGCTGATCTCGTTTACAGCCATGCCTGGCGTCAAGCCCATATAGGTCAACATCCGCTCGACCACAGCGCGTCGCTGCGGATCCGCGATATCAGCAGGCGCTGGTATGCGAGCAGTCACTGAGATTGCATCTTCAGGGCTATTCCCCCAGGTCAGCATCGGCTCAATCTCTTGCGCGTTCAAGGTGACTTCGCGATCAAAGCTTACGCCGGGATCTGAGGGCAACGTACGCCAATAAGCCACGGCACGAGCCCATTTTTCTCCGGTCGGCGCAAACGGTCGGCCCGAGAGATACGCGTAAGTTTTTTCATCAGGCGCGATCATCCCCGCGCGCGCGCCCGCCTCAATCGACATATTACAAATCGTTAGGCGACCCTCAATCGAGAGATTGCGAATGGCCGAGCCCGCATACTCAATGACATGGCCAACGGCTCCCGCCGCTCCGATCTTGGCAATAATCGCCAAGATAATATCTTTGCCTGACACGCCTGGTGCGAGGATGCCGTCAACCGTAATGCGCATGGTTTTAGGTCGCCTTTGCCAAATTGACTGCGTCGCCACCACATGGGCGACTTCGCTAGTGCCGATTCCAAACGCGAGCGCACCCAGCGCGCCGTGGGTTGAGGTATGGCTATCGCCGCACACCATCAATAAGCCTGGACGCGTCCAACCTTGCTCGGGACCAATCACATGCACGATGCCTTGGCGCTGATCCTGTAAACCTAAAAATTGGATCCCGGCCGCGCGTGTATCGCGCTCAAGAGACTCGGCCATCGCACGACTTTCGGGGTCGGCTAAATCCAGCAAGTTACGGCTGTTGGTAGGAATGTAGTGATCGGGTGTTCCAAACGCACGCTCAGGCGAGCGTGCCGTCAACTTGCGCTGGCGCAACATCTCGAAGGCTGGCGCCGAACCGTCCTGAATCATATGCGTGTCGACAAACATTAACTCTTGTCCGTCTTCACGCTCAAGAATGCGATGTTTGATCCAGATTTTTTCAAAGAGTGTCTGGGGCGCTGAGGCTGCGGGCATGCGTGGCTTTCCTTTTAGTATTCAAACGTGCCAAGCGTCAAACCGCTAGTCGACCTTGGCGCCCGATAAACGAACAATTTTTTCGTAACGAACTGTCTCAGAGGCGATATAGGCACCAAACGCCTCGGGTGTGCCGCCACCGATTTCTGCGCCAAAATCAGCCATTCTTTTTTTAAGCTCGGGTGATTTCAGAATTTTATTAAGCTCGGTATTCAAGCGATCGATAATCGGCTTGGGCGTACCCGCGGGTACCATGACGCCATACCAAGAGGACACGTGCACGCCCGGGATCCCCAATTCGTCAAAGGTCGGCGTGTCGGGCAGGGCTGGGTTACGCTCTTTTGAGGCCACCGCTAACGCACGAAGCTTGCCGCCCGCAATCAACGCGAGGCAAGCCGTAGTGTCAAGCATAAAAGAGACGTGCCCAGCCATTAAGTCAGCCTCGGCAGGCGCCGTTCCTTTATAAGGCACATGCACAACCTCGACGCCCGTGGACTGAATAAATACGATGCCGGCCAAGTGTTGCGAAGAGCCCACGCCTGCCGAACCGTAATTTAGCTTGCCCGGATTCGCCTTAGCCAGCGCGATCAGTTCGGCGACGTTCTTGACTGGTGAGTTGGTTGGCACCACCAGAATATTTGGGACGGCCGACACGTAAATCACCGGTAAAAAATCTGCGACCGGATCAAAGCCAAGTTTTTTATACATGTGAATATTGACGGCGTTGGGACTTAACGAGCCCATCAAAATCGAATAGCCATCAGGCTTGGCGCGCGCGAATTGCTCGGTTCCAATATTGCCCCCTGCGCCGGGCTTGTTTTCGATCACAACCGCCTGCCCCAAGGCCGTTGCTAACGGTTGCGCAATCATGCGCGCAGTGGTGTCGACCCCACCACCCGGCGGCCAAGGAACCGTCAACTTTAACGCTTGAGAGGGGTAGGTCTGCGCTAAGCTCAATGCAGACCAACAAACAAGAACGACGCCTAGCCAAACGTTGCGCAACATGCTTTGTCTCCGATTCAGGATCTTTGCCTGATTTTTTTGGGGGGCGTCACGATTTTTTTATCGGGCCGCCGCAGTTTTTTAAACCACCGCGGTTAGCCTAACACCAAAAAGCTCTTGCCGGTACCCCGGCCATAAATTGATGGCAACCTGGCGCGCCCTGCTTTATGATGAAAAAAAACACCAACGTGCCAATCATCGGCTCAGGAGAAAAGCATGACTACGATCATCGGGCAAGGTAATTTTAAATATCAAGTGGCCGAAGGCTGGGGCAAACTCCCTGCGGGCTGGAAATTTGGTGACGTCGCGGCCGTGGGGATCGACAGCAAGGATCGTGTCTATGCCTTTAACCGGGGCGAGCACCCGATGGTCGTGTTTGATCGTGACGGTAACTTTTTAAACTCTTGGGGCGAGGGGGTCTTCAAGCGCGCCCATGGGGTTCAGATGGGCCCAGATGACACCATTTATCTAAC
>CAMEAW010000074.1 GCA_945911685.1 Bordetella parapertussis
TTTGTAATGACTCGGGGGTCTCTCACCTGTGTGCTGCGGTAGGTGCAAAACAAATCACACTATTCGGTGTCACAGACCCTGCTCGCACCGGCCCCTGGAGCCCAGAGAGTATCAACGTAGGCAAACTAGGCCAGTGGCCGACGGTCGGCGAAGTTGCGCAGCGCACGCAGCCATTTTTCGGTTAAGCCACCTTGCTTTCACAGATCCCGTTCTCGAATCTGTTTTTATACCCACCGAGCTTGGGGCTGTTGCTTTTGGTCATTGCGGTTGTTTTTGCGCTGTGGTCTTACAAGCGCACTGCGGTCGTACTCTCTACTTTAGGCTTGGGTTGGATCTTGCTGTGGTCGCTACCAGTGACCTCGCTTTATTTTGGCGGAAAGCTTGAAACAAGGTATGCCTATGCCGAAGCTGCCCGGGCGCCACGTGCTGATGTGATTGTGGTGCTAGGGGGCAACACGCAAGCCAACCGCGCGAACTGGTTTGAGCCTTACAACCGCGCAACCGCGTTTGATCGAATCGATCGTGCAGCGGCCTTGTATTTTGCAGGGCGTGCACCAAAAATTTTGCTTTCGGGCGGCGCACTTGAAGGCAAAGTGAGTGAGGCGCGCGTCATGGCTAAAATCTTGCGCCAACGGGGCGTACCCGAGTCGGCACTGATCCTTGAAAATGATAGCCGCCACACCTACGAAAACGCGCAGTTTTCAGATCGGATGATGCAACACGCTCAGCTTAAACGCGCACTGTTAGTGACCTCAGCATTGCATATGCCGCGTGCGCTGGCAACGTTCATTAAGCGCGGTATTGATGCCTTACCGGCACCCAGCGCACCGCAAATCACACTGCCCGAGGACGAACCACTGAACCCTTGGTTGCCACACATTCGCAGCCTCGAGGCAAGCCGCACGATTATCAAAGAATATCTGGGGCTCTTTGGCTATTGGATACGTGACTGGGTGTGAAAAAGCGGCGAGCCTCAATACTTTCTGCATAGAGCGCTTCGTACTTTTGTGCGGCCGAGGCCCAAGACAGGGATCCCACAAGCTCGGCGGCGTGGTGCAAAAGATGTGCGCGCAGCACTGAATCTGCAGTCAACGCACGCAAACCTTGCGCGATTTCGTGAGGGTCTTCGGGGTTGGTCAAGACCCAGGCATCATGGCGATGTGTCACATACTGACCAAAACCGCAAAACTCGGGGCCGCTCACAATCACGGGCAAGCCATGTGCCATGGCCTCAAGAGGCGCCATCCCAAAGCTATCGATTAAGGTTGGATGCACATAGACATCGGCAGCCTGGTAGTAAGGTGACACGTCGGACGTAGGGACGATCAGGTTGACGCGCGCCATTAATTTGGGGTAATTCACCTGCAAATAATCTTGAATTTCGGGTTGTGTCCCCACCACCGCCAACCGAAAATTTTCTGGCAACTGACTTAACGCTTCGAGTACTGTGGCGAGCCCTTTTCGCAATGGATTACGCGCCACCAACAAACACCCGATCACGTCATCTGCCCAACCCAGTGCTGCACGCATTTGCGCACGCACGACTGGATCGACAACCACGCTGAGGGCGCCGGGCGCAATCGTATCCACAACGAGTTGCTTGCCATAAGAATCGTGGATACGCTCTTTAAGCCAAGGCGATACTGCGACAACATGCGACCCAGTTTTGACTCGCATCGCCGCAGCCTCTAGCCACAAATACATCACATTGCTGGGTTGCAAATAAACCAAAAATCGCTGCCAAGCACTCATGCCGTTTAACCGGCGATAACGAATCGGCGCAACATGAATCACATGGATATGGCCCACACCACCATTCATGTGCGAATGGACAACATCAAAACCTTCGCGCGTGAGGCGCTTCGCCTGCCGTGCAAAATGCCATACCCGCAGCCAACTTGGCCATTTTCGATTGACCTTCACTTTGATCTGCTTAACCGGTAAATCATGCTCAAAGTCATGCGCAATCACGGTCACATCATGACGCTGAGACAACACCTCAAATAAATTGACGCCATAAGCCTCGGCGCCGCCAAAGCGACGACCAAAGCGGTCAATCAAGAGTGCGATCCGCAAGCGTTCAGACACGTCGACGATCCTCATGTTGCGTGAGGCATTGAAATAAAAATCGTACTAAAGGCGTTGTACGCCAGATCCCGACACGTGGGAGCGCGTAACAATCGTCTGCAATATTTGCTAACCCGCGCGCGGTGGTTGTGGCATTGGTATAGCCCGCTTCTTGCGCTAAGCGCTGATGTTCGGGCTTGAAATCGCCGTAGGGGTAACAAAAGGCAGTGACTTCTGTACCCAGCATCTCAGAGAGTACCAAGCGAGAACGCGTTAATTGCTCGCGGGCCGCCTCGAGGGATAGCTCTGGCAGGTGGACATGGTCGAGGGTATGCGACCCGACCTCTTGACCGGCTTGCGCCCATGCAAGAATTTCATGCTTAGACATTAAGGCTGAAGGCACAACACCTTTATGCGTATCCCACACATTGCTGCCATCAAACTGATTGGCAACAAAATAATTGGTCGAGGTAAATTGATACTTTTGCAAAACTGGCAACGCATGTTCAAACACGTTGCGAAAGCCATCATCAAAGGTAATGCCAAAGACTTTGCCCACTTTTTCATTTTTGAGATACGGCATCAGATCGCGCATACTTAAGCCGCGATAGCCCAGGCGATGCATCCAACGCATCTGCCGGGCAAAGCTTCTTGGATGTACCGTTAAACCACGAAACGACGTACCGCGCGCTGCGGGCACTGCCACTTGGTGGTACATCAAAATTGGGATCGACATATTCAATAAATTAGAAAAAAATCAAAGCACTGCAGTAGAACTACTGGTAAATCGCCAGCGTGGCTTTCACAAAATCGGTCAAGCCAAATTCACGCTCGGCCCGCTGACGCGCTTGCGCCCCCATTTGCGAGAGTTGTTCGGGCTCGAACAAGATTTTTTGCAATACATTTTTAATCAACTCTGGGCTACGCGGAGGCACAATCCAGCCTTCGCGCTGATCCGTTAAATTTTCGGGCAGCCCGCCCACACGTGTCACAAGGACGGGCAAGCCCAGCGCCATCAGTTCGCGACACGCGAAAGACAGGGCCTCTTGATAGGACAACACGTAGCCAATATCGCAGGCCGCTAGCAAGGGCCGTACGTCATCGATCAAACCCGGAAAACTCACTTGCCCGGCCATCCCACAATCGGCGACTTGGGCAAGTTTGAGTGCGTTAGGCGGGTCACCAATCACGACGATGTGAAATTTAGCGCGCTGCTCGGGCGACAACAACGACACGGCCGTGACTAAATCTAGCCAGCCTTTTTCATAATCGGTACCACCGGCGCTACCAAGAATGATTTTTTTATCAAAACCTGCGCCAAGATAATGTTCACGCAAGCGTAATTTTTCGACCGCGCTGACAGGTGAAAAATAATCGATATCGATACCATGTCGAATGGTGGTAATGGCTTGACGCTTGTAAGGAGACTTCAACAATAAGTCTTTGATGTAATCGCTCACCGCAATCACATGGTCGGTGGCGAAACGCGAGCGCAGCTGGTGCCCAAAGCTCGTCAAAGAGTGATTATTGTGTTTGGTAAAGATGATGCGGGGGGCATGGCGCAAACCCAAGCACGCCAGCATCACTTGTTTATGATCTGCCGAGCCATTCACGTGCACCGTATCAAAGACATTGGTGACAAGTAATTGACGCAAGGTCGCGCGGTCGGCCAACCACGAAGACGGTCGGGTCGTGAACGCCATATCAACGACTTCTACCCCAGGCATGGCCTTGGCCAGGCGATAGAGACGACTTGAACTCGGTGTGGCGACCGTAAGTTGATGCGCCCCCACCAAGCCCTGCAGCAAATTGACGATATACGTCACGTGCCCACCACCATTGCGCGGATGAAAGTTGGTGAACAAAATTTTCATTTTGGCTCAGCACGCTCTTGAGTTTGGTTCAACAAGCCAGACTTGAGTGACGGGTTAGCTTGGTTCGTCGCCCCAGACTGAGTTGGCTGCTGAGTTTGGTTCACAAGCCCAGGCTGCGGCCGCTGGTTCGCTTCGTTCAAAAACATCAATTTAGAATAACGTAAAAAACTACCTGAGGCGGCGGTCACGGCGAGCACAAAGCCATGGCGACCATCTAAAAAGCCGCGGCGTAATAAATAAATTCGAATAAATGTCCAGACGCTATGCGTGATCAAACCAAACACTCCAACGCGACGCCCTTTGAGGGCCATCGTGTGTGCCGCATCCGTCGAGTAGCGGTTCATCTTGGCGACTAAAGCCTCAAGATTATCAAAGGGAAAATGTAATAACCAAAACTTGAGCGTGCCAACACGCCCCTGAACCAAGACCTGCTCATGTACGGGTACGTTGTCAAACGTACCAAGCTCGCGGCGAAAGAGGCGCAGAACGTAGTCAGGCCACCAGCCGCTATGGCGAATTTTTTTTCCGCAAAACTCAGAGAGCCGAGCGATTTGATAACCGTCGTAGGAAGGATGGGCTAGCGTTTGTACAATTTCAGCTTGCAGTTCGGGGGTCACGCGTTCGTCGGCATCAATTGAAAGTACCCACGGCTGGGTGGCAAGCGCTAAGACGCGATTTTTTTGCGGACCGAAGCCGGGCCAGTCGGCCGCTTGGTGGACCTGGGCGCCGTGCGCACGTGCAATGTCAGCGGTGGCATCTGTACTGAAGCCATCGAGCACAATGATTTCATCGGCGAACTGTACCGAGGCCAGGCAATCACCAAGACGAGACGCCTCGTTTTTGGTGATGACGATGACAGAAAGCCCTAGGCTTTGGCGCGAAGCGTTCGCTTCCATAGCTTCCATTTGTTGTACAAGGGGCCGACGATCGGATGCGTGGCAAACCATATCCGCGTTCTTAACCAGGCATCCCCCCGATTGCGTACCGCCACGCGATAAATATGCGAAGGTGGAGTTTGAAGTAGATTTTGGCCATGCGCAACAGTGGTGTACAGAAACTTAAAACCCTGTTCCTGCGCCAAGGCGATGTAATCTTGAGCAAAATAGCCTTGGGGCCAGCAGAAATGCTCAGACACAGAGCCTAGCCGTTGCTGCAACGCTGCACGAGAGTCGGCCAGGTCTTGTTTAAGATTTTGCAGACAAACCTCACGCGAATCGTTGGTCAAATCCCAGCGATTGTGCGAATGTGTGTGGCTATGAAACTCAAAGGTACCCGCCTCTTGCATGGCCATAATCTCAGACCAGCGCAACATCACGGGATCGGGAGTGCCGGCTGCCACCATTGCCTTGGATTGCAGATGACACAGGACCGACGGCAGCGACAGTTCAGACTGACCAGCATGCGCGCGTGCAGGGCCCTCGCCTAGCAGGCCAGTAATCAAAAACAGCACGGCGTGCATTGAGTACTTTTGCAACACTGGGTGTGCATAAACCCAATTATCTAAATAACCATCATCAAAGGTAATCAAGACAGATTTGGGCGGGGTCGGTTTACCTGCCAAAAAATCGGCAAATTCGCTGGCAGTCAGCGATCGATAGCCGCGTTGGGCCAAACCGGCAATCTGACTTTCGAAATTTTCAGGCGAGGTCGTAATTGAACCTGCCGCCGGCGACACATGGTGGTACATCAATACGGGCACGCAATAGGCAGTCTTCATTTCTACTCAGTGCCGATCGGTAGTTTGCTGAGGCATCACACTATCAGTTTGCACCGAGGGGCGCAAATCCTTTAGCCACTGATCATAAATGCCTTCAGTGCGTTTTGCCAAAGTTTCGGTGGTAAAAATACCCTCTGTATGGACGCGATCGTGGCCAGCTTGCCCCATTTTTTTTCTAAGCTCGGGCGAATCAATCAATTGAATCAACGCGTTTTGCAGCGCTTGGGTATCATCAAGAGGCACTAGAAATCCCGTCACGCCCGGTTGCATCATTTCGCCCACGCCGCCCACATCCGTACCGATCACGGGCAGGCCGCTCGCAGCCGCTTCAAGAAAGGCAGTGCCCATGGCTTCTTGTCGGGTGGCCAAACAAAAAACATCCAAACCAGCCAGTACATTAGGCACATCGCGCCGGGGACCTAGCAAATGCACACGCTCGCCTAAGCCGCTATGCGTAATATGCGCTTGGAGTTGCTCGAAGACAGGCGACCCACCGCCCGCGATCACAAGATGCAGTTTTGGGCGCGTGCGTAACAACGGCAGCATGGCATTGATGAGTTCGAGATGACCTTTGTTAGGGCGCAGTACGGCCACACAACCCACCAAAATCGCGTCGACAGATAACTTGAGTTCGTCGCGTAAGGAAGAGTGCGTAAGGCGCGGCGTTAACACCACCGGCGTATAGATCGCCTCGACATGGTCAGGGGCTACCCCGCGCCCGAGCAATTGGCGACGCACGTGATGACTGACCGTAGTGACGCGATGCGGCAACCAGGTGTAGGTCAATAATGAACCGACGGGGCTCGCTAAGTGGCGGGTACGCACTATCAACGGCACTTTTGCGAGTCGCCCGGCGGGCGCTGCGATTAAGGTGTCTTGACGGCTGTGCGTATTGAGCACGTCAAATTGGCCTGCTTGCAAAATCTTTTTGATCGCAAATACGCCTCGCACGATATTGATGGTGCCGTCCATGAAAAGCGTGTGAACGACAAAGCCAGCCTCACGCAAGCGTTCGGTGAGCTCGGCGTCGGGCTGACAGATTGCCTCAAGGTAGTGACCACGCTCGCGCATCGCCACCATTTCTTTAAAGACTCTGTGTTCTTGTCCGCCAAAACTTGTGGCAGCCTCTGAGTGGATGATGCGCAAGGGGCGCGAGTCAGCCATCAGTACGCCACCTCAACGTCGGCGGGCGACGTCCAGGAGGTGAGTTGCTCGACCAAGCTGTCTGACAAACGCACCCGCCACGAATCATCGAGCCTCAGCGTGCATGCCAGACCGGCATTTTCGTAGAGCACTTCAACCGGCGTGCCACGCGCATTTGCGTCTGGATTGACGCGAAACGGACCTAACATTTTTTTCAATAGGATGGCATCGGCGTTACCATTTAGGCGAATGCGCAGCGCCTTGGCGCGCGCTTCACGTGCTAACTGCAAATCATAAATATTTTCGGCAACGATTCGGGTGCCTTTTGAATGCTCGTTGTTGGTCACTTTCACTTGCATGATCACTAGCTGATCTTCGCGCAAGCGATTACGATGTTGCTCATAGATTTCAGAATAGACGGTGACTTCAACTTGCGCCGAACCATCATCAATCGTCACAAATTGCAGCTTGCCTTTGGCGGTCATCATCGTACGAAGTTGGCTAATCACCCCCGCAATCCATTGTGAATCACGCAACGGCTCAAGCCTGACCAAGGGCTTGGCCGCAAACAAACGCACCTCGTCTCGCCATACATCAAACAAATGGCCACTCAAGAAAAATCCGAGCGCCGCTTTTTCTTCGGACAAACGCGTGTGTAGGCTCCAGGGCGCGATTGAAGCGAGTTCGCCGGCAACGACCTCGTGGCTGTCATCGCCAAACAACGACACCTGATTGGCACTGCGGTCATGCTGATCTGCGGCCTCAAGGGCGGTTGCAAGTGAGGCGAGCAACGCGCCGCGATTCGCTTCAACCGAATCAAACGCCCCCACGCGAATCAATGCTTCGACGCTGCGCTTGTTGACGGTGCGCCGATCAATGCGACGGCAAAAATCAAACAAACTGACAAAAGGGCCGGCATCACGGGCGCGCAAGATTTCTTCGACCGCCCCCTGCCCTGTTCCCTTCACCGCACCCATTCCGTAGCGCAGGGTGCGTGGCGGTAGACCGTCTTGCGTGGCTGCGTCAGCCACAGGCTCAAAACGGTAGGCAGACGTATTGATGTCGGGGGGTAAGACCGTGATGCCATTGGCCAGGCAGTCACGCCAAAAGATTTGTACTTTGTCAGTGTCGTCCATATCAGACGACAAGGTCGCGGCTAAAAACTCGGCAGGATGATGGGCTTTGAGCCAGGCGGTGTGATAAGCAATCAGGGCATACGCCGCCGAGTGTGATTTATTGAAACCGTAGCCCGCAAAGAGCTCCATTAAGTCGAACAGCTTGACCGCAACCTTGGGGTCGTAGCCTTTTTTCAGTGCCCCTTGCTCGAACAAATCGCGATGAGAGGCCATTTCTTCGGGTTTTTTCTTACCCATGGCGCGACGCAACAGATCGGCCCCTCCCAACGAGTAGCCGCCAATGATCTGCGAGATCAGCATCACTTGCTCTTGATACACGATCACGCCATAGGTACTTTTAAGCGTTGACTCAAGATCAGGATGAAAGTAATCGACGGTGGCGCGACCGTGTTTGCGGTTCACAAAATCATCGACCATGCCCGACTCGAGCGGGCCCGGGCGAAACAACGCCAAGACCGCAATGATGTCTTCAAAGGTGTTGGGACGCAGCTTTTTAAGCAACTCTTTCATGCCGCGAGATTCGAGCTGAAATACCGCGGTCGTATTGGCGTTGCACAGAACTTGATAGGTGGCTGGGTCATCAAGCGGCACTGACATGATGTCAAAGTCAGGAAGCTTGGCGTTGAATTTGCGCACAAAACGCACAGCCCAATCAAGAATGGTCAGGTTACGCAAACCCAAAAAGTCAAACTTGACCAAGCCCGCGGCTTCGACGTCGTCTTTATCAAACTGCGAGACCGCACTACCCTCGTGACCGGGCTGGCAGTACAGCGGACAAAAATCGGTGAGCTTGCCCGGGGCGATCAACACACCGCCCGCATGCATCCCCACGTTGCGTGTCAGGCCTTCAAGCGGTCGCGCCAAATCGATCAAGGCGCGTACTTCTTCTTCTTTTTCGTACCGTTCTTTAAAAGTCGGCTCGTCTTTTAGGGCGCGCTCAAGCGTCCAAGGATCGGCTGGGTTGTGCGGGATCAACTTTGAGAGCCCATCACACAGCATATAGGGCATGTCGAGTACGCGGCCAGCATCGCGCACCACGGCCTTAGCGCCGAGCGTGCCAAAAGTGGCAATCTGACTCACGGCCGCCCGTCCGTACTTGGTTTTGACGTATTCAATCACGCGTTCGCGATTATCTTGGCAAAAATCGATATCGAAGTCGGGCATTGAGACGCGTTCGGGGTTCAGAAAGCGCTCAAACAGTAAATCGTAGCGAATCGGATCTAAATCGGTAATACCCAGTGAATAAGCGACCAGCGAGCCAGCGCCAGAACCTCGCCCGGGCCCAACCGGTACACCATTGCTTTTGCCCCAGTTGATAAAATCTTGCACGATCAAAAAGTAGCCTGGAAACCCCATGTTGATAATGGTTTGGCATTCGAGGCTAAGGCGATCGGAGTACTGCTGCTGCACCTTGGCGCGTTCAAGCGGATCTGGAAACAACTGCACCATGCGTTTTTCAAGACCAATCTCTGAGAGCTGGATCAGATAGTCGTCGAGCGTCACGCCTTCGGGTGTCGGAAAATCTGGCAGCTGAGGCTGACCAAGCTCAAGCGTAAGGTTACAGCGTTGCGCTATCGCCACTGAATTTGCTAACGCTGAGGGCACATCGCTGAAGCGCTTCGCCATCTCATCCGAGGACAACAGATACTGATCCTCGGTAAACCAGCGTGGTCGGCGTGGATTGGTCAGGATTTGCCCTTCAGAGATGCACACCCGTGCCTCATGCGCGCGAAAATCTGAGCGATCCAAAAACTGTACTGGATGGGTTGCTACAACAGGCAAACCTAGTTCGGTCGCAATCGACAGCGCCGCCTGCGTGTAAGACTGGTCGGCCTCGGCTTCGGTGCGTTGTAACTCAAGGTAATAAGAGTCAGGAAAGGCAGACTGCCATTGGCGCGCGTAAGCCACCGCCGCCTCACGGTTGCCTGCCATCAGCGCCTGGCCTACATCACCCAAACGAGCGCCCGACAGCACAATCAACCCGGGCTGCTTAACCAGCCACTCACGGCGCATCTCGGCGCGTCCCCGGTGAGCGTTGGTGAGCCACGCTTGGGTCAAGAGTTCGCACAGGACCAGATACCCAGCCTTATTTGCCACCAGAAGCTGAAGGCGATACGGTTTTTCACGGTCTTCGTCGTTGGTGAGCCAAACGTCGCAGCCCACGATCGGTTTGATACCTGCGCTACGCGCCGCCTTGTAAAACTTGATCAGACCAAACACATTCGACAGGTCGGTGAGCGCAACCGCTGGCTGACCCTGAGCGACCGAGCGCTCGATCAGATCCGAAATCCGCAAAATACCATCCACAACCGAAAACTCGGAGTGAACCCGTAAATGTACAAAAGGGGGGGATTGAACAGCTTTATCCATATCGGGATTGTACCTATTATGCTGGGCGGCGAACCGTTTTTAACGACAGCCTTTGGCGGGCAACGACACCGCTAGTACCAGAGCGTCGACCATTCTTTGACACGAATTCACTGGCATTGTCGGTGAAAAACTCTTAAAAGACGTGACTGCGTACTTTTAACGTTGCATCGCATCAAACGCCTTTTGCAGGCGCTTGGCTGAAACGGGCATCGGAGTGCGTAATTCTTGCGCAAATAATGCCACTCGTAGTTCTTCGAGTAGCCAGCGAAACTCATCAAGCCCTTGATCTGGCGAGCCTTTTAGCGCGCTACGGGCACGTGAATATTGGGTCAGTAAGGGCGCCATCTCTGCCATTAAACGTGCGTCGCGCGTTGGATCGGAGCGCAGTTTATCGATGCGCGCGATGACTGCTTTTAGATAACGCGGAATATGTGTCAGTTGCGCGTCAGGAGTGCGCGTAATAAAGTCAGGCGACACCAGTTGCGCTAATTGCGCTTGAATATCCTGGTGTGCCGCCACGTTGCCTTTTGCTTGAGGCAACTTACGGACTGCTGCGACCCAGCCCTCGAGTATCGCGCCCGCGGTGCGTGCAACCTCTTGCGCTAACAAACCGACCTTAGCCTTACCCTCGAGTCGGCGCACCTCAAAGGTTTGTGCATCAAGCGGCCAGGGCTCGTTTAAACAAGCGCGCTCAATCGCACAATCAATCAACTGGTCGCGCAGTTGCTCTTGGGTCCCAAGGGTGAGGTACAGCATCCCAAGCTTGGTGAGGTCATGCAGATTTTTTTCTAAGAACTTCACCTGATCGCGCAGGGCGATCTTAAACAAACGTCGCAAGCCACGCTGGTGTGCAAGCTTTGCCGCGTGTGGGTCGTCAAAGACGTCAAGCGCGCAGGTGGTGCCACGATCGACCAAGGCTGGATAGCCCACGACCGTGCTGTTTTTTCGACGAATTTCTAAGAGCTCGGGCAAGGTGCCAAAGCTCCAGTCGACGATCTCGTCTTGCGACAAGGCGCTGGCGACCTCTTGATCACGCGTGGCCAGTTGCTGAAAATTAGCCTGTGCCTGTTTGCCGAACTCTGCCTTCAGTTGCGCCAGATTGCGACCTGCCCCCAGCATCCGACCGTGCTCGTCGATCACTTTGAACGACATAAACAGATGTGCGGGCAACGTTTCGGGCTTGAAATCAGTGGGCACTGGGCGCAACTTAAGCTGCAACCACATATCTTGACTAATGGCCTCGGTGAGCGAACACCCGGCTGCGCCCAATTTTTCAAACCAGCGCTCGTAAAACCCAGAAGCATAGTCAGGCAGCGGCACACAATGCCGACGGATTTTTTGCGGCAATGATTTAAGCAGCATGTGGACTTTTTCTTTGACCATGCCGGGTACCAACCACTCGCAGCGGTCAGCCTCGAGCTGGTTCAAAAAAAACAAGGGTACCGCCAAGGTCACGCCATCGCGTGGCGAGCCTGGCTCAAAATGATAATCGAGCGTCAGGCGGGTGCCTTGCCACTCAAAAAACTTCGGAAACACCTCGGTGGTCACACCAGCCGCTTCGTGACGCATCAAGGCTTCGCGGGTTAAAAATAGTGCTTGCGCCTGCTCTTTTGGCAAACCCTTGACCCAGTGCTCGAGCGTGCTTAATTGATGGATATTGGCGGGCAGCAGGCGGTCGTAAAAAGCTTGGATCAGACTGTCATCTACCAAAATATCAGGGCGGCGAGTTTGATGTTCGAGGCGCTCGATTTGCGCAATGAGTTTGCGATTGTGGGCGACAAAGGCTAACGGACTATCAAGCTCGCCGGGCACCAGACCTTGCAAAATGAAAATCGCGCGAGCCTCGGTGGGTGCGATCGCGCCGTAATGCACGCGCCGCCCCGAGTAGACGTTTAAGCCATAAAGCGTGCCCTTTTCATTGGCGACTACTTGGCCGAGTTTTTTCTCCCAGCGCGGGTCGCTCCAGGAGCGTTTGATTAAATGTTTTGCGACCCGTTCGACCCAGACTGGATCAATTTTTGCGATGCAACGCGCATAGACCTTGCTGGTATCGACGAGCTCGGCCGCCATGATCCATTTGCCTGCTTTTTTGACCAGTCGCGACCCAGGGTGAATCCAAAAGCGCAAGTCTCGCGCGCCCAGGTAGTGCCCAGCTTCGTCGGACTGCAAACCAAGATTACCCAACAAGCCCGACAGCAACGCCATATGCAACTGATCATAGGTAGCATCGCTTTGATTCAGGCGCCAGCCCTGCTCGCCCGCAAGCGCTAACAACTGCCGATGAATGTCGTGCCACTCACGCAACCGCACTGGCGACAAAAATTGCTGGCGCAATTGGGCCACCAACTTGCGCTGTGAGGCTTTGTGATCGACTTGTTCGTGATACCAACGCCACAACTTCACGTAAGAAAGAAATTCAGATTTGTCGTCGGCAAACTTGGCA
>CAMEAW010000075.1 GCA_945911685.1 Bordetella parapertussis
CCAATTGATATCAGTCAAGTCACAGCAGTCGGTGCATCAATGGAAAAAGCGACGCTTATTGGGTTGGTGGGTAAGAATGCTAATTTTTCAAAAGTAAACTTTCTGAATGCGAGCTTTGCACACTGTCAATTAACAGGTACCAACTTTTCGTATGCAAACTTTACCTCGACGAGCGTGGTGCTTGATAGCAGCCTTCAAAACTCGAACTTTGAAAATGCAACACTCATGGCGAGTTTTTTTAATGGGGTGGATTTACGTACCTCAAACATGCGTAATGCAAATTTGAATAAATCCTATTTTGGTGCGGCGAACATGTCTAATGTTGATGCCAGCTTTGCCAAAGCGAGTAGTGCTCGCTTTGATCGTACAGATTTGTCGCAAGCTACATTCTCAAATGCGCAGCTTACTGGTGCACTGATGGTTGGAGCTAATATAAAAGGGGCTTGTTTTGATTTTTCGAACTTAACGCATTGTGATTTTACAAAGGCTGATTTCGATGGCAGTACGAGTTTTGTAAAAGCGATTCAGAGTCAAACAAAAATGCCGAAAGCCAAAAAAGTAAACTAGGTTACATCATCCCAGACCGCAGCTTAGATCAACCTGATTGAAGCTAAGAGTAACCAGACTGAAGCTTAGATCAACCAGACTGAATCCAAGACCAATCGACTCGAATTCAGTCAATCGCAAAATAAGACGCCAGGTGTTTTGGCATAGCTTCAGCGGGCGGGCAGCAGTCGCTGCACAGCAACACACACTGGCGTGAGATCCGGAATGATCAAACGCGTAAAGCGTTCAAGCGCTGGTCGCATCTCTGTGACATTGGGTGGCGCCGAGCCAAGCGCTGGTAACAAGGTCAGTGCTTCGCGTTCAGCGGCGCGACACGTGCTCTCGCGGGCTGTACGCATGGCCGAGGGTTCGTAAAGTGCTTCAAGCCAATGCGAAAAAGTATCGGTCAATGCTGGCCATCTCACAAGTTCGAGATACAGACTGGGGATAATGCCCCCTTGCGCGCCCTCATGGCGGTGCGCAAGCGCACGAATGGCGCCAGCAAGGCTTGGATCTAGTGTGTCGATGCGAGGCAAGGGCGGCGATGGCGTCATTACCACTGGGGCCGGCGCCGCTGAAAAAGCAGACGCGTCGTGGTTGATTCCTTCAAGACGTAACCGCAGCGCAGTCAAGACGATGATGTTGGTGCTATTGCCTCGAACATAGTCTGCCATCATGTCACGAAAGGCGGTTAACTCAGCGCCACTGACGCCAGCCGCGCGCCACGCTTCCGCGGTGACGCAGGGCAGTGCCGGCAGTTCGATGGCGTCAATCAGGCGTTTGCGTGCCTCCACCAATTCTTGAGAGCCCACGATTGGGCGCACACCCCTCCAGGCCCATTCGAGAATATCAGGCAAGGCCGCAAAGTGTCGCCAGATCAGGTTGACCATCGACAGGCCCGAGACAGCGCGAATATCGGCATAGATCGCGGCGATCTCGGGTGGCGCGTTGAGTGGATGTATTTCAGGAAAGTTTGTCATGAACTCAGTATTGATATGTTTTAAGCCTTCAGCCAGTAGTTTAATCACGCAGTTGTTCGGCCGCGCCAAACAAGTCACCTGCATTCTTTAGTTGATCAAGTGCAAGACAACCAATCCATAGTTGTTCAAGCGTAGACACTGCCCAGACTCTGCGGCCCAGCGCAAAGAATTTTTCACGGATTTGTTCAAGCGTGTTGGGAAATTCGGGCTCACCTTTCATCACCCTGCAATAGCCAGAGAGCCTCGTGCCATCGATCAAATCAATATCGACATCGCAGCGCTGTTCAGCCGGATAGCTTTGGCTGTAAGCCAGATCTTCAGAGACAGTCACTAAGCGGGCCAGTCTTTGTATGTCTGGGTTAGCTACTGCCACATCATCAAAGCAATCCAGACTGCTATGCCCATGATACAAAATCGACGCTAGGGCAAAGGGGATCGAAAATTTAGCGCCAAAACTATTGACCACAAACTGATTGTTTTTTGCCGCAGCTAGGCGATAGGTGCGTACGGTAATGCCTGCAATCAGATCGAACTGCAAACCTTGTTCTGATAAGTGTTTGACTGCATCCTCTAGCGCGTCGATCGCACTGTGTAAGGAACGTGCGGTTGGATGTAGCTTAAAATAATTTTGTACAAGTAACCATTGCGTTCCTAATTCAGCAAGCGCCTTTTTAGGCTCAAACTGCCCGGATAGCACCTTGCCATAGATCGATGCAACGCCATCGTGTTCACCGGTAAAACCACATTCGACCAGTCGCACAGCCAACAGACCCATATAGGCGCTATGACCCGTGTAGATGTTCCGTACGGTCGCACCATCGTTGAGGGTTTCGTAACTAGTGGCTAGCCCCATTGTTGCCGCCACATTAATCAGGCAGCGCATGGCAGTAATATCAAAGCACTTGAGCACACCGAGGGCCACTGCAGCACCAATGACGCCAAAGGTTCCGTGAGGGTGCACAATCGGTCGGATTTGTGCCGCGTAATTGATTCGCGCTGAGACTTCATAGCCGATGGCAATTGCACGGATTAAGTCCGTGCCACACACCGCATATTCTTGAGCGTAAGCTAACGCGATCGGAACAATTTGAATGCCAGGATGCCCTTTGGCTAACGTGCTTCCTTCGTCAAGTTCGACCCAAGTCCCTGCACAGCCGTTGAGCATGCCAGCATCTGCAACGGATGTTTTTAATCCAGTTCCAATGATCCACGAGTTTGCGTCTGCCTGCGCGTAAGTGTGAGCGCGAACCAGATTTTTCATTTCTGGAGTTTGCATCCCGATCGCGATCACTGCAAGCGAGTCAGCGACAATCCATTTGGTGCGATCTTTAACCTCGATAGGTAAATCATTCCACTGTGTGAGACATGCAAACTCAGACAAATCATCTAAATAGTCTTTCATTTTTTAATCGACCTGCGCGCCTGATTTCTTCACGACTTCAGCCCATTTCGCAATATCTTTTTTTAGAAACTGCGCAAACTCATTAGGTTGATTACCAAACAATTCAATATTCATGGCGGCTAAACGTTCTGTCACGCTAGGTGTCTTGAGCGCACGAATAAATTGTTGATTCAGCAAGGTAATAACGTCTGCGGGTGTTTCGGCAGGCGCCAGCACACCTTGCCACACCATGACTTCAAACCCCGGTAGGCCAGACTCAGCAACAGTGGGAATTGTTGGGAGGTTAGACGTACGCTGCGCTGCGCTCGAGGCGATGGCTCGTAGTTGGTTTGCTGAAATATAGGGCAGCGCTGACAAGACGTTATCAAAGCCCACTAACACACGTCCACCAATTAAATCGGTCAGCATGGGCGAGCTTCCTTTATACGGCACATGCAGCATATCAATATCTGTCAGGTTTTTTAGTAGTTCCATCGCCAAATGACCCGCCGTACCGTTGCCGGCTGAGCCATACGCGATCGGCTTGTTCGCAGTGCGTGCAAAAGCAATAAGCTCTGTGAGATTCTTGACTGGAAGAGAGGGATTCACCACTAAAAGATACGGGGCGCCGGTTAAGAGCGCAATCGGTGAAAAATCTTTGATCGGATCATAAGGCAAATTACGAAACAAGCTCACGTTCGTCGTGTGATTTGGACCCGTCAGTAGCAGCGTATAACCATCAGGTTTGCTTTTTGCAACATATGACGCCCCAATATTGCCAGCGGCCCCAGCTCGGTTTTCAACAATCATTTGCTGACCGATGTTTTCGCTGACTTTTTGAGCGATTAGACGCCCAACAATGTCGGCACCACCTCCGGCGGCGAAAGGAACCACCAGGGTAATCGCCCGATTTGGAAACGTTTGAGCGGTGGCGATACCGCTCACTAAGCCGACCAAACTGGCGAAGACGATCTTATAAATAGGGTGCTTTCTCATTATTTATGATTTCCAAGCGTTAGACATAGGATCTGACATTACGTATATGCTAACGCTTATGTTAACCAAAGCGATCGAAGTCAAGCCATGACAAGCGAAAACCGTCCAGTTTATTTAGATCAAGCGAGTGAATTTCTTTATGCAACGACACTTGAGAGCATTAGTGTGCAGGCCCGCGCTCGCGCCACCTCAATCTTTGCTGACTGTATTGCGGTTATTGCTGCGGGGATGCAAGTCAAAGAGATGCAATCTTTTTATCAAGCGCATCGGCGAACATCGGCCAAAGGTGTCGCTTCAATCATTGGAACGGGCTCAAGCGCTTCGGCCCTGGATGCGGCCTTACTCAATGGTACAGCCGGCACTTGGTTAGAACTTGATGAAGGTAATTTGTTTGCCATGGGTCACCCTGGCATACAAATCGTGCCAGCAGCATTCGCAGTAGCCCAAGAAATCGGGTCCTCCGGCGCCGAACTGTTGCGTGCCGTGACCTTGGGCTATGAGTTATCGGCTCGTATTGCGCGCTCTGCCACTCTTCGCATTCAAGTACACCCTCACGGAACCTATGGTGTGATTGGTGCCGCGATCGCCGTTGGGCTACTTAAAAAATTTAATGCAACACAGCTGCGTGAGCTGCTGAACGTTTCGGCGACGATGGGTTTAGCCACTAGTCGAAACACCTTGCTTGAGGGGGCGACTGTGCGCAACATCTACACCGGTCACTCGGCCTATATGGGGCAAATGGCCGTTAAACTTGTCGAGGCCGGATTTACTGGTGAAAAAGACGGAGTCGCTACGACGTTTGGAAAAGTATTGTCGGATAAGTTTGATGCTCAGCGCGTGGTTGCTGAACTAGGTACTGAGTGGCTGATTGCACAAAACTATTTCAAGCTGCATTGCACAGGGCGCTATGTCCACTCAGCAATTGATGCGCTCGAAGACGCTCTCATACATACCGAAGCGCAAGCATTCAAGATTTCAGAGATCGAGCGTATTGATGTTAAGGCCTATAAATTTGCTGCAATGTTAGGAGGTAAAAATATCTCAACAAGTTTTGGTGCACGCTTCTCAATTCCCTTTGCTCTTGCAACTATTCTTTACCACGGAAAATCTGATCTCAAAGGATTTGATGAAGACGCGGTTGCTAATCCTGAGATTCAAAAATTAATGCAACGTATTGATGTCGCCGAAGAGCCGACTTTTAATCTCTCGTACCCGGTCGAACAACGATGCAGTGTAGAAATCAGATTACGAACTGACCAACGCATCGTTGGAAATTGTTTCATCACCAAGGGCGAATCTGCCAAGCCTCACACTGCGGCTGAACTTAAAAATAAATTTATGAATCTGGGTACTCCAATATGGGGGCAAGAGCACACCGTTGACCTGTTTGAGACGCTCTCGAGCCTAGAGACGATTCCGAATATGGCTGATTTTTCAGAGCGGTTTACCCTTTGATGAGTCTTTATTGCCTCTAAAGTCATGGGTTCATTTATCGGAGGTGACCTTGTGCTGTAACTCGGGTGGCATGCTAACTATAGGGTAATCCTATGTTCAAAATTGAAACCTTATATTGACCTGACTGCAGCGTGAACATAGAATCGTGATTGCAAGAAGCATTTAGTTGACGAACACGATGTCACTGGTTCGCAACAATAAATAAGCGGCTGATAAAAATAATATTTAAAGCTTTCCAACCGCAGTACGTTTTAAGCTTTTTGCCAATCAGTTCATATTGCGCCGCAATATGTTCGATTCTCATCTGAGCAGATACGTCAGAACGTATTGTTTAACCTTTGCATGAGGATCGAGACATTCATGAAAATTAATACATTTAAAACACTTGTCGGCTTGGCATTTGCGGGCTTGACGTTGGCAAGCCAAACCGTTTTTGCACAAAACTGTGAAGTCAAACTTGGTGCGGTTGCAGTGCTTTCAGGTCCCGCGGCCAACTGGGGGCAGTCTTTACGTGCTGCGGTGGCAATGAACGTTAAAGAAGTCAACGACGCTGGTGGACTGAAGGTAGCTGGCAAGACATGCAAAGTGAGTTTTGTCACACTTGACAGCAAGTATTCTGCTGAGGGTGCTGCGGCTGCCTTGAACGAGTTTGCAAGTCAAGGTATCAAGTTCGTGATTGGGCCTGTTGGCTCACCAGAAGTGACGGGTGCTAAGCCGGTAGCGTTACGCAATAGCATGCTCATGATGTCAAATAGTTACGCGAAAGATGCGATTGGTCCGAAATGGCCTCTCGTATTTCACGTGGGCCCTGGCGCGAGCGGGTGGGCAGATCCAATCATTGCCGAAGCGAAGGCACGTTTTAAGATTACACGCGCTGTTGTCGTGGCTCCTAATGATCAGGGCGGAACAGACATCGCCTCAGTCGACGCAGCCATGTACAAAAAGAATGGTATCGAGGTCAGTGAAGAATACTATCAACGTGGCACAACAAACTTTGCACCGATCGTCCTGCGTATTTTGAGTAAGAATCCAGATGCGATTGATCTGGCGTCCTCTCCAGCAGGTGATGCGGGAACTTTTGTTAAGCAATTACGTCAAGCGGGGTTCAAAGGCGTGTTCGGTCGTCTTGGCGGGCCAAGCACGGAAGAAATCGTTCGTATTGCGGGTGGTTTGGATGTCGTCAACAATATGTATTGGTATGAACCGATTCTTCGTACCCCTGCGATTGATAAGGTTGATGCTAAATATAAGCAAATGTTTAACCAAGACCCACCAGCCATCACCTTTTTCTACCAATGGTTGGCGGGCTCACGGATGGTGTTAAAGGCGATTGAGGCCGCTGGCACGATCGATGATACAGCCAAGGTGGCCGAGGCTTTGCGAAAGCTGCCAGTCGATGATCCAGATCTGGGTAAAGGTCACTGGATTGGTCAGGATTTCTTTGGTATCAACCAGGAGATGTCCCATCCGTTTGGCGTAGGTTTGATCGCTGATGGTAAGTATTTGCCTGTCATCGCAAAGCCAGCAGCCACTGGAAAATAAGTCAAACGTGCAAGCAACGACAACGCGATAAGAAAGATGTAAAAATAGGCAGAGGGGCGAGCCATGAGCATGTTTTTTGCTACGGGACTGATTGGTATGACGCTCGGCGGCCAGTACGCATTATTGGCCTTGGGTTTCACGCTGATCTTTGGAATTATCGGAGTGATGAACTTTGCTCATGGCGCCTTTTTCGTTTTTGGTGGCTATGTTGCTTTTGCCACTGTGCAATTTCTACAGTTCCCGTATCCGATTGCCGTATTGACAGCAGGGGCTACCGCGGCAGCACTTGGCTATCTGTTCGAAAGATTTGTGATTGAACGTACGATCGATGATGAACTAAGCACACTGATGCTTACGCTGGGCCTGGCCCTAATCATGATTACCAGCCTTGTGGTCATCTTTGGTGTTGAGGGAGCCAGATTCGAATTCCCAATTAGCGACGTCCTCGTCTTTCAGGGGATGTTCTTACCTGTTGCCAACATCATTTTGGTGTTGTGCTGTGCGGTCATCATCGTTGGAGTGTATTACCTGCTGTACCGAACAAGTTTTGGCCGTTCTTTGCGCGCAATCGCTTGCGATCGCGAAATTGCAGCAACATTGGGTTTGCGCGCCAACGTGTTATTTCCCTTGGCCTTTGCGCTTGCCACCGCTCTGGCGGGTGTGACGGGCGCGCTGGTCACGCCGATTCTGGCGTTGCATCCGCATGTAGGCGATCATGTGTTGGCGATGTCCTTCATCGTCGTCATTCTGGGCGGTCTGGGTAGTTTATGGGGTGCTGTGGTAGCAGCCTTTTTTGTCGGGCTCATTGAAGCGTACTCAAGTGTCTACCTCGGCGGAACCAAAGGCGCGCTGGCCTTGTTTGTGTTGGTGATGATCTTGTTAGTCGTTAAACCTTCCGGTCTGTTTGGCCGAGAGACGAGAGGGGCGTGACAATGACTCAGAAAAAAGTGAATCAAAAAATTCATTTTGATAACACCTGCCTTATTTCTCTGGTGGTGATCGTAGCGTCGCTGTACGTCCCCCTGTTCAGTACAAACCTGTTGGCCTATTCTGTTCTCAATCAGATCATGATGGTGCTTCCGGCTGCGCTGAGTGTGTTCTTGATGCTCAGAATGGATCTGTTGAGCTTTGCTGTTCCGGCCTTTATGTGCCTAGGCGGCTATGCGGCTGCGCTGTGTGCAATGAATGTCTCGACCAGCGTATTTTTATTGATTGCCATCAGCTTTGTTGTGCCAATGCTCGTTGCGATCCCTGTAGGGGCGATGATTCTAAAGTTACGTGGGGTCTATTTCGTGCTCGTGACATACGTCATGGCCGAAATTCTACAACTTATGTTGGTTGAGTTTCCTGGGCTGACCGGTGGCACGAATGGTCTGACAGACTTGCCCGCATCAACTATTTTTGGTGTAGCGATTATCAGTAATCAGGCCATTCTGATTGTGGCGATTTTGACGGCGCTACTTGCGGTTTTTGTCACCGTTCTTGCAATTTCAAAATACCACAAGCAGTTTGATGCCATTCGCGAAAATGAACTTCTAGCGCGCAGTCTGGGTTTAGTGGTGTGGCATTACAAGGCGATTGGTTTCGCACTTGCTGCCGGACTGGCTGGGCTGTCGGGCTATTCGGTGGTCAACATGTTGCTGACAGCGCATCCCTCTTCGTTTACTTCAATTAGTGGCGTGAATTACATCGCCTATGCTTATATTGGTGGACAGGCTGTGATGCTAGGGTCTCTTATCGGCTCAACATTGCTGGTCTGGGCGACTAACTACTTTAGGGTTGGTGGAGAATATTCGCCCGGCATGCTCGGTCTGCTTATCATCGTTGTGGTGCTTGTTTCACGCGGTGGCATTTACGCTACGTTGATGAGCCTTTATTATCGGTTTCGTAAAGATAAGGCAAAAGAATCAGATCCGTCGCCAACCGTAGAGCGGAGGAACTGACGATGCACCCGACGATGAAAGTCATTGGTTTGACCAAGCATTTTGGAGGGGTCAAGGTTTTCGAAAACTTGAGTTTCGATCTAAATAAGAATGAGATCCTGGGGGTTGTAGGCCCTAACGGCGCCGGAAAAACGACGTTGATCAACGTTTTGTGTGGAGCGATTGCCGCCAACGCTGGAGAAATCTGGCTTGAGGGTAAACAAGTCAACGGTAGTCCGCTTCACGAAATGAGTAAACTTGGCGTTCTAAGATCCTTTCAGCAAGCCAATACCTTTGGCGCTAAAACGGTTAGAGAAAACCTGCTCTATGCAATGACTTTTAGTGATCAGGATTTAAATCCTGATCAGACCGCCATAGATTTGCTCTCGCAATTTGATCTCTTGTTAAGACTTGATGAGCAAAGTAACAAATTGGCCTACGGTTTGCAAAAAGTGTTGGGCATGATGATGATTTTTCTGGCGCGACCTCGCGTGTTGCTTCTCGATGAGCCTGCGGCGGGCTTAGAGGCCAGCGAGCGTCCGAGGATTGATGCTTTTATCGCGGCAGCACAACGTGCCTATTCAACTAGTGTTCTGATCGTCGAACACGATATGACGCTGCTTAGACGGCTTTGTTCTAGGATGATCGTGCTCGATGCCGGGCGGTTAATCGCGATTGGCGAACCACAAGACGTCTTAAGTAGAAAAGAGGTACTGAACGCTTATATCGGTGAAACTGAGGACCAATGATGCTAAGCGTGAAGAATATCGATGTACGTTATGGTGGCATCCGTGCTTTGCAAGGTGTCTCGATCGAGATTGAGCGTGGCGAGACGGTCTTGCTGCTGGGGGCAAACGGTGCCGGTAAATCTAGCTTGCTTAAATCTGTGATTGGCACAGTCAAGCCCGTAGCAGGCGAAATCGTTTTTGCCGGAAAATCTATTGCATCTTTGCGCTCGGATCAACGTGCACGATTGGGGATGGGTTATTCGCCTGAAGGCCGTAGAGTTTTTGCCACAATGTCAGTCTATGACAACGTCTTGTCGGGTGCGCCCGGCATTTCTGAGACGTCAAGAAAGGATGCGTATAAGCGCTTGTCAACTATGTTTCCCTTGCTGTCTGAGCGTGCCACACAGGCTGCAGGACAATTAAGTGGTGGACAACAGCAGTTGGTCGCGTTTGCCCGAGCGATGTGTTCATCCCCGATCTTTCTGTTGCTGGATGAACCTTTTCTGGGCCTGGCACCGATCTGGATCAAACAGGTGAGCGATGCCATCCGTGAAATGAAAAAGTCAGGTACGACCATCCTGATGAGTGAACAAATGGCTGTGCCCGCCTTAAAAGTGGCCGACCGTGGCTATGTCTTACGCGGAGGAGAAATTCGCCACAGTGGCACGACAGCAGAGCTCAAAGAGCTTTCATTAAATGAAGAGTACCTCTAGCGCTCTGCGTCGAATTCATCGAGCTAAGCATCGCGTTGATCAAGTACCTCTTTCGCGACGCGCGAGGCTTCGAGCGCAGCAGGCCAGCCGCAATAAGCAGAAGAGTGAATCAAAATTTCTTGTAATTCCTCTTTGGTCCAGCCGTTGTTGAGCGCGCCATTGATATGCACAGCTAGTTCGGTGGTGCGGCCTAGAGCAATCAGGATACTGACTGTGACCAGACTACGTGACTTAACGTCGAGCCCTGGGCGGCCCCAGACTGCACCCCAAGCCAGGCCCATGACAGTCTCTTGAAGCGGTTGAAGAAAGGTATCTTCTTTTGCTTTTTTCAATGAGCGATCAACGTGAGCGTCACCTAAGGTGGCGCGACGCATACGCTCGCCCAAGGCAAGAGTTTCGGGTGAAATGAGTTCAACGGGCTTTGAAGAGTTTGTCATGTGTAATCCTATTTAAAGGTTTTTAAGTGGAAGATAAATATTTAACCAAATGCGCGGAAATCCTCTGCGCTCAGGGGGAGGATGTCAACGCGGAAGATTGACCAGGCCGGCGCCATCAACAGGCAGTTCGACACCAGAAATAAATTGCGCCTCGTCAGACGCTAAAAACAGGGCAGCATTGGCAACGTCCCAGCCTGATCCCATGCGATTGCGTAACGGGACTCGGACATTGCGCTCAGCAACGACTTGTTCGCGTGTCTTGCCAAACACAGTGGCGCGCGTATCGACTGCCATCGGCGTATCCATGAGGCCTGGCAAAATCGTGTTTGCACGAATGCCATATTCAGCATTCTCGATTGCCAATTGCTTGGTATAAACAATCAGGGCGGCTTTGGTCGCTTTGTACGCTACCCAAGGGTAGCGCTGATAGGCCGAGATCGACGAGATATTAATGATGACGCCAGACTGCTGCTCACGCATGATCGGCAACACATGCTTGCAAGCCATGACGCAGCCTCGCAAGTTGACGTGTGTGATCAGATCAAACGCTTCTTCGGTAATCTCGGTGGGGCTGCCGTCGTTACCTGCAACGCTGATGCCCACGTTGTAATGCAAGATATCGATTCGACCCCACTTCTGTTTAGCGAAGGCCATAGCAGCAGCTAAATCACTTTCTTTGCACACGTCGGCTTCAAACGGAATAATTTCTAAAGCGCCGTATTCTTCAGTTGCAATTTTGCAGGTCTCTGCTGCCGAGGCAAGGCTACGATCCACCGCTAAGATACGTGCGCCTTCTTGTGCAAAACGTAACACGGTGGCTCGACCGTTACCGGTTGTCATCCCCGGGCTTTGTCCGGCGCCAATGATGACAGCAATCTTGTCTTTAAGTCTCATGTTTCATCCTTGTATTTGACGCGAGCGATCTGAACTTTGAGTCTCATGCTTTAGCCTTGTGTTTGCCGCGAACTAGCTGATCTCTCATGCTTCATCCTTTTTCTTGCTGCGTACCTCAACGCCAGCCCATTTCTCGTAATACTGAATCAGCGTGGTGAAATCAAGTTCTGAGCCACCTTGGGTCATGGCAAATTCCCAGACTTGACGTGTATTGTTTGCCACCCACATCGGCACTTTGAGCTCTTCGGCCTCGATAAGGGCCATTGTGATGTCTTTGTGCATGGTGTGTGTTGAGGCGCCATAATCGAAGGTGCCGGGTAAAACGGATTTTGGAACTTTGTCTGTCGTGGCGCTATTGCGACCCGTGCTCGCATTGATCACGTCGACCATTAGGTCGGCATCCAGGCCTGCCTTGGCACCCAACACCAGCGCTTCGAAGGCTGAGGCCATATTGCTGGCAGAGATCATGTTGTTGACTAGCTTCATCATTTGCGCCATGCCCGGTTCACGGCCAATGTCAAAGACACTCTTACCGATGAGGTTCAAGACCCCACGAATGCTTTCGATCACTGCTGCGTCACCTGCGACCAGAAGCGCAAGGGTGCCGTTGTCGGCGCCGCGTGGTCCGCCGCTAACAGGGCAATCCAAAACACTAATGTTTTTAGCGGATAGATTCTTTGCAATATCGATCACCGGGCTGCGGCCAATGGTCGAGGTTTCGAGATAGACCTTGATCTTTTTGCCATGGATCACGCCCTCTACACCATAAGCAACGGCCTTGCTGACCTCGACATCGGGCAGGCAGGCAAACACGACCTCAACTGCATCCGCGATTGATTTGGGGTTCGGGTGAACAACGACATTCCACTTGGCAAAAGCGGCGGTCTTGGTAGGATCCGGATCACAGACGTGCAGTTTGATGCCCGCCTGGGCCAGACGACGTGCAATGCCACCTCCCATTGCGCCCAGTCCAATAAAGCCAATTGCGGCTTGTTCAAGCGACATTCAGTTCTCCGATCAGTCTGTTTTTATACTTGTGATTGCTGCCAAGCACTAAACCTCGAAGATCGC
>CAMEAW010000076.1 GCA_945911685.1 Bordetella parapertussis
CTTGGGTGTACCAGCGTTGCCATGTGCGTATCGTCAAAATCCAGCACGTGTGAGCTGATCCCATTGAATAACGCGGCATTTAGTGCGTCGACACGGTCACTGCGCCCAAGCACGCTCGCCTGCGGCGCACCGATAAAAGGGCGCATGGCAGTCATCGCGTTTAACAAGGCAGGGTGACGAGCACCGCCCAATGCACAGCCAGCCCAATTGACCAAACTGCGCACAGCGATCGCACGAACGGGTTCAGGAATTTTTGCGCCGTCAAAACTTGTGATGAAGGTCGCTAGCGTTTCGGTGGTGTCCATATTGACTCAGTCGGTATTGTTTTGATGACTTCGTGGTGAACGTAAATCGTTGTAACCAGTTTATCGTTGACGAAGAGCATTTTTTGTTTTCGATCACGACACTCTGACCTCGGGCCGTGTTGAGCTTTTGGCCAATGGCGCGAGCAAGAATATCGTCGCATCGGGGTTGTTTACGTTGATTGCTTTAAAATTTCAGCGATACGCTGTGCCGCTTGTAAGGCCAGAGTATCTTGACCTTTCGGGCAAATCACCTCTAGTCCAATCGGTAACGGACCTAGTAGAGGCACAGGGATACTGACGCTGGGCATTCCTAAAATTGTCCAGAGCTTGCTAAAGCAAGAGTCACCTGGATCTATCAGTTCAAGCAAGGGTGCATAGCCTGGTGAGCTTGGTGTCAGGATGCATGTCGCGCCTGCATAGAGGCTGGCGCTTTGCTCACTACACGTGCGAGCCAAACGCTTGGCCTCTTCATATACCTGCGGTGTAATCGTTTCTGCGCGCTGAAGTTTTTCTTGTACGCCGGCCGAGAGGCCGTCACGTTGATGTCGCCATTCTTGTTCAAGTGAGGCAAGCCCTTCAACATCACCAATCACGTCTAGTGCAGTCCCTAGTTTTTCGAACCCAGAGGGCAGGCGAATCTGGATAATGCGAACGCCGGCGCGCTCAAGTCGCTCGCGTGCCAAGGACATTGCCTCGCGGGTGGCGGTCTCTGCCATTGGCCAGAAAGGGTCTTCACAGATACCAACGATCAACTCAGCACTTAAGCCTCGTTCGAATTCTTGTAAACCTTGCCAATTCGATAAAAGATTCAAGGCAATAGCGGCGTCTTGAACGTTGCGGGTATGCCAACCCAGCGTATCAAGCGTTGGCGACATTCTTTTGACGCCTGTAATGTCGATTAGGCCGTAGCTCGCCTTGAAGCCAACAACCCCACAATACGAGGCCGGTCGCACAATCGATCCGGCGGTTTGCGAGCTTAGCGCCAAGGGCACCATGTTTGCACCGACGCCGGCAGCCGAGCCACTCGATGACCCACCGGGGCTGTGCAGGGCTGAATAAGGATTGCGCGTGGGGCTCACCTTGCCGCGAGTGGCAAACTCTTGCGTTGTTGTTTTTCCAAGAACGATGGCGCCAGCATCGAGTGCCCGCGTGACGATATTGGCGTTGGTGGTTGGCCGATGCGTTTGATAGATCGGAGAGTTGTAGCCGGTGATAAAGTCGTCAGTGTCAATAATATCTTTGACGCCAATCGGAATGCCATGCAACGGGCTGCGAGGGGCTTCTTTGTCGAGTTGCCGCGCGCGCGCCAGTGCCGCCTTGGCGTCTAGGCTTGCCCAGGCTAGAACGGCAGGGTCAACCTGTGCAATGCGCGCCAGGCAACTGCTGACCAGTGCTTCAGACGTTAAGCTGCCGGCGCGGATCGCCTGGGCCATCTGGCCGAGTGTCAGTTGATAAGGTTCGGTCATGTCTCTGAGGGGCTTTTTAGAAGATTCTTTTTAGAGTACTTTACTGCATATCGTACTGTTAACTTTCACGCTTAGGATTTTTCATGCAATCCAAACAAATTGAACAAGCCGTTGCCGCCTTATTGCCGGCCTTTCGCGATCATGGTCGCCTCATCGCGCTTGACCCAAGCTGTCGCCCAGCCACCCGTGCGGAGGGGTACGAGGTTCAGGCGGCCTTGCTTGAGGCGGTAGGCGAGCCGGGCATTGGCTGGAAAATCGCAGCGACTAGCGCCGCAGGGCAAAAGCATATTGGTGTGAGTGGCCCGCTGGCAGGGCGCTTGTTAAAGTCACGTTGTTTGAAAGACGGTGCTGATGTATCGCTTACCGGAAATTTTATGGCGGTCGCAGAAGCAGAGTTCGCTTTTCGTATCGGGCGCGATATCAAACGCGTGGGTAGTGCGCCTTTGAGCATGTCAGACGTTATGGCAAGCGTCGAAGCCTTGCACGTCGCCATTGAAGTGCCCGCGTCACGTTTTGAAGATTTTGCAAAAGCAGGTGAGGCACAGTTGATCGCAGAGTTTGCTTGCGCTTGCTTTTTTGTTTTAGGAAAAGAAGTCACAACAGATTGGCGTGGTATCGATTTAAAAGATCATCAGGTCACAATGCTAAGCAATGGAAAAACTGCGGCGCATGGGCAAGGTTCAAATGTGTTGGGTGATCCTCGCCTGGCTTTAACGTGGCTCGCAAACGAATTGCTTGATCACGACAATTTTCTGCAAGCGGGGGATGTTGTGATGACGGGTACCTGTTTGGTACCGGTTCCAGTCAAAGTCGGCGACGAAGTGACGGCCGATTTTGGTATCTTTGGCGCCGTATCAGCAAAGTTTAGTTAGGGTTGACCTTCCCTAGGGTTTGACCTGCCCTAGGGTTTGTCTGTGTCAAAAATTTGAGTAAATACGTTTACTCTTTGCGCGACGACAGCTAAAACCCAAAACGTTTTATCAGTAGAGGTCAAAATGTATAAAAATATTTTGCTTGCCTACGACGGTTCTGTACTGGATCAAAAAGCACTGATTGAGTGTCAAGAGCTTGCCAACTTAGGCTCGGCACACATCACCTTACTGACGGTCACGCCTAATTACTATGCGGCATTGGGCATAGACGGCGGCTTTGTCATGCAAGACAAAATAGATCAAGATGACCAAGCGCAGCTTGAGATTTTGAACGCAGGCGTAATGAAGCTAAGGTCTGCGGGTTATCAGGTCGAAGGAGTTTGTTTAAAGGGCGATGCAGCAGTTGAAATCGCACACTATGCCGAACAAAATCATTCAGATCTGATAGTTGTGGGTCACAAGCACCAATCACACTGGGCTGCCCGCTGGTGGGGAAGCTCTACATCCAAGGCTTTGATAGAGATCGCTCACTGCAGTGTGTTGATTGTGATTTTGAAAGACGATCTCTGAGTGCCGGCTTATACCTGTGGCCCCCAAGGGGCAGCTAAAAGTAGCTTATTTTCTTGTGCTTGCAACAAGGGGCGAAGTTGCTTTGCGAAGGCCATAAAAGCCTGATCGCCATAGACGCCATCCCAAAACTTACGGCGATCGGCATCATCATCGAATTTCCAGAGATGTACTAATTGATTGAGTGCACCAATGTCGCCCGTGAAATATCCGCAAAGTTTTGCTGGGTGTTTAGAAAGTGCGGGCCAGCCTTCGGCTTTGTATAACGCGACCACTTCACTCATTTTTCCGACTGTGACGGTGTAAGTGCGTAATTCGTATATTGCCATTTTTGTCTCCAATTTTTTGTTTAATTTCTACCAGCCCTCAGTGCCTGGTTAACATCGCCTAGGCGGCAACCGCCTGTGCGACTTGTTCGACAGTCTGCGCCACTTGCGCGCCGCGAATCAGTTTGCCCGGTAGGTTACCCGTTGAGACGCCATCGCGATACGTCACCACACCGGCGACGATCGTGGCGCGATAGCCTTCGGCAACTTGCCCTAACCGGCGCCCGTTGGCTGGAAGATCGTGCACGATTTTTGGGGCATGCAGTTTGAGATTTTCAAAGTCGATCACATTGACGTCGCCCTTATAGCCTGGGCGCAGCAGACCCCGATCATTCAAACCGACCGTGGCGGCGGTGTCGTGCGTTTGCCATTTGACCAAGGTTTCGAGCGGGATCTTTTCGCCTCGTGAGCGATCGCGTGCCCAGTGTGTCAGCAGATAGGTTGGGAAACTTGCGTCGCAGATAAAGCCATAGTGCGCACCACCATCGCTTAAGCCAGGTACGGTATCGCGATCAAGCAACATTTCGCGTAGCACATCAAGGTTTTGCTCGGCATAGTTATACAAAGGCCGATACAAAATGGCTTTGCCTTCATTTTGAAGCAAGTAATCATAGGCGTATTCGGTGGGGTTCACACCGGCACGCTTCGCTAAGCCCGCAATGCTGTCTTCAGGCTTTGGTTCGTACTCTGGTGGGTCACCGAGTGGGTATAGATTTTCAAAGTTTGCGACGCGACGCTTGAACATGGCTTCGGTGTGCTCTTCGGCCACGATTTTGGCGCGTAGGGCAGGGTCTTTGAGGCGCTCAAGTTTTTCAGCGAGCGGTAGCTTTGCTAGCGCGTCGTATGACGGCAATTGCGAGAACGGACAGATCGTCAACGAAAAGCTCAGCAACAGCGCGACGGGGCGCGCGCCAACTTGTGCTTTCATTTGTAAGCCGGCATCGGTCGCATCGTGCATGTGCTCCATCACGCGGCGCCAGCGTTGTGGCAAATGCTCGTGTTGCAACAGTGTTAACGATAGAGGGCGCCCCGACGCTTCGACGATACGACGAAGCATCGCAAACTCATTATCGGTATCGTCAAAGTCAGATACCAATTGCAAGACACCTTGACCAATCGCGCCTAAGCCTTTTGCGATTGTTGTGAGCTCACTTTCAGCTGCACCTAAAGTTGGCGTGTGATGACCATCACTGCTTTTATGCAAAATCGTGCGTGAAGTTGTGAAACCCAACGCGCCCGCTTGAACGGCCTCAGCAGCTAACCGAGCCATCTCAAGGCTGTCTGCCTCGGTTGCGACTTCGCGCGCAGCGCCTCGGTCACCCATCACATGAATGCGCAGGGGTGCGTGACCCACCTGGGTGGCTATATCAGCGTCATACTGACGCGCCTCAAGCGCATCTAGATATTCTGGAAAGGTGCGCCAGTTCCAAGGCAAGCCCTCGTCTAGCACCACCCCGGGAATATCTTCAACACCTTCCATAAGCTTCATCATGACTTGCCGGTGCTCTGGGTTGCAAGGTGCAAAACCAATGCCACAATTACCCATCACCACCGTGGTCACGCCAAGCTGCGATGAGGACGCGACTTTGTTGCTCCAGGTCACTTGGCCATCGTAGTGGGTATGAATATCAACAAAGCCGGGGGTAACAAGCAGCCCCTTAGCATCAATTTCTTCGGTGGCGCTGCCGGTGACAGTACCGACTTGTTGAATGATGCCATCGACGATTTTGATATCGCCAACGTAGGGCTTTGTGCCCGTACCGTCTGCGATCAAACCGTTACGGATGATTAAAGATTGAGGAGATGTCATGGTGATGTCTCTGAGAGTTTTATGGTGATTCAGTTTTAAGCGAGGGCTCTGCTGTAAAGACTGCTTTTGTTTTAAATGCTATTTGAATAGTATAAGTTTTTGTTCGCACCTTGCGGTGCTTGATGCACGATCGATTAAGTCGTGGTGTTACTCGTTAAGGCATCTGCGCCATGATTTGCCCGACTGCAGCGGTCAATTTTTTAGCATAAGGGACATGTAAAAATTCATTGGGGCCGTGAGCATTCGATTTAGGTCCAAGTACACCACAGACCATCATTTGCGCTTTCGGAAAGCCCTGACTGAGAAGACTCATCAACGGGATCGTACCGCCTTGACCGATGTAACCCACGGGTGCCTGAAAGTGGGCTAGGCTCGCTTGATTCAACGCCTGTTCAAACCAAGGGGCGATTGTGGGGGCGTTCCAGCCGGTTGAGACACCCAGTGGCTCAAAGGTGACCTTGGCCTGATACGGAGCGTTGTCTTCTAATAAGGTTTTGAGTTCTGCAACCGCTGCTGCCGCTTCAATGAGCGGCGGTAAGCGCAAGGCGAGTTTGAAGGCCGTGTAAGGGCGCAAGACGTTGCCTGCGTCTCGTAACGATGGGAAACCCTCGGCGCCGGTGACGCTTAGTGTGGGTTTCCAGGTGCGTCGCATTAGCGCTTCGACAGGGTCTAAGGTAGTAGGAATCGCCACCAAGGTTGAGCCGCCGCAGTCGTGATGTGCCCAAGGAAAGCGTTTGAATATCTCGTCACCCAGAATGGCTGCTGTGGCACGCGCCTGATCAACCCGTTCGGTGGGGATTTCGCAATGAAAGCTTTGTGGAAGTAGATGACCGGTTGCGCTGTCTTCAAGGCGATCCAGCACATGACGCATGATGCGAAAACTTGAGGGCACCAGGCCTGAAGCATCGCCCGAGTGCACACCTTCAGTCAAAATTTCAACTTTTAAGACGCCGGTGGCCATGCCACGCAAACTCGTCGTTAGCCACAGCTGATCGTAATTACCTGCGCCACTGTCTAAACACATCACCAAACCGACATCACCCAAGCGAGGCTTGATCGCCTCGATGTAGGGCAGCAAATCAGGTGACCCACTTTCTTCGCAGGTTTCGATAATGCCGACAATACGAGGATGTTCGACCTTTTGCGCTTTAAGCGCCTGGATCGCGGTAATTGCAGCGTAGGTTGCATAGCCGTCGTCAGCACTACCACGTCCGTAGAGTTTGCCGTCGATGTATTTTGGTGTCCAAGGGCCCAAGCCAGCACGCCAGCCATCAAACTCGGGTTGCTTATCCAGGTGGCCATACATCAGCACCGTTTGGCTGCTAGGTGTTTGTGGTCGTGTCGCAGCCACCTCAAAAAACATAATGGGTGTGCGGCCAGGCAGACGAATAATTTCAGCTTTGAGCCCTGCAACTTTTTGTTGTTCAACCCAGGTCGCAGCGCGCTGCAGCACGGTTTCAAGGTAACCGGCTTTCGCCCAATCTGGATCAAAGGCCGGAGATTTGGCCGGAATCTCGATATAGTCGCTGAGCTGTTTGACGAGATCGTCGTCCCAGGCTTGGCTCACGTTTGAAAGCATTTCTGCGGTGTCGAGCATTGGGACGGGTGCGTTCATTTTGTTTCCTGATTGATGGCTGATGACGTGGGCGCCTTAACTGGCTTTTACCTTGAGTCGCCACGCATGTAACAACGGTTCGGTGTAGCCACTAGGTTGTACCAACCCTTTAAATACTAAATCACGTGCTGCACGGTACGCCGACGACGCCTCAAAATTAGTCGACATAGGCGTGTACAGGGGGTCATTCGCGTTTTGTTGATCCACCACTTTTGCCATACGTTGCAGAGTCTCGTTGACCTGCGCCTCGTTTGTGATCCCATGCAAGAGCCAGTTGGCAATGTGCTGACTTGAAATCCTTAACGTAGCGCGATCTTCCATCAGGCCGACATTGTGAATGTCAGGCACTTTTGAGCAGCCTACGCCTTGATCGACCCAACGCACAACGTAGCCCAGGATGCCTTGGGCGTTGTTATCGAGTTCTTGTTGAATATCGCTGGCCGACCACTTGGGGTCAGTGGCGACTGGCACGAGTAAAATTTCGTTGAGCAAGCGATCGATTTCGGCATCGTTCGCGGTTTTTTCAAGGCCCAGTTGAATCTCGGCGACCTTGACTTGATGGTAATGCAACGCGTGCAAGGTGGCCGCCGTGGGAGAAGGTACCCAAGCAGTGTTGGCGCCAGCCTTTGGGTGACCAATTTTTTGTTCGAGCATGGCGGCCATCAGGTCAGGCATCGCCCACATCCCTTTGCCGATCTGAGCGCGGCCGCGCAATCCGCAGGCTAAACCCGTGAGCACATTGCTGCGCTCGTAGGCTGACAGCCAAGCGCTTGCTTTCATATCGCCTTTGCGAAGCATTGGCCCTGCTTGCATGGCCGTGTGCATTTCATCGCCGGTGCGATCTAAAAAGCCGGTGTTGATGAAGGCGACTCTGGCACGGGCTTCGTTGATGCAGGCTTTTAGATTGGCGCTGGTACGACGCTCTTCATCCATGATGCCGAGCTTGACAGTATTTGCGGGCAAGCCCAAGAACCCCTCAATACGGCCAAAGAGTTCGCTTGCAAAAGCAACTTCAGCGGGGCCGTGCATTTTTGGTTTAACGATATACACCGAACCCGTGCGCGAGTTGCCGTACAGGTGTTCTTTAGTGCGTTTAAGATCATGAAGCGCAATCGTGACGGTCACGACCGCATCCAGGATGCCTTCAAAAATCTCGTTACCTTGTCCATCAAGAATAGCTGGGTTGGTCATCAGGTGACCAACATTGCGCAAAAACAAAAGCGAACGACCGTGCAATGTCACCACGCCATCCTGAGCCTGTGTGGCACCGACACCGGCTTGGTACTTTCTGTCAGCGTTCAGTGTGCGGTTGAAGGTCTTTCCGTTTTTGGTCACGCTTTCAACCAGCGTACCTTTCAAGATCCCAAGCCAGTTGCTGTAGGCCAAGACTTTATCGTCAGCATCGACCACCGCAACAGAGTCTTCGAGATCAAGAATCGTCGAAAGCGCCGATTCGAGCACAATGTCGTTGACGCCGGCTTGGTCGTCTTTGCCAATGCCTTTTGAATTGTCGATCTGGATATCAATATGTATGCCGTTGTTGACTAACAAGATCGCTGAGGGTGTTGCCTCAGAGCCTTGGAAGCCGACAAATCTATTCTGATCCGCCAAGCCAGTTGTGCTGCCGTTTTCAAGCGATGCGACTAACTTGCCTGCCTGAACGCTGTAGCGTTGTACGTCGGCATGCGAGCCGTTTGCTAAGGGTGCCGCTTGATCTAGAAACTGACGACCAAACGCGATGACGCGGGCGCCGCGTACAGGGTTGTAGCCAGCGCCATTCGCACCCGCTTTGGTGGCGCCATCGGTTTCGGGCAGCGCATCGGTGCCATACAGTGCGTCGTACAACGAGCCCCAGCGTGCATTGGCTGCGTTCAAGGCGTAACGGGCATTGAGTACGGGGACAACCAGTTGTGATCCAGCTTGAAGCGCCAACTCGGCATCGACATTGTTAGTCGTGATAGTGACAGGCCCGGGCGTCGGTGCGAGGTAGCCGATCGAAGTGAGGTGGGCACGATACCCTGCCATGTCTTGGATAGGGCCAGGGTGGGCGCGATGCCACTGATCCATTGCAGTTTGAATACGATCACGCTCGGCGAGCAGAGCGACGTTTTTTGGCGATAAGTCATGCACCAGCGCATCGAAACCTTGCCAGAAGGCTGTGCTGCTGACGCCGCTGCCTGGCAGCACGCTGTCTTCAATAAAACGGTAAAGCGAGGTTGCAACTTGAAGGCGATGGATTTGGGTGCGTGCAGTCATGCTCGAGAGGCCTTGCTTAAATGAGATGGGTGACAGACTTTAGCTAGATCTGGCGGGGAGACGTCACGGTTAACCCAGCAATAAGTGAGTTTACCGGAATTGAGCCAAAAGCCTGCTGTATTTACGATTGAAGCGGGGTTGATGACTGAGCGCCAAGCCCGCCCTAAACCCATGCCAGCAGGTGGGTTTAGGGCGGAGTCTTTTGGTTGGATCTTTCGGTTAGATCTTAGGGGTCTGTATCAATACGAGCGTAGGCCGCTGCGGATCAGATCTAAAGGCAAGTTTAATGCCCACGCCGCAGCGACTGAAGCCAGCACGGCAACGGTATTGTCTTGGGCGACGGCTTGCTGCCCTCCCAAAATTGGAAGCTCTGAGGTTTTGCACAAGGGTGTGCGAAGTTTGCCTTGCGCCAAAACAATCTGGCCGGACTCAAGTAGTACTGCCCACTTGTCTTCTGCGAGATGCGCTTGAATCAATGCTGAATTAGGCTCTTGACTAAAGAAGATTAACGCGTTCTTGCAGAATTCAGTGATGGCCACAGTGTTGACGTCGTCGGCGTTGAGTACGCCCGTGCCGCTCGCGCAAACCACGTCAATTTGCGAGCGATAGATTTTGATCAGATCGGTTGCGGTTTCAAAGGCGTGGTAAGCCACGGTTGGGCCCTTGAAGGCGTCATGAAAAGTGATGTCGGTGACGATACCTACCAAGCATTTGATGTAATCAAGCCCTTCAGTCAGGATCTGCATGCCGTCAGTTTCAACGACTGCGGCTTGAATCTGGCAATTCAAAAGCAAGCGTTGCGTGTTGGACCAAGTTGAGGATACTGAAGTTGTGAGCGCACGATCATTGACTTTGACGCCTTCGCTGTTCGAGAGCCCGGTGTGCATCCCATTGAGCCTCAGCAGATGAAACATCAGGCGGGTGACTAGCGTTGTGCCGTTTGAGCCCGAGACTCCGATCAACGGAAACGTTTTTTCGTGTTCGGGCGGAAACATATATTCGACGATGGCTCTGCCCACATCGCGCGGCAGACCTTCAGCAGGTTTCAGGTGCATCAAGAGCCCGGGGCCCGCGTTGACCTCTACGATGGCACCGCCCGTTTCAGATAAGGGGCGAGAGATATCCTCGGTGACTAGGTCGATGCCCGCCACATCCAGACCTACGGCTCTGGCGGCTACGGCCGCAATCGCCGCAACGTCGGGGTGAACGTCATCGGTGCAGTCAAACGCCACGTTGCCGTTACGTTGAATCAAAACTTCGCAACCCAGCGGTGCGATACTGTCGGCTTCAAAGCCTTGGCGTTTCAGTTCAAGGCGGGCGGCTGAATCAATCCGCACGGGGTTTAAGGGTTGGTCTTCACCACGCCCACGGCGAGGGTCTGAGTTGATTTGAAGCGCAATGAGGTCGTTGATCGAATGGATACCATCGCCGGTGACAAGCGCTTCTTGACCTTTTGCCGCGGCAGCAAGTTTGCCATTCACCACTAAGAGGCGATGTTCGTTACCACGAATAAAACGCTCAACCAAAACCCCAGAGCCTTCGTCTACGGCAACCGAGTAGGCTGCTTCGATTTCTTGTTGTGTTTCGAGGTTAATGAATACCCCCCGCCCATGGTTGCCGTCAACGGGTTTGACGACGACCGGCAAGCCTAGATCTTGTGCAGCTTCCCACGCATCTTGCGCATTTTCAACCGCACGGCCTTGCGGGATCGGCACCCCGCAGGCCTCTAGAATTGACTTGGTTAAGTCTTTATCCCGCGAGATGGTTTCGGCGATGGCACTGGTTTGATCCGTTTCTGCAGTCCAAATACGACGTTGTTGATTACCGTAGCCAAACTGAACCAGATTACCGTTGTTTAAACGCACCGCTGGGATATCACGCTCTTCAGCCGCTAACACCATTGAGGCGGTACTTGGGCCGAGACACAAATCTTGCGAGAGCTCTTTGAGGTGATCAAGCGCAGCCTCAAGGTTGTAAGGCCGATCTTCAATCGCGGCCATAACCAGATCTCGACCGGCGTAGAGCGCAGCACGGGTGACCTCTTCTTGCCAGCCACTGACTACAACTTTGTAGACGCCCCGTGTTTCGGTTTCGCGTGCCCGCCCAAAACCATGGCCGGGCACGCCAGCGAGATCCTGCAAGGCGAGTGTCACGTGTTCAAGAATGTGGCAGGGCCAGGTGCCGGTTTGCAGGCGTTGCAAAAAGCCACCGCGCACGCCTGGACTACAGCGATGTTCGATCAGACTGGGCAGCCAGGCGACTAGCCTCTCGTAGAGGCCAGGTACAAGATTAGAGGGGCAATCTTCTAGGTCTCCGATGTCGACGACAGCCTCGAGGGCTGAGTAATACGTCCAGATATTTGGTCCGCGTAGGTAGACGACGCTTTTGATGACCATATCGCGTTTGTTCATAAGACGGCAGACTTCACTGTTGAGGCAATGTGTCTATTATCGCCGATCAGAGGAGGTCTGTTCGTCGTCCTCTCGACCATCGAATTTGTGGCAGCGAAGCCTCTTCGATTCTGTGCTTTGTACAATATTTGAGCAATGAAACCGTTTAGGCTCTCTTTGCTTCAACGGGCAAAGAGAGTGAGTTATAACTTAGTAAAATTTAGGATTGGCGCGGGCGGCGACCGACAATGGGATATTGTGGATCGGTGAATCCATGCGTCGAAGCGTAGCCAGGTGCGACTAGCGCGTCGACTACCGCTTCGTCTTCGGCGTTTAACGCGACAGACATCGCAGCAAGATAGTCTTGCCATTGTTCGAGTGTTCGAGGCCCGCCAATCACACCGTTGATGAGTTTGTTGTTCAATGCCCAAGCGATGGCAAACTGAGTCGGGCTCAACCCGCGACGCAGAGCATGATCTTTTAACGCGCTGGCCACCTCAAAAGATTCGTTTCTAAACTCGGTTTGATGCAGACGGCGGTCGCCGCGCCCAGCGCGACTCGAGGCATCCGGTGCGACGTTGGGCTGATACTTGCCCGTTAACACGCCGCGCGCTAGTGGGCTGTAGGCGACGACGCCCACGCCGTAGTGGTCGCAGCAGGGCAGCACTTCGGTTTCAATCATCCGCGTGACAGCGCTGTAGGGAGGCTGACACACAATTGGTGGTGGGATCCCCATTTTTCGGGCCATTTCAACCATGCGCGCAATGCGCCACGAGCGAAAATTAGACACACCGTAATAGCGAATTTTGCCAAGCTCAATGAGTCGGGCAAAGGTCGAGAGGGTCTCTTCCATTGGGGTGACCTCGTCATCGCGGTGCATGTAGTAAACATCGATCCAGTCGGTTGCCAGCCGTTT
>CAMEAW010000077.1 GCA_945911685.1 Bordetella parapertussis
GGCCGACGCGCGTCGATCGATGCCGTGCTTGATATGACAGTTTCTGAAGCACTTGAATTTTTTAAAGGCCTGCGCGATGTGCAGCTCGGCTTAGCACCACTTGAAGATGTAGGTCTTGAGTACGTCAAGCTCGGCCAGCCTGTGCCCACGCTCTCGGGCGGCGAGGCGCAACGTTTAAAACTGGCAGGCCATTTAGCCGAAGCCGCGCGCAGCGGCATCTCAACAGCCAAGCTCGCCAAGAAAGGCAGCCTATTTTTATTCGATGAGCCGACCACTGGCCTACATTTTGACGATGTCGCGCGCCTGATGCGTGCCTTCAGAAAATTGCTCGGTGCGGGCCACACACTGTTAATCATTGAGCACAATCTTGATGTAATTCGTGCAGCAGACTGGGTGATTGATTTAGGACCAGAAGGTGGTGATGCTGGCGGTGAATTGATTGTGTCAGGTTGCCCTGAGACGGTCATGGCACACCCAACTTCGCACACCGGTGCGGCGTTGCGCGACTACGCCGTTGCAATGACACCTGACGCGATTGGTGCGTCAATGCTCGACGTTCAGCCAACCGACGACCCTAGGCACGCCGCCCGCGCGCTGCGCGAACCCATGACCACCGCCCAACTTGACGAGGCAGCAACGCTCGGAGCCTTGTCCCTCGGAGGGGCACCTGCCAGACACACTGATGCAACTTCACTGAGCGCCTCCGCCGTAGCGCCCAACTCAGCAGGCCGTTCACTACAAACCGTCTTAAAAGAAAAACGTCGCGCTGCCACCAGCATTGATATCCTGCACGCGCGCGAACACAATCTTAAAAATATCAGCGTCAGTATCCCCCACGATAAGTTCACCGTGATCACGGGCGTATCGGGTTCAGGTAAATCAACGCTTGCTTTTGATATCTTGTTTAACGAAGGGCAACGCCGTTACCTTGAGTCATTAAACGCCTACGCGCGTGCGATTGTGCAGCCCGCTGGTAAACCTGATGTCGATGCTATTTTTGGTATTCCACCCACGGTGGCAATCGAGCAACGCACCAGCCGCGGTGGTCGAAAATCGACCGTCGCGACGATGACTGAAATTCATCATTTCTTACGCCTGTTGTACATGAAGCTGGGTACACAGATGTGCCCACAATGTCAGGTGAGCGTCGAACCTCAAAGTGCTGATCAAATCGTCGCCCGAATCATGCGCGATCACAAAGGGCAGCGCGTTGGCTTGATGGCACCGTTAGTGACGGCCCGTAAAGGTTTTTATACCGATCTCGCCAAATGGGCTGCCGGCAAGGGCTACACCCATCTGCGGGTGGATGATGAATTTATTGGTACTGCAAAATGGCCGCGCTTAGATCGGTTTAAAGAACACACCATTGAGTTACCCGTGGCTGACCTCGTGGTTGGCACGGATAACGAAGCACAACTGCGCGAAGCTGTACGCAGCGCGCTAGAACACGGTCAAGGCGTCATGAGTGTAGTGTCGTCACTCGACAGACTCCATGCCGACATGTCAGCCAGACTCGATCAAACGCACTTCTCGGTTAAGCGTGCCTGCCCAAGCTGTGGAACAAGTTTTCCAGAGCCCGACCCGCGCATGTTTTCTTACAACTCAAAGCACGGCTGGTGTCACGGTTGTTTTGGTACGGGTTTAAAGCTGCAGGGCTTTGACGAAGAGCAAACGGGTGAAGAGACCGCTTGGAACGCTTGGTACGAGGGCGAAACAACCACCTGCACCAGTTGTCATGGCGCACGCTTGAACCCGATTTCGCGCGCAGTGCTGTGGCGTGACAAATCGATTGCCGAGCTCGCGGGCTTGGCCGTCTCAGACGCCCATACCTTTTTTACAGCGTTGGTTTTGCGCGGACGCGATGCAGAGATTGCCCGAGATATCTTGTCTGAGATTCGTGGTCGTCTGCAATTTATGCAAGAAGTGGGGCTAGGCTACCTGGCGCTCGACCGCGCCGCCCCTACATTGTCTGGCGGCGAAGCACAGCGCATCCGCCTGGCCGCGCAGCTAGGCTCCAACATGCAAGGCGTTTGCTACGTTCTGGATGAACCGACGATTGGTTTACATCCACGCGACAATCGAATCTTACTAGGGGCTTTATCGCGTCTAGAAAAGAACGGCAACACCTTAGTCGTAGTTGAGCACGACGACGACACTATTCGCCGAGCCGAACACATCATTGACATTGGCCCTGGCGCAGGGATCCGGGGCGGGCGCGTAGTGGCGCAAGGTACGTTGCAAGACTTGATGGATGCGCCAGAGTCTACGACTGGGCATTACTTAAAGCACCCCTTGGCGCACCCTCTGCAGCCGCGCCGGCCAGTGTCAAAAGATACGCCGATGATCACCGTCAAGGGCGCAAAGCTTCATAATTTACGTCACCTGACGGCACACTTTCCAATCGGACGCCTGAGCGTGGTCACAGGCGTATCAGGCTCAGGTAAATCGACCTTAGCCCGTGAAGTGTTGCTTGATAATCTAGGCGCAGCAGTTTCGCTGCGCGCCGATCCGCAGTGGCACGGCTGTGAAAGCATTGAGGGCTGGAAGTCGATCGACCGTGTACTTGAAGTCGATCAAACGCCGATTGGTAAAACGCCACGCTCGTGCCCCGCCACCTATATCGGCTTTTGGGATGACGTGCGAAAGCAATTTGCCGACACTCAAGAGGCGCGGATTCGCGGCTGGGGTGCAGGACGCTTTTCGTTCAACACAGGCGATGGTCGCTGCCCATTGTGCGAAGGACAAGGTATGCGCACCCTTGAGATGAGCTTTTTGCCAGATATTAAAGTGCCCTGCGATGCCTGCGGTGGCGCGCGTTTTAACACCGATACCCTTGGCGTACGCATGCGTGACAAGCACGCAGGTGCGGTGCTGTCACTTGAGGTCGATGACGCGATTGGCTACTTCGCCGCGCATCCAAAAATCCGCCATCCACTGCAACTGATGCAAGATGTCGGGTTAGGCTACATCACGCTCGGGCAACCCTCACCTACGCTTTCGGGGGGTGAAGCGCAGCGGATCAAGTTAGTCACCGAACTGGCAAAAGCACGCATGACAGAAGGCGTGATCACGACAGGTCGCGCGTCGCGCCTGCCCCACACACTTTACGTGCTAGATGAACCAACCGTTGGCCTGTCAATGGCAGACGTTGAGAAGCTGATCCGAGTGTTGCATCGGCTCGTTGAGGCTGGCAATACCGTGGTAGTGATCGAGCACAATCTTGACATCATCGCCGAGGCCGACTGGCTGCTAGATTTGGGCCCAGAGGGCGGTACGGGCGGCGGCAAACTGGTGATCGAAGGCACGCCTGAACAGGTGATGAAGGTACGTTCAAAATCGCACACGGGCGAAGTGCTTCACGAGTTTATGCATCGTGCTTAATCTCATTGTTTCGCGAAACTACGGCGCCTCTCAAGCTCGAAACGCGCGCCAGCGACGGAGTCAACCGTGAACGATCAGACGACAGTTGTCATCGCAAGGCGGCCGGCGTGACGCTATGCCGGTTTGAAGATCGCCTGGCAGACGAAGCGAAGGTCTTGTCTGGGTTGCGCCAACGCATTACAGCACGCAGCTCTGCCGAACTGCCTGCAGCCTTTGCTGCAATACAGGCCGCACAATGCGCTGGATATTGGATCGCCCTGTTGCTCGACTACGAGCTTGGCGAATGGTTTGAGCCAACGCTGCAATCAACCGCGCGCGCTGCACAGACTGAACTGCCAACACCAACTGGCGCTGCGCAAACTCACCTCAAGCCGCGTAGCCGTTTAACCGCACTCGTCTTTGATTCTGCAACGATTGAAAAGCCTTGGAATCTCACTCGTATTGATAAGACTGAGACTGAGACAGGCGCCACAACACCGGCCTCAATTACCTCAGTCACGGCAAGCCTGTCGCAAACCGATTACTTTGACAGAATTCAAAAAATCAAAGAATGGATCGCACAAGGCGAGGTCTATCAAATCAATAGCACTTTTCCCCTGAACGTAGCCACGCAAGGCTCTGCACAAGAGCTGTATCGCCAGCTCGCCAATCAACACCCAAGTGCGCATGCTGCGTTTATCGAAGACGATGAGCAAACAGTTTTATCGTTTTCACCAGAGTTATTCTTGCAACGTCGCGGTACAACGTTAGTTACTCGCCCAATGAAAGGGACGGCACCCCGCTCAAACGACCCACTTGAAGATCAACGGCTTGGCCAGCGTTTACAAGCAAGCGCAAAAGACCGCGCTGAAAATCTGATGATCGTCGATCTATTACGTAATGATCTTGGCCGTATCGCATTGCCGGGCAGTGTCGTTGCAGAGCCTTTGTTCTCGCTTGAGGCGTATCCCTCAGTCTGGACGATGACCTCGACCATTCAAGCCACGATTGCAGCCAAGACCTCAATTGAGACTATCTTGCGGGCACTATTTCCGTGTGGCTCCATCACTGGTGCGCCTAAAATCGCTGCGATGAAACGTATTCAGCAAACAGAGTCACAGCCACGTGGTTTGTATTGTGGCAGCCTTGGTTGGCTCGCACCTAATGGTGATTTCTCACTGAATGTCGCCATTCGCACGTTGCTACTCAAGCAAGACGGCAGTGGCTTGTATCACGTGGGCGGCGGGATCGTGCACGACTCGGTGGCCGAGCTTGAGTGGGAAGAATGCCACTGGAAAGCGCGAATCGTTATTGACAGACCCGCACCAACTCAGCCTCGACCGTATTCAAATCTTTAATCGAATTGATGTTATCGATGTTAAAGGTTGCATTAGTTTTATAGGTTGGATTAAACAATTCGATACGGTCACGGCGCGAATGTCTGAGTAACGAGCCGCTATAGCCACGCCCCGACCGGTCACCCGCCAAATCAATGTCAAAACAATAACGCCCCAGGCTTGCGCCACCCGTGCTGTAAAGCGTTAACGCCAGCCCAATTTGCGTCGGAAACTGTCTCATCAGCAGATCAACCTGCTTAGCGTCGGCTAGCTGATAGCCCCACAGTTGACTAGAATCCCAAAAACCAGTGACCACGCGTACATTAAACGGGCAACGATAAAAATCAGCTTCGGCAATCAAGATACACCGATCGCGGGCGATGTACTTTACCGTGGCCTCAAAGGCTTCAAGATAGCCCTTAGCCCAACGAATCGTCACCGGAAACACTAAACGCGTGCTCCGTTGCGTGTTGACTTCAGCCTTAGGTGGCGACACCTCAACAGTGAAGCTATTTTTTGGAAACTCACGCGCTAGGCTGAGCAATAACGCATCACCTGAGCGACGCTCGTGCAGCAAGCTTGAAATTTGTCCATAGATCTGCTGTGTTTGAGCGCCTACAGTGCGCTGACTGGGCCCCCCGGACAACAAGCGCTCGGCGAGCTTAGCGCTAGAAATCAGCGCATTGATCTCGACTCGGTAGCGACCTGACGCAAGCGTTTGCTCGCGTACAACTTCATGCGAAACGATAAAGCCACTGCTGTAGCTTAAGATTTCGTCACGGGCGAGTTGGTTGTTAACAACCTGCTGTTGTGAACTAATCACCACGCCCGTCGCCTGTTGAACCGCATCACGAAACGCTTGATCAAGCGCCAGCGCTTTGGTCGAGGCCTCGCCCGTTGCACGCACAAAAATGCCCGGCCCTTCGAGCTTGGTTTGCCGCTCTGTTGTGGCACAACCGCTGAGCAATGCGCACAACACCAGACAGGCTAACAAGAACCAAGGTACTGGATAAACTCTCGCTGTGTGATCGGTAAGTTGCCGCACGAGTATTCAGTTGATCGTTAAGGGTTCAGTTGTTGATTAAGAAATCAGTTGATTTTTATTTGGCCATATCCATGCGAATGGTATTGGCCACACCGATGAAGCGACGTTCGCCCTTCACCTGCACGCGAACAGTTTTAAAATCAGGCGAAGTGTCTTGCGCAACTACCGCTACGCCTTTCAAAATGGCAGCGCTGCTCGAGGTGATACGCTCGCGCACGGTGTTCGCAATCGTGAAAGAGTTATCGTCCGTACGTGTATTTTGTGCCGTACCATTTTTAATATCTTTATCGACTTCGCCCATTTCGTCGTCGGTCAGCGCGATCGGTTGTGCACTGCTTTCGGCTGTTCCTTTCTCGTTGGCTTTTTGCAGTGTTCTGGACACCACCACGAGGCTACGCGACGAGTTGATATCTGTCGATAAGAACTCTGCAATGTTTCGGCGCGCGCGCAACGTCGCGATCGTCACCGCCTGCTCACGACCTTCAGCTGAATTGGTCGAAACCGCTGCCATCGCGATCGAACTGATTGACTCCCACTGACCTTTACTGTCGAAGGTGAGGGTCACTTTACCGTTTTGTTTCGCAAAATCTGCTGCCGCTAACTGGTTTGCCTGATTGGTATCGCCCGAACCCTTGCCTGAACAGCCAACAAGTAGCCCCAAGCCTGCGCTTACAAACACCAGCGCTAGAAACCTTCTTTTTTTGTCTGATCTGAGTAACATAGGTCTTTCCCTGAAAAGGCGATGATGTCGCAATTGTATTGAAAATGACAATGAATGCCCACCGCTTTGAATTAATTGAAACCATGCGCGCCGATTCGCAAGGTCAAATCCCATTGCTTGTCGGGCATTTGCAACGCCTGCAAACGTCTGCACTGAGCTTGGGGTTTAACTGGCCGGGCCGACTCGCCGTTGGGCAAGCGATTCAAACCGCGCTATTGAAGATGACTAGGTTAACTGAGAGCACGCGGGTGCGCCTCTTACTGACAACCGACGGCGAGCTTCAAATCACGACTGCACCGTTGTCTGCGCTGCAGGCAAGACCCATAGTTGCGCTAGCATCGCTCACGCTTGATAGCCGTGAGTCACTGCTTCAACACAAAACAACCCATCGCCCTTGGTATGACCCGACAACACAGTGGCTCACCGCACATCACGATTTTTTTGATTTAATATTTGTGAACGAGCGCGCTGAGTTGTGCGAAGGCAGTCGCTCAAATATTTATCTTAAGCAAGACAACGACTGGGTGACGCCGCCCTTAGCCTGCGGCTTGCTCGGCGGTGTCATGCGAGAACATTTGTTGAGCACGCATCAAGTACGAGAGGCCGTACTGACGCGCACCGATTTTGAACAACCGGCAGCTCGCCTCAGGCTATCGAACGGGCTGCGCGGTTGGTTTGACGTTAAGCGAGCAGAATCACTCTTTCCAGGGCGCAACTTTCCATAACTCAAGCAAGTCTTTTTCTGTAGCGATCAGTTCTTTTTCATAAGCTGCCGGCGCAAGATAGCGCACAGGGGCAAACAATAAGGCAGCCTGTTTTAAATAGCCTGGGTCAGCAGCGGCCTGAGCGACTGCCTTGACCAGTTTTTCGCGTACGTCAGCGGGTAATCCTTTCGGTGCCGCAAGCCCCCGCAGCGACGCGCTTTCCATCTGAAACCCCTGCTCTGCAAACGTTGGAGTATCAGGCGCCAAGTTTGTACGCTTAAGCGACATCTGACCCAACATACGCATTGGGGCGCCACCTTGCATAAATTGCAATGCTTCGCCAACGTTGATCGCCCCAACCACTAACTGCCCGGTCAGCAGGCCGGTACGCACTTCGGCAGATCCTTTGTAAGGGACATGCGTCATTTTGACGCCAGCAGCGCGTTCAAAAAATAACATCGCTAAATGATCATCAGAACCAACGCCCGTCGAGCCCACGGTCACTTTACCGGGATTCGCCTTCGCGTACGTCACGAGGTCTTTTAGGTCTTTCATCGAATTGGCGCTGTTCACAGTGAAGGCACCGGGATCATCGACCAAATTGCCGATCAGATCGAAACCCCTCCAGGTATAGTTTGCCTGACGCTCGATTGGAATCGAAATCAGATTGGGGGTGTTCAAAAAGCCGATGGTGTAGCCATCGGGTGTGGCCTTCGCGAGTTCTGTAAACCCAATCGCACCACCTGCCCCCGCCTTATTGCTCACGACAATTCGCGCATCGTTGCCCAAGTATTTTTCAACATAGGGCGCGATCAATCGGGCGATTAAATCAGTGCCACCGCCAGGCCCATAGGCGACGAGCATGGTGATGGGCTTCTCGGGGTAACCTGCCGCGCTTGCCGTTGCAGTCATGCCTAACAACAACACCCCAGAGAATAAAGCCCGCTGAACAAAGTTCTTCAGAAAATTTTTCATCGTAAAGTTCCCGTGTTAAGTAAAGTTTCAGTACTAACCAAACATCTTCTTGTAGCGTTCAAGAAATACAGGCCAAACTTCTGGGTTCGCCATGCGAGGTGCGCGCTGTCCTTTCAACATGCCCTCAATTTGCTCAGCCGCCATTGAGGCCGCATTACGTCGCGCCTCGTGGGTGACACCCGCAATGTGATAGGTTGCGGTCACGTTGGGCAAAGACAGCAAAGGGTTGTCTTGCGCCGGAGGTTCAACCGACCACACATCTAACCCAGCGCCCGACAAGTGACCGTCACGTAACGCCTCGTATAACGCCTTTTCATCATGAATACCACCACGCGCTGTTGACATAAACACAGCGCCTTTTTTCATGGCGCGATATTGTTCTGCACCAAAATAGTTCAACGTTTCGGGCGACCGTGGGCAATGCACGGTGATCACATCTGCTTGCGTCAACAGCTCATTGAACGTCACAGACTTTGCGCCACGCGCTTGAATTTCATCGGCAGATAAAAATGGATCATGACCAATGATGGTCATGCCAAACGCTTTTGCCAGTTGAGCCACACGACGGCCAATATTGCCCATCCCCACGATACCAAGCGTCAAGCCACGAATCTCGTTACCCATTAAATCTTCACGGGTGGTGTAAGCGTTGGCGCGCATGATGCGATCACAAGCCGTGATGCGATGCTTAACAGACAGCAACAAACCCATCGCATGCTCGGCCACTGAGTCAGCATTACAACTCGATTGATTCACAACCAGCACCCCGTGGCGGTTACACGCGGCAAGATCAACCGGATCGTAGCCCGCGCCCGAGGCCGAGGCGCACAACAAGTTCGGGCTCTTTTTAATCAAGTCGTCATTCACCCACCACTGAGGTGGCACCTCATCGCGCGCTGCACAGATGTGATACACGTGGGTATTTTTAAACACCTCGAGCGTTTTCTTTTCGTCATCTGCATAGCGACAAACGGTGAGATCAATATCAGCGACTCCGTTCAGATGCTGATCGAACACAGGGTTAATCCAAAAATCAAAACGTACGACTTGCTTTTTCATGTTGTCTCTCTAAATTCTGCTCGAATGAATTTTGATTGTCTTCAATCTGATGCCTTAGGCGAGGAGGGCTTTTGATTATCTGAACCCTTCTACCCTAGGAAGAGAAGTTGTCAAATTGACTTATTTCAAAACACCCTTGGCGCGCAGCGCTTGGTCTACCCACGAGCGATCAAGGGTACCCTTCGCAATTTGAGCAAGGATATTTTTTTCTTTTTTCTCAACGGCCTCAACGAGCTTAGCCAACGCATCAGCACCTTCAGGGCGAATCGCAAACAGGCCGTCATCGTCGCCCACAATGATGTCGCCGGGGTGCACAACCATACCATCGATCGACACGGTGACGTTGATTTCACCAGGGCCTTCTTTATAAGGGCCCCGATGCGAAATTGAACGTGCAAACACCGGAAATTTATTTTTCCTTATACTATCCACATCGCGAATTGGGCCATCAATCACCATACCTGCAAGCTTACGACTCGCAGCGAGCGTCGACATGATTTCACCGATGATAGCATTGCGCTGGGGCCCACCCGCATCCACCACAATCACGTCACCCGGCGCAGCCATATCAATCGCTTTATGCACCATCAGGTTGTCACCAGGTGCGGTCTTAACGGTGAAGGCGCGACCTAAAATCTTGCCGCCTTTATGAAAGGGGCGTAAATCGACGGTGCCGTTGGTACGGCTCATCACATCGCTGATGTTGGCCACAGCAAGCTTTGCAAAACGCTTAAGCGTCGCATCGCTGACAGTATGTTTGTGGGTGTGAATCGCGAATCCGAGTTGTGACATGTCTGCTCCGTTATTGTGTGTTGAATATCGAAAATATTAAAGTCTGCTTTTTTTGATCGGCTTGAAGCGCTCTACCGAACCGCGCGCCCCACATACAGCAATGACTCGGGCGTCAACTCACTCAGTTGATTGATGCCCATCATCGCCATATTACGCATCACTTCTTGCTGCAGCAACGAAATCCCATGAGCAACACCCTCTGGCCCACCGACTGCCGCCGCATAATTAAACGGTCGTCCTAAAAATACACTACGCGCACCCAAGGCCAAGGCCTTCATCATGTCGCTGCCGCGTCGCACGCCGCTATCAAGCATAACTGGGCCATCTTTAAATTGCTCAACGATCTGGGGCAACACACGCAAGGGTGCAACCGCACCATCTAGTTGCCGGCCACCATGATTCGAGACAATTACACCGTCCATCCCGTACTGTCTGGCAAGTGCCGCATCAGCAGGGTGCAAGATGCCTTTGATCACTAGCGGACCCTTCCAACGCTTACGGATCTCGCGCACATGATCCCAGCTTAATTGCCCGCGCGCATTGAAATCACGCGCAACGTTCGCCGAAATGATCGGTGCACCGCGAGTCGCAAACGAATTTTCAAAGTGCGGCATGCCATGATGCCAGAGCGTTTTAAGCAAAGTACCGAACAGCCAGCGCGGGTGTGTCACACCCTGCCAGGCTAGTCGCAAGTTAGGCTTTAAGGGTGTTGAAAAACCGGTACGCACATTATTTTCGCGATTAGAAGAAGCGGGGGTATCAACCGTTATCACCAGCGTTTTAAAGCCAGCCGCATCAACCCGGTCAATCAGGGGGGCAATGTCTTCAGTCTTACCGTGCAAATAAGCTTGAAACCACGCATCGGGTGCGCGCTCGATGAGATCTTCCATTTTGATCAGCGACGAGCCACTCATGATCATCGGGATATTGGCTTGCTTGGCGGCCTCGGCTAAGACGATATCGCCCCGATATGCCGACATCGCCGTGATCCCCATCGGCGCCATGCCAAAAGGAGCATCGTAGGTCTTGCCAAAGATTTCAACCTGCTGGTTGCGGCTTGAGACATCGACCAAGGTGCGCGTAATAAATTCGTACTCGGCGAAAACATCCCGATTCGCCTGCAAAGAATGGCAGTCTTCACAGGCGCCCGCTACATAGCCAAAAATCGGACGTGGCAGACGTTTTTCAGCCTCACGTTCAAAATCGGCCATCGATAATATTTTTGCTAATGCTTTACTTTGTGTCATCTTGTTGTCGCCATTTTTTTAGTGATCGTTATTTTTAGTTCTTCGTGCTTGGTTTTTTATTCTTGGTTTTTTATTCTTCGTTCTTTCTTCTTGGTGCTTTCTTCTTGGTGCTTTCTTCTTCGTTCCTGGTTCTTCTTTAATCCGTTTTGTTGTCTACACCTAGGCTGCCGCCTGCGCATTAAGGATGTTATTCACCGCTTCCGCCGCCGCTGCAAATCCCATCGATGCCGTGACAGTAACCGTTGAACCATACCCAGCGCAAGACAGCCCTTGCAAAGCCGGCCCCTCGCCCTGCTGCTGCCACACTTCGGGCAGACGGGTAGGTTGGTTCACCCAAAGCACACGCACCCCCATTTTAGGGATCCTTTTTAGCGCCTTACCCGCAGCATTCGACGCACGCGCAAAACGATGGTCACGTCTTAAGGTGTTGCGCACCCTTGACAATAAGGCATCATGCGTCGCCTCAGCCAGATCGCCTACCTGCAAGGCCAACGCGTTGGTTTTTCCGCCCGCCCCGCCGCATACGATTAGGGCTTGCTTACGCGCTCTCGACTGGAGCACCATCGCGATTTTGGCGGCAACTTGGTCGGTGCAGTCAAGCACCACAGTCAGCTCAGCAGGGAGCAGTTGTTGAACGTTTTCGGGTGTTAAAAAATCGTCGATCAAGGTCAACCGACAGCCAGGATGAATGCTCTGGATTCTTTGCGCCATCGCAGCAATTTTTGACTGTCCCAAGGTTTCGGTCAATGCATGTACCTGCCTATTGATGTTGGATTCGCCCACATGATCCAAATCGATCAACGTGAGCGCCCCCACACCACTGCGCGCCAGTGCCTCGGCGGCCCAAGAGCCTACTCCGCCAATCCCCACAACGGCCACGTGCGCTTGTTGCAGCGCAGCGCCAGACCGCGCACCATACAGTCGTTCGAGCCCGCCGAAGCGGCGCTCGACGTCAGAAGTGTGGCTCAATTGCTCTGTTAAGAGGTCTTTTTGCATGATCTACCCAAAAAACCGCACAGCGCGCTCGACAAGAGCGCAAGAGAGGAACACAATTTACCCCTAATACTGTGAGCATGTCGCCCCCCCAACCTTCGCCCAACCTTTTACCGTCTGCTTTTGCCAGCGCGGGGGTTCTGTGTCTGTTGATCATGCTGGTG
>CAMEAW010000078.1 GCA_945911685.1 Bordetella parapertussis
AAAACAGGTTGCGTGGTTTGGGTGCAAACGCCAAGTGTGTAGTCGGTTGCCAGCTCAAATGCTTTGGGCAAGTTTGCGACTAACACTACGCCATCGGTGTAATTGATTTCAGTAGTCTGTGTGCAGCCTATTAAATGGGGCTCAGTGCACTGTGCCATTGCTTGCATGGCCGTTGCGCCATTTGCAAATTCGCGTAGCTTACTGTTGACGTCTTGTTCAAGGCCTAGCTCAGTTAAGACTCGCATGAAGTGAATTCCGGCGGTCGATTTTTTTGTGTCTGGGCAATAGATGGCCTTTGCTTGGCGAAACGCCTGGGCTAAGGTCTCAGGAGAATCGACCTGCGGCGCCGGTTCACCTTGCTTGACTGCGATTCCGGTATGCACTTTGCCTAAGGATTGCGCGCTGCTGGCAAGTACATGACCGGTAGCAATTAATTGTTCGATGATCGCTCGGGTCAAAATCACAACATCGCAGGGCGCACCGTTGAGTAACGCATCGCGCATTTCACCTACCGCGCTAAAGCGACCCTCGATGGTGCAGCGATTGTCTGTTTCAAAGGCTGCTTGAATGCCTTTGACGGCCGAGGCGGCGGCGCCGCCACTGAGTATTTTTAAAATCAACATGATGTTTTGCTCAAGTTTTAAGTTACTCAGCCTTTGCACCAGACAGCTTCACAATTTTGGCCCACTTGATCACATCGCGTTCAAGATACATTTGAAACTCTAGTGGAGACATGCTGAGCGGCATTGCACCTTTTTCGGCCCATTGTTTTTTGATCTCTGGTCGAGTCACAATGGCTGTCACCGCAGAATTCAACTGATTAATGATTGCAATAGGCGTGCCTTTTGGCGCCATCAAGCCCAGCCAAATCGTGGTCTCGTAACCCGCCACTCCGGCTTCAGACATCGTTGGAACATTGGGCAAAATGTCAGAGCGAAGGGTGCCTGTGGTTGCAAGGCCGCGAACGGTGCCTGCTCGCGCGTAATCCGTCATTGTCGTGACAGCATCAAACATGAAGTCCACTTGCCCGCCCAAGAGATCAGTACGGGCGCCTGAGCTCCCTTTATAGGGTACGTGAGTGATATCGATACCGGCCATCGCTTTGAATAGTTCGCCAGCCATGTGATACGGAGTCCCTGTACCCGACGAGGCATAATTAAGTTTGCCTGGTTGGGCCTTGGCTAACGCAATGAGGTCAGCAAGATTTTTTGCGGCAACCCGCGGATGTACAACTAAGAGTAAATCTGAATAATTAATGGGTGCGATACCGACAAAATCTTTTAAGAGCGAGTACGGTTTTTTGGTCACTAGCGATTCGTTCACTGTTTGTGCATTAGACATCATCAGTAGCGTGTAGCCATCTGCTGCAGCTTTAGCGACAAAGTCTGTGCCAATAATAGAACCAGCCCCTGGTTTGTTTTCAACAATAAAATTTTGCCCGAGCCCAGCCTGTAATTGTTGTCCCATAAAGCGCGCGTAGTTGTCGGCTGGACCACCGGCTGCGAAAGGGACAATGATTTTTACTGGGCGGGAGGGATAGTCTTGCGCCTGTGCGGGTAGTGCGCCCGCTAGCAATACTGCAGCGGCGAATCCTAAACAGGCGAATTGATTGTTAAATGCCATCACTATTTTCCTTCAAAATATCTGTTTAGGAGTTCAAAATCGTCAAGGTAAAGGTGAAAAGGATTATTTTTTTGCGGCACCTGTTACCAGATAACATTTGCTCTCAGCTAGTGGTAAGAAGGCCTCTTGCCCAGGGATCGTCGCAAGGATTTTGTAATAATCCCATGGGTACTTGGATTCGGCAGGCGTTTTAACCTTGGCCAAATACATGTCGTGGACCATGCGACCATCCACCCTGATGCGTCCATTGGTTGTATAAAAATCGTTAATGGGCGTATCACGCATGGTTTGCATGACGGTTGCAGCATCGTCAGTCTTTGAGGCTTCAACCGCCTTTAGGTAATGCATTGTTGACGAATAGATTGCCGCTTGAGTTGAGGTTGGCATTTTGTTGGTTCGGGCAAAAAAACGTTTTGCCCAAATACGGCTCTGTTCATTCTGGTCCCAATAGTAAGCCTCTGTCAGCATCAAACCCTGCGCTTGCGCTAAACCAAGAGCATGAGTGTCGTTGATATTAATCGCCAGCCCAACGATCGACTGTTGACCATCGCGACCGATCCCAAATTCTGAAGCTGTTTTGATTGAATTAATCGTGTCTCCACCCGCATTTGCTAAGGCGATGATTTTAGCTTTTGAGTTTTTAGCCTGCAAAAGAAACGAAGACATGTCAGACGAATTCAAGGGGTGTTTGACACCACCTACTACTGTGCCGCCAACCTGCTTTAACGCAGCTTCCGCGTCGAGTTGCAAAGAATTGCCATAGGCGAAATCGACCGTGACAAAAAACCAAGGGTTGCCGCCCTGTTTGACCACTGCGCGGGTAGTCCCATTGGCGATCGAGTAGGTGTCCCAGTTGTAGTGAATGCTGTTGGGCGTGCAGTCTTCGTTGGTCAGGCGCGAGGTGCTTGCGCCATTGACGATTGCAATTCGATTTTTCTCTTTGACCAGACGCACGACCGCTAAAGCCACTGCAGAGTTCATGACATCTGCGAGCATATCGACCTGTTCGACATCCATCCACTCTCGAGCTTTTGCGACACCGATATCAGGTTTGTTTTGATGGTCTGCGCTGATGACTTCGATCGGTTTTCCGAGTACCTTGCCGCCAAAATCTTCTACCGCCATTCTTGTTGCAACAATCCCTCCCGGTCCTCCGATGTCTGAAAAAGGGCCGCCCATATCCGTGAGCACGCCAATTTTTACGACATCGTTAGATATTTTTGGAGTTTGTGCCTGAGCATGCTCTGTGATTGTGAGAGCGAACATGATGCTTGCAGTCAGCGCCTTGAGACGAAAGTTCAACATACATTCTCCTGGAGGATAGGGTTAATTTATAAAAGGACGCAACTCGATAAAATCAAGCGACCCTGAGGGCGCCTTGCTTAGCGCAACGTGTGCGATTGTGTTGGCAACATCATCTACGGTTAGCGGCACTGTCTTGCGCTGAGCTTGCGCTGCCAAGACTTCGGGATGGTTGTTGTTTTTTCGAATCTGAGTGTCGACTAAGCCCGGAGCGACTTCAGACACGCGAATTCCTTTTGGCTGTAATTCGAGACGCAGGCTTCGCGTGATGGCTGAGATGGCATGTTTGCTCGCGCAGTACGCGCCCGCAAAAGGAAAAACCTCTCTTGCTCCGGTGGACGTCACCATGATGAGATGACCGCGGCCGCGAGCGAGCATACCTTGAGCAATGGCTTGGGTTAAGGCGAGCGTCGCAAACACGTTGGTGTTAAACATCGTCACATAGTCATCAGGTTGTATCTCAAGAATAGGTGCGTAGGTCAGAACACCCGCGTTATTGATCAAAATATCAACCTCACCCGCGAACAAGGTTAGAGCACGAATAAAGTCGCTATCGTTCAAATCTCCAGCAAGAGTGCGTATCGGTTGACCCATCTCGGCGCACACTCTTGAGAGTTCGAGTAAGGCTTCGTTGCTTCGTGCGGTGGCAATGACAGTGGCGTTGGCTTGTGCCAATACCAACGCAGTCGCGCGACCAATCCCAGCGCTGGCGCCGGTAATCAATACAGTAGGATTTAGCAGCATGGTATCGGTTCAGATTTTTGGCGGCTCGAATAATTGTCTGTTCGCTCTTTGTGTCAAGGTCACCTTGCAATAGATTAGACTGAATTGCAATAGATCAATGTGTAAGGTAGCATCTGAACGTCAGTTTGACTACTGATTCTATAGATTTACTCCCTATATCGATAGTTCGTTTATGGCGTGTCAACCACTTTGATGAAACTTAAGTTAGATCATTTTATGTACGCAGCATCCGATTTAGATGCTCTTCGCGAACAGTTCTGCGGTTTGACCGGAGTCAGTGCCGATCGTGGTGGGGTGCACCCTGGGTTGGGTACCCGCAACGCCTTAGCATCGTTGGGTCAAGGTGTTTACCTTGAGCTCATCGCGCCTGACCCCGAGCAAAACGTACCAGGCTCTTGGGGTGCGTTATTTCGCAATTTTTCTCAAGCTCAAATCTTCACTTATGTGGTGAAGTGTGCCGATATTGAGCTGTGTCAAGAGCGATTGGTCGAGTTGGGATTCAAGACTGAGTTGATCAATGCCTCTCGAACAACACCCTCGGGGCAAGTGATTCGCTGGCGCTTGTTGTTACCAGAGGTCAATCGCTTCGCGAATTTTTTTCCTATTTTTATCGATTGGCTTGATAGTAAACACCCAGCTGAGTCGGTGGTGAAGGGTTGTCAGCTCGTTACCTTTGAAATCGGTCACCCCGAAGCGGCCGAACTGAGTCGCATCTTTACGGCACTTGCTGTGGATGTGGCTGTTGTGCACGCCGACCGACCTTACTTTCAAGCTCGGATTGAAACCCCGCAAGGGTTAGTCGTTTTGAATTCAGCGACATAATATTTTTCAGGGGTTCGCATGCAAGTCATTAATCGTACCGAAATGATAGAGCGGTTGCTCAAAGAGTCGCCATTTATCTGCTTTATGGGTCTAGAAATTATCAATATTGACCTTGAGCACAGCGTGATCGTCATGAAAATGCCTTTGCGACCAGAGTTTGAACGTGGTGGGCCCTTGACCGGCCAATTTCATGGTGGGGCGATTTCGGCTTTGATTGATACGGTTGGTGATTTTGCAATCGCGCTAGTGGTCGGAGCAGCTGTGCCGACCATCAATTTTCGCGTTGATTTTTTACGGCCTTCGACCGGCGCGTTTCTGATCGCAAAAGCGACGGTCCGTCGCAGCGGCAAGACTGTCGGGGTCGCCGATGTTGATATCTTTGACCATCAAGACCGACTGACCGCCATTGGGCGGGGCTGTTACAGCACGCAAGCTGGTTAAGTGATCATGGGTTTAACCAACTTGGGTGAAGTGATCGACCGCACGACGTCGCCGCAAACCCCGTGGCTGATTGAGGTGACACCAAGCGGAGTTACCAACACCTTTACGTTCGAGTGGATGCAGTGTGCTGTAGATCGTTTGGCAAGTACCCTGGCACAAAGGCCTCTTAAAAAAGGGGCCTGTATTGGCCTGTTGGCTCAAAATAGTTGCCAGTATCTTGTCGCTTACCTAGCGATTATGCGTGCCGGCTTTGTCGCGGTACCGATTAATTTTAAGCTAACTGTCGAGACGATTCAGTACATCATTTCTGATGCTGAGATGTCTCTGGTTTTCGTTGACGAGCAACGGCGCGGTTTGGTGACGCAAGCTGCCGTTCTACCTCTTGAAACTGCGCTAGAGTTGCAACAGACTGGCGATGGCGTCTCTTCGATGTCAGCGGTGATGCAACCTGAAGACACTGCGACAATCTTATATACCTCTGGCTCAACGGGGCGTCCGAAAGGGGTGCCCCTGACCCATGGCGGCTATGTTTGGGTGATTCAAACCTTGTTGCGAGTATCGCCGCCCTTCAAAAACAAACGCGCGTTAGTGGCCGCTCCGCTGTACCACATGAATGCGGTTATCCAGTGCCTACTGACTAGCGCGATGGGTGGCACCAATGTGATGCTTTGTCAGTTTTCTGCCAAAGAGTATCTATTGGCAGCTGCTCAATTTAAATGCGAGATGTTGACAGCAGTCCCAACGATGTTTGCTTTGGCTGCGCGCGAGACCGCGCTTCTCGAAACGATCGACCTGACCCATGTCAAAACTGTTAAATCAGGATCGGCTCCTGTCACCGAAACACTGATGGATCGCTTGGCTGAGATGTTTCCTGCAGCGAGCATTACAAATTGGTGGGGGACAACTGAGTCGGGGCCCGTGGCCTTTGGTGCCCATCCAGAAGGGGTAGCACGACCGAAATTAGCCGTTGGGTATCCCTTGTCGGAAGTCCAGCTTGAACTGCGTGACGGCGTCACGGCAGAGCAAGGTGTACTCTGGATTCGTAGTCGCGCCATTACTCGCGGTTATCTGAATCTACCTGACGAAACGGCAAAACGTTTTGCTGAGGGTTGGTACAACACTGGCGATGTGATGCGAAAAGATTCACAAGGTTTTTACTACTTTGTCGGCCGTGTGGATGATATGTTTGTCTGTGGTGGAGAAAATATTTATCCCGGCGAAGTTGAGAGAATGCTAGAAACACACCCAGGCGTGTCTCAGGCTGCAGTCCTGTCAGTCGCTGACGAGATCAAAGGGCAAATTCCAGTCGCATTTATTGTGCAGAGAGCGGGATTTTCTTTGGATGCAGAGGCCGTCAAACAATTTGCGTTGACTCATGCGCCGGCCTATCAGCATCCTAGATTTATTGAATTTCTTGACGAGATGCCGCTTGCGGGAACAAATAAAATTGATCGTCACGTGTTAAGACAGCGTGCCATAAAATTTAAAAGATAACGCAGCTTCGTCATTGCTGCGCCCATGATGAATAGTCATTTAAGCAATAGCGATGAATAGTCATTTAAGCAATATCGATGAATAGTCATTTAAGCAATAGCGATGACTGGTCATTTACGGCGATCACTAAGAAGCGTCAGGTGTTAACAAATATTCACACTCCGAGAAGGTTATGAAAGCTCAAATTATCCGCGAACATGGCGATATGTCAAATATCATCTTTGAGGCCAACTGGCCCGATCCGGTGGCGGGTCCAGATGATGTTGTGCTAGAGGTAAAAGCCTGCACACTTAATTACCACGATCTGTTTACGTTGCGTGGTATGCCTGGTATCAAGCTTAATCTTCCTTTGATTATGGGCATCGATGTGGCTGGCGTGGTTGCAGCGGTGGGGGATAACGTGACTGACTGGCAGGTCGGCGATCGTGTACTGGTTGACCCGTTTGATCCGGTCACGGGCAGCCTGTTGGGTGAGCGCGCTGACGGCGGTTTGGCTGAGTTAGTCAAAGTCCCAGCAAAACAACTTCTGTCGCTGCCTGATGAGGTCTCTTTTGCTGAGGGTGCCTGTTTGCCGGTTGCCTATGGCACGGCTTATCGGATGATGGTGACCCGTGGTCAACTCAAAGCGGGTGAGAAAGTCCTTATTCTCGGGGCCTCGGGTGGCGTTGGTACCTGTTGTGTGCAATTGGCTAACATGGCTGGCTGTCATGTCGTGGTCGCCGCCTCGAGTGAAGAAAAAATCGAGCGTTTAAAACAACTAGGAGCCGCTGACGGGGTCAATTATGTGACCGATGACTGGATGCGACAGGTTCAAAAAAAATATGGCAAAGCACGGTTTGGTGGTGTAGGTGCGGCGGGTATGGATGTCGTTGTTAACTTCACAGGTGGTGACACTTGGGTGCCATCGTTGCGTTGCCTGACGAACAATGGTCGCCTTTTAACTTGCGGTGCCACGGCTGGCTTTGATCCTAAAGAAGACATTCGATACATCTGGACCTTTGAGTTGAATATCATTGGATCAAATGGTTGGCTCAGAGAAGATCTCACTTCGTTGCTAGACTTGGTACGCCAGAAAAAACTCAAGCCTGTCGTGAGTGAAACAGTAGAATTATCTCAAACGCGTTCGGCCTTTGAATTACTACAAAACCGAAAGGTCTTTGGAAAAATTGTGATTGTGCCGTAACAATAGTTTGCAACGGTGTCATCCCATTGTGCAGCGTGAAAAACCGTTGTTCTGAGGTTTGCTGCCTAGCGATGGCCAGACAATTGATGAAGGCAGGCCATCAAGCGTCAGGAAATTAATTAGGCAGGCCAGGTATAACTAGAAAACTCTTCACGTAACTTAAGCTTCGCCATTTTTCCGGTGGCGGTTAACGGGATCTGTTTTACAAAAACGATGTCGTCAGGTAGCCACCACTTGGCGACTTTTTCTGCCAGCATTTCAAGTAGCTTGGCTTTCAGCATGGCGTCATCGGCGGTCGCGCCCTCGCGCTTGACCACCACCAAGAGTGGACGCTCATCCCATTTTGGATGGGCAATCGCGATGCAGGCCGCCATCGCGACCTCAGGGTGTGCGCTTGCGACATTTTCAAGCTCAATCGATGAGATCCATTCGCCGCCTGATTTGATCACATCCTTGCTGCGATCAGTAATTTGCATGTTGCTATCCGCGTCAAGCGTAGCCACGTCACCGGTTGGAAACCAGCCCTCAATTAAGGGGCTTTCGGTTGCACCAAAGTAAGTGTCAATCGCCCAGCTGCTCTTGACCATGAGGTCACCAAAAGCGACGCCATCATGTAGTAAGGTCTGACCTTTTTCGTCAACGATCTTCATGTCAACGCCAAATATCGGTCGGCCCTGCTTGGCTAGAATCTGTTCTTGCTCTGTTTTGCTTTTTGAAAGATCTTTTTGTTTGAGCTTTGCAACCGAACCCACAGGCGACAACTCGGTCATGCCCCAGGCGTGAATCACTTCGATACCTTCTTTTTCAAAAGCTCGGATCATTGCAGGCGGGCAAGTCGAGCCACCAATGACCGTTCGTTTGAAGGTGGTGAACTTAAGCTTATTAGCGATCGCATGCTCGATCAGCCCAGCCCAGATCGTTGGAACGCCCGCCGACATCGTGACTGACTCTTGTTCAATGAGCGCACACAGTGAGGCGCCATCGAGCTTAGGCCCCGGAAACACGATGCGCGCACCGGCAAGCGGGCAGGCATACGGTAGGCCCCAAGCATTAACGTGAAACATGGGTACAACAGGCATGATTGACTCTTTAGCGGTAATGCCCAAAGAGTCTGGCAAGGCAACCGCGTAAGAGTGCAAGATCGTTGAGCGATGGCTATAGAGCGCGCCCTTTGGATTGCCGGTAGTGCCTGAGGTGTAACAAAGGCTTGAGGCGGCTCGTTCGTCAAAGGTAGGCCATTCATACTCGCCCGATTCTTGGGCGAGCAGGGTTTCATAGCATTCAAGCTTTATCGTGCTGCTTTGCGGCATGTTGCCGGCATCGGTCATGCAGATCCAGTGCTTCACCGTTGGACATTGTGCGTGAAGCGCTTCGATTAAGGTCAGAAAGCTTGTGTCAAAGAACACGACCTGATCTTGGGCGTGGTTGATGATGTAGCGAAGTTGATCGGCAAACAATCGGGGGTTAATGGTGTGGCAGACTCGGGCACTGCCCGAAGAACCATAATAGATTTCTAGGTGCCGGTAGCCGTTCCAGGCAAAGGTGCCAATGCGCGCACTCGGTTCAATCTTCAGCCTGTCAAGCATCTGCGCAACTTGCTTAGCGCGAGTATGGCAATCGGCATAGGTGTAGCGATGGATATCCCCCTCGGTACGCCGCGAGACGATTTCTGTGTCGGCATGGTGCCGTGCAGCATGAACCAAGAGCCCCGATATCAGCAGCGGTTGCGACATCATTTGACCCATCAAAAGCGCTGAGTTTTCTATGATTCTAGCCATGGTGCGTCCTGGTCTCAAAGGGGCTTAATACTTGTTATCGATCTTCTGACGCTATCATATCGCCAAGTTGAAATGTACACTCGCACTTTCGCTCGGTCTCGACGTTTTATTCGAGCAGGTTGAACACAGATTCTGGAGATTCATGTGAAATTACCTTTAGTCACTTCTTTTGTATTTTCGTGTTTAGTTCTCGTGGCCAGCCACTCGCGTTTAGCTGTCGCCCAAGAGTTTCCTAAGGATCAAACGATTACGATCATCGTAGGCTTTGTGGCCGGCGGTGCCTCTGACACGTCGACACGACTAATTGCCAGAGAGCTCGCCAATAATCTTGGTCAGTCTGTCGTTGTCGAGAATAAGCCTGGCGCTGGCAGCATGCTGGCCTCTCAATACGTCGCGAACGCTAAAGCGGATGGCACGGTGCTACTGCTTGGTTCGGTTGGCCCGATGGCAGTGATTCCACATTTGATGAAACTGTCTTTTGACCCGTTGCGTGATCTGGCCCCCATCACGATGGGCGTCAGTTTTGCGAACGTGTTGGTGGTGCCTGCATCTTTAAACATTACGACTCTAGCTGAGTTCGTTGCGCTCGCCAAAAAGAGTCCAGGTAAGTTGTCATACGCCTCAACTGGGATTGGGTCATCGGCGCATTTGGCCGGCGAACTTTTTGGGCAGCGCGCCGGGATAGACCTCGTGCATGTTCCTTACAAGGGTGGCAGTGCCGCGATGATTGACTTGCTCGGTTCGCGCATCGAAGCGTATTACTCAACGCCTTCGTCTGCAGCCTCACATATTCAAAGTAAAAAATTAATTGCACTTGCCACGACTGGCTTGACGCGATCTGAGGGCCTGGCATCTTTGCCAACGATTGCAGAGTCGGGCTACCCCGATTTCAACGCCACGAACTGGTATGCCTATGTCGCTCCGGGCAAAACACCGACTGCGATCTTAGATCGTTGGAACACAGAATTTGTTAAGGTATTGACGACCCCATCGGTTCGAGATGCTTTGCTTGCGATGGGCTTGATTCCAGATCCGATGACTCGTCAAGGCTTAGCCGACTACATGGCTAAAGAGTCAGCGACCTGGAAAGCGGTCATTCAAGAGCGCAACATCAAAATCGAGTAGTTCGCAGATCTGAGTGGTGAATTTGATTGCAAGTCGCTCGGGTCGATCAGTTGGCAGATCATATGGGCGTATGCGGTCACCTACAAAAAATGAGTCAGTCAGCTTATTGCGGCTCGCGACGCACGACTTGAACGCTGCGACGCTCGTGCTCTTTGTTATAACTAAAGGCAAAAGGCATGGGCTTCACAGCAGGGGCTTGCCGATAGGCTTGTGCAAGTGACTGCTGTTTATGCGGGCTGAACTGTTCGAAGGGCAACGAAAAGCCTCCGTACAAATCGACTGGCCCGATCTTTTTTAAGTGTGAATAGTCTACGCCGGTCTCGTCTTGCACGACCATTGGTGCATTTTTGAGGATCATGTCTCGCAACACAATAAAGTTTCCATCTTGCAAGAGGTGAGACGCAGCCTTAATCAGCATTGGGTGTTGCGTCATGTGGCTCAACCAGCCTCGCATCGGTTCTTTGACTAAAAGATTTTGATCCGATAAATCAAGACTGACGTAATCAAGGGCGACTGTTTTGCCATTTTTTTTCAGTACCAGGCGTACAGAGTTGTAGGGCCCAGCAGATTTGATAAATTGCCCAGACGCTGAGTCGTATGCAATGGGGTACAGCTCGACCACATCGTAGCCCGAGTACAGAGCGAAGGTCGTTAAAATAGTGGTGATACCGATATGCGCGCTTTTTGCGAAACGGTCGGCCTCAAGCTCAGCGGTAATAAAAAAGGCGTTATAGGCAAAGCGCTTCCATTCGCGTAAAAATTTGGTCTGAAAATGTTGAGCTCTTTCTGGCGACATCGGGGCCAGTAGGGCCGGTTCGCCGGCGGCTTGCATCGCGACCATGACATACCGGTCGGCATCGGGATAGAGTTCACTCAGGGTCACAAAATCTGGACCAGAAAAGGGATAAAAAACAGTACCGGTGCCTGAGAATTTAATTTCGGTTTTGGCCCACTCGGTCATGGCATGACCATGATCCTTTTGATAAATGGCCCAAGACCCATCTGCGATTTTTTTATTCTCGGCAGTTAAAAACGGGAACACAGCAGGGTTTGAGTGAGGGCCGACTAGATATTGACCTTGCAAGTGGGATGCTTGCTGGGTACCGCTTTTGGCGTCTGAGGCGCTTGTTTCGCCTGTTTGCGCTCGCGCGGATGTCAAGCAGACTAAGAGGCAAAGGGCGGACAGTGACGAGGCCACCTTGAAGGTGCAAGCAAACCAGTTCATTTTTTTCTTTACGTTAACGGAAGAGACTGCACAATTTGCGCCAATCAAAGGTCCAATCGGCCTAGATAGTCGTACTGTTTTGACACGCATATGCTGGGCGAGATAATACCCTGTACGGTCTGTTTTGTGCGCTAAACGATCGAGCGTGCCGAAGTGATGCCGCCATCTACTGTAAAAATAGAGCCAGAGGTGTACGCAGACT
>CAMEAW010000079.1 GCA_945911685.1 Bordetella parapertussis
GGGGTGGTGCGAGTCGTACAGGGCAAAGGCGGTAAAGACCGGTTGGTACCGTTAGGGGCTGAGGCGGCGCACTGGATCGATCGTTATATGGCTGAGTCGCGCCCGCAGCTGCTCGGGCAACGATCCAGCCCCGCGTTGTTTGTGACCGCGCGTGCCGCGCCCATGACGCGGCAATCCTTTTGGTTGCTCATCAAGAAATACGCAGTCTTGGCGGGGGTCAATGCGCCACTTTCGCCGCACGTGTTGAGGCACGCGTTCGCCACGCATTTGCTCAATCATGGCGCAGACCTGCGCGTGGTGCAGATGCTGTTGGGGCATTCTGATATTTCAACCACGCAAATTTATACCCACGTGGCACGCGAACGCCTCAAAAGCCTGCACGCGCAACACCACCCCAGAGGTTAATCGGTGTTTCAGAAGGTAAAATCCGGGCGCTTGTTACACTCACACTTGCGGTTTAAACAAAGAAATTCTCGCCGTAGCACAGTGGATAGTGCACATGCCTCCTAAGCGTGGGACACTGGTTCGATTCCAGTCGGCGGGACCAATTTTCTTATTGAATTTTGGTTTTTACCTGTGCTTTTCGTTATGATCAGTTTCAAGCAATTGTGATGCAAATTCACGATCCAAAAAAATAGAATAGTTCACCTCGTAACATGACGCAGACGCCCACTTCAGCCACACCCAAACCAGATTTACTCGACGATCCCCTCGCGCTGCGTACCATTTTGATTGGCACCTTGATTGTGCTGCTGGCGATGGGCGTTCGTGCCACGATTGGTTTGTTTATTCAGCCGATGGGGCTTGAGCGCGGTTGGGGCCGTGAGGTTTTTTCGATGGCCTTCGCGATTCAAAATCTCGCCTGGGGCTTTGGCGCGATCGGTGCTGGGATGATGGCTGATCGTTTGGGCGCAGGTCGTACGATTGCGCTGTGCGCTGCGCTTTATGCATTGGGGTTGTTAGGCACACGTTACTCAAGCAATGAGTTTGAGCTATACATGACTGCTGGCCTGCTGATCGGCTTGGGTCAGGCCGGCACCACCTTTGCCGTCATCTTGCCCGTGATTGCACGCACTGTTCCGGTGTCGTCGCGTAGTACAGCGATGGGCATCGCGAGTGCAGGCGGTTCGTTAGGTCAATTTTTGGTGGTGCCCACGGGGCAATTTTTAATCGATACGCTTGACTGGACGGGTGCGTATTGGGTGCTTTCGCTGACGCTGGCGATGACGCTGCCCTTGGCTTGGTTTTTGCGCGGTACACCCGGCCCTAGCACTGGGCCGCAGCAGTCGATGTTCGAGGCGATTGGCCAAGCGCTCAAGCATCCTACGTTTCATCTGATTTTTTGGGGCTATTTTGTCTGTGGGTTTCATACCGCGTTCATCACCTTGCATCTGCCCGCGTTTGTGGTCGACCAAGGTCTGAATGCCAGCACGGGTGCGATCGCGATCGGTTTGATTGGCCTGTTCAACGTGTTCGGCTCGTTCACCGCTGGCAAGTTGGGTGGTACCCATAGCAAAAAGAATTTGTTAGCTGGCTTGTACGCGTTGCGCTCGGTAGGCTTGATTTGGATTCTTGTGATGCCAACCTCACCGTGGGTGGTCTACGTCTTTGCTGGGTGGATGGGCATTTTCTGGCTGGGGACTGTTCCGCTGACCCAAGGTCTGATTGGCCAAATTTACGGCTTACGTTTCGGTGCAACGCTGATGGGCATGACTTTTTTAGGCCACCAACTCGGTAGCTTCAGTGGAGTCTGGATTGGTGGGCGCGTGCAGGCCGTGACCGGTAGCTATGACTTGGTTTGGTGGCTTGGCATTGCCTTGTCTCTGATTGCAGCCGCTTTGTATTTACCGGTGCGCGAAACCCCACTTAACGTTGCAGCGATTGCTAAAACGGCTTAGCTCGATGTTGATGCTGCCACGTTCGCGTAAATCTTCTTTGCTGGTCCGCGCGGGCCTCGGGGTACTGCTTTGCGGGGTGTTGTTCGCCGGATTTTTGGCGTATCTATCTCCTTCAATGCGCTTGAATTGGGAAGCCATCGCTTCCATGTGCGGCCTATAGTTCGCGACCTATGCAAAATTTGTCTGACTTGCCATTCATCGATTACGCCGAACTGCGTGACTATGCTGCACGTAACACGACGGTCATTACCGTCAATAATCGTCTCGCACGCAGAGTCATACAAAGCCTGGCTCGGCAGCAGGCGAGTCAAGCCCAACGGGTATCTGAAATTCCGGCGATTGTGCCGTGGTCGGGCTGGTTGGTGCAGCAACTGAGCCGTGCCGGGTTTCAAGACGGGCTCCTTGAGCACACCTTGTTGCTAGATCACTTTGCAGCTCAAACCGTTTGGTCTGAGGTCATTGAAACTCTTGAAACAGAGCGCGTGCTGCTTGACGTGACTCAAGCAGCGACGGGGGCGATGCAAGCGGCTCAGCTGATCGACGAGTGGCACGTTGTGGTCGATGAGTCTGTTGCCACCGATGAGTATGCAAGTTTTTTGCGTTGGCGCGATGGCTATCGCAGCCGGTTGCACGCGCTCGATGCGTTAGATCCGAACTTGGCGGTGACGCGGCTCATTCAAATGATTGAGACAGGCCTTGAATTGCCAGGCAATATCGTGTTGGCGGGCTTCAGTGAAATTTCACCTCGCATGGGCGTTTTGTGTACGGCTCTTTTGGCGCGCGGAATCAACTTATCTGTATTGCGCGAACCATCCTTACAAGCTGGGGCTCTAAGTCGAGTCGTGTGTGGCACCGCACAGTCTGAATGGCAGACTGCCGCACACTGGGCGCGCGCTCAGCTTCACGCGCATCCTGAGGGGCGTTTTGCGATTGTGGCGATCTCGCTAGACTCTCAAGTACCTTTCGCTCACCGTGTACTGACGCGCGTGCTGAGCGATGCGCAGGGTGTGCCCGAGTACAGCTTTAACGTTGCTGTTGCGCGGCCTTTAGCTGAGTGGGAGGCCGGACGTGCCGCCTTGACCTGGTTGCGTACCTTTGTATTGATGAAAGAACAACAGCAGGCAGCACCGGTTGAGTTAAGTGCAGCGTTACTAGCCGGTCATTGCGTGGGGCACGTCGCCGAAATGGGGAAGCGGGCCCAGATAGATGCCCGCTGGCGTCAGCAATACGTGAGTCAAGTGAGTCTTGCCGGTTGGACGCATGCTCTTTCGGCGCTTGATCAGTTATCGCCTGCCTGGCAGCGCGCTTGGCAAGACTGGCAAAGCAGCAGTTCGTCGGCGCCGACCTATTTTTGGGCCAGATTATTTCGCGCAACTTTAGCGACGCTTGGCTTTCCCGGCGTGGGTCGGCAAAGTTCGCCGGCTTACCAAGTGCTTGAGGCACTTGATGATTTGTTTGAACGTTTTGAGGGGCTCTCGGCAGTGCTTGGCACGCTGACTGCTGGCGAAGCGTTAAAGGTTTTAAGCAGATTGGCGCGTAGTACGTTGTTTCAGCCGCAGCGTGCGCCTGATACGCGTCTCGATGTCTTGGGGCTACTCGAGGCAGAGGGCGGTCAGTGGGATGCGATCTGGATGTTAGGTCTGACTGACGAAGTGTTGCCTGCGGTCGCCAAGCCAAACCCTTTTATTCCAGTCAAAGCGTTGCGCCAGGCGCAGGCGCCTCGTTCGACTCCCGAGCGTGAGCGCCAGTGGGCCGAGAAGATCTTTGAAGCACTTTGCCACACCGCCCCGAGCATCGTTGTGAGCTCTGCCCTATATGAAGGCGAGCGGGCCCTACGACCTTCGCCGTTGACTGTGTCGCTTGAACCCAGCCCAGACGTCTGGACCCCTTCGAAGTCTGAGCATGTCACCCCTTTGCTTCAGCGTATACCAGACGAGCGCGGGCCTATGGTGGCTGAGGACGAAAAGATTTCTGGTGGGATTGGTTTGCTAGAAACACAGGCGCGCAATCCACTGTGGGCTTTTATCCGGCATCGCTTAGGGGTCCGGGGGTTACCCACCTACACAGAGCTCGCCTACAAGCTGCAGCGTGGCGTGTTTTTACATGGCGTGTTGCAACGAATCTGGGAAGAGTTGCGTGATCAAGAGGCCTTGCACGAGGCCGTTGTGCAACACACACTTGACGCTCAACTTGAACGCCTTGCGCACGAGGTCGGTCGTAAAGAGCTGCACGCCTTTGATGAGATCTTGCAAGGTCTTGAAATCGAGCGTGGTATCGCGGTGGTCAGGCAATGGCTTGCGCTCGAAGAGGCCCGACTGCCGTTTGAAGTGATTGAAGTCGAACAGAAGCGCAAACTTTCGGTGAAGGGGTTGACCCTTGAGGTGCGACTTGACCGCTTAGATGTGGTGGGTGACACGAAAGACCGAGTCATTATTGATTACAAAACCGGTGCGACCTTACCCAAAGTATTAAACGATTGGAAAACGCCTCGCCCTTTAAATTTGCAGGTGCCCGCCTATGCCATGATGCTCGACCAGACTGATGCCACTGACGAACTGACGTCGGCAAAAACCGCGGGGCTGGTGCTGGTGCAGTTGCATTCAAAAGAGACTGTCGTGGCGGGGTTGGTTGAACGTGATTGTCTTGGCTTAAAGGGCCCCAAGACCTTAGACGAAGCAAAGTTTAAAGACGAAAGCTGGCAGGCGTTATTGCTTAGACTTCAAACAACCATTGAAACGCTGGCCGATGAGTTTGTTTCAGGTCATGCCTTGAATCAAGCCTGGAATAAAACAGATTTAGAGCACTGCGATGTGTTGCCTTTGTTGCGTCTGTACGAAGATGAGTCTGGAGATGAGTGAAAAGCAACCTAACGATGCCGCGATCAGACGTCAGGCAACAGATCCGAGACATTCGTTTTTGGTTCAGGCGCCCGCTGGCTCGGGCAAGACAGAACTTTTGACTGACCGCATTCTTGCCCTGTTAAGTACAGTCAAGCGGCCTGAAGACATCATTGCGATCACTTTTACGCGTAAGGCCGCAGCCGAGATGCACGAGCGAGTGCTCGAGAAGCTGTCTAAAGGGCTCAGCGATACTCCGCCCGTGGCCGAGCACGAACGACGCAGTTGGGACATGGCGCGCAAGGCGCTCGAACGCGACCGAGAGTTTGACTGGAATATTTTGCAATATCCTGCGCGGTTGGCGATTCGCACGATTGATTCGTTTTGCGCCTCGTTGGTGCGGGCGATGCCGTGGATGTCATCGATGGGCGGATTGCCTGGTGTTGCCGAAGACGCCCGACCGCACTATTTCGCCGCCGCAAGTGCCACGATCGAACTGGCGAGCGAGTGTCCCGAGGTCAAACGGTTGTTGACGCATATGGATCTGGATGTGTCAGCCACACGCGATGCCCTAGCTGATATGTTGAGTCAGCGCGATCAGTGGCTACCGCATCTTGAGCGAAGTGATGATCACAGTGCGCTTGAAGATAATTTGTTAGAGGCAATAGAGCAAGATCTTGCGAAGTTGTTAGCAGTCATGCCCGAGCACTGGGCAGAGCAACTTGCGCCGCTCGCGCACTTTGCTGCGGGCAACCTGCTGCAGACCAAGGCTGAAAGCCCGATTGTTGCGCTGCTTGACTGGGATGGTAGCCCCTTCGAGGCGAATGCCGCCGAACTCGAGCGCTGGCAAGGCTTGGCCGCATTGTTGTTGACAGGCGATGGGCCGGTACGAAAGACGGTGACTGTTGCGCAAGGGTTTCCGCCAAGTGCCGAAGGTAAGACCGCTAAAGCGCAGATGTTGCAGTGGTTGAATGATCATCGACCAACCGAACTTGCGGCTGCCGAACTACCAGAGTGGGTCAGCCGTCTACTCGGCGCAGTCACTTTGCCCGACTATCAATTTACGCCTGAACAATGGGACATTATTCAGGCGCAGATGCAGTGTTTGAAGCTAGCAGCCGGGCAGCTAACGCTGCAGTTCATTCAGACGGGTGAGGTTGATTTTATCGAGATTGCCCGCCGTGCGGATTTGGCCTTGGGGTATACCGACGATCCAAGCGAACTGTTACTCAAACTTGACGCCAGCATTCAACACTTATTGATTGATGAGTTTCAAGATACCAGTCTGTCGCAGATCTCATTAATCACAAAGCTAACCTCTGGCTGGCAGCAGGGCGATGGGCGAAGTCTATTTTTAGTCGGCGATCCGATGCAGTCAATCTATCGGTTTCGTAAGGCTGACGTGAGTTTGTTTATCAAGGTGCGTGATCAGGGCTTAGCGGGGTTAAAGCTGACGTGTTTACAGCTGACCGATAATTTTCGCTCGCAAAGAAACATCGTTGATTGGGTCAACGCAACCTTCAAACCCATGTTTCCTGAAGACGATGATCCGGCAGTTGGTGCAATTTCGTACGCGGCCTCGGTTGCGTTTAAGGCCGAAACGGTACCTGACGCAGTGCAATGTCATTCTTTTTTGCCCGAAGGACAACAAACGTCTCAGCAGCGCGTGGTCGAGTTGGCACGCCAGGCGCTGGTAGACTTTAGTCAGCCCGAGCATAAGCACCCCGTGGCGATTTTAGTGCGCGCACGCGCGCACTTGCTTGATCTGACGCAGTTGTTACAGCGTGAGGGGATTGCTTGCCGCGCCGTTGAGTTGGTGCCATTGCATCAACGCCCGTATGTGGTCGATCTGGTTCAAATCGCGCGCGCCCTGACACACCCCGCTGATCGTCTGGCATGGTTATCGGTGTTGCGCTCGCCTTATTGCGGTTTAACGCTAGAAAGCTTGCACGCTTTGTTTGGTCAGAATAAGCAAGCAGTACCCGATATTTTGCGTGCAGCGCTTAAGTCAACCGCTTCAGCAGGCTTGTGTCTGGCGCAACAGGTGCTGGCACCGGCAGAGTTTTTGCGGCTACGGAGTGTTGCACCGATCTTGCTCCAAGCCTTGACACAAGATGACGTGCAACCGTTTGCTGCGCGGCTTGAGTCGGTATGGCGGGTCTTGGCTGGGCCTGCGTTGGCCGAGTCTGAAGCGGATCTGCAAGATGCCGAAAGTTTGTTTGAGCTCATTGAACGCTTGGCGCCTTATGGCGCGCTTCAGATAGACGAACTGCAAGAGCGTTTAAAAAAGCTGTATGCCGCGCCAGATCCGCACGAAAGGGCGGTTGAAATTATGACCATGCACAAGTGTAAAGGTCTGCAATTTGAAACGGTCATTTTGTATGGTCTGCAGCGCGCTCCGGCACCAGACCAGGCGCCACTGTTGCGTTTTGAGCAAGTCGGTTCGAAGTTGCTGTTAGGTCCCATCAAGGCGCGCGCAAGCAAAGAGCAAGACCCGATCGCAAAGTATCTTGCACAGCGAGAAAAACGTCGCGGCGAATTTGAAATCGATCGACTGCTTTATGTGGCTGCAACGCGCGCTAAACAGGTTTTGCATCTTGTTGCGGATTTGACTGTGTCAACCAAAGAACTGGCGGTTGCTGAGCCGACAACGGGTAGTCTGCTTGCGCGGTTGTGGTCTGGCTGGCGCAAAGAAACGATTGCACCGGTGGTGACGCGTGCCGAAGCGCCATCGACCGCGGTGCCCCACCACCGTGGTGGCGCTTTAGTTCGCCGCGCAGAGGTTGCAGCTGCAGCGGCGCAACCTACCGGCGCTAGCCGAGGCACGGTGACGCCGCCGGTTGCTTTGCCCGCCGCCTTTAATGCGGCGTTCGTCTGGCCTGCTGTCAAAACCTACGACCGCGTGCTTGGCACGTTGATTCATGCCTGGCTCGATCACTTGGGTCGCCATGGCGCGGCGTACTGGGCCGAGCATCCCTTGCCCGAGCAGCGCAAACGCATCGAGCATCAGTGCATCCAGGCTGGGCTGCCGGCGCCCGAGGTTCCCACTGCGGCCAACGAGGTGCTCGAGACGCTCGTTGCCATGCTTAAACATACGCGTGGGCAAACATTACTCTCGCAATTAGGGGCGCGCCGTGAGTGGGCCTTGCTCGACGAATCAGGCAAAGTTTCGGTCTTGGATCTCGCCTTTCAAGACGAGCGCGGTTGGCTGGTGGTTGATTACAAAACAGGTCGCCCGTTGGGTGCTGAAACACCCGAGTCGTTTGGGCAACGCATGCTGGCACGCTACGCTAAGCAGTTGCAAAGCTACTGCGATCAGGTAAAAGGATTTGACGGCCAGGCGGCGCGTGCCGCACTTTATTTTCCCAGGGATGACCTGTGGTTTGAGTTTGAACCGCAGACGCGCGACAAGCCCTGCTAGAATGGAGTCTGGCGGGCCCCTTCGCATGGTTCGGCGGCAAATCTGGTCAGGTCGGGAACGAAGCAGCCATAGTCGTGCAGAAACAGTGCCGAAGTCAGGCTCGCCTCTTTCGCCTCAGCGGTTGGCGTACGATTGAATATTGCTAGCGATTCGATGATTTTGTTGATAATTTTTGTTAGTAATCCACATATTTCATGACTTATCTGGTCCTTGCGCGCAAATGGCGTCCACGTTCGTTTGACACTTTGGTCGGCCAAGATCATGTTGTCCGCGCACTGTCGCATGCCTTAACTACGCAACGCTTACATCACGCTTGGCTGTTCACGGGCACGCGTGGGGTTGGTAAAACAACTCTGTCGCGTATTTTGGCTAAAGCGCTCAATTGCGAAACAGGCATTACCGCCACGCCTTGCGGGGTCTGTCAGGCGTGTACGCAAATTGATGAAGGCCGCTTTGTTGATTACCTAGAACTCGATGCCGCTTCAAATCGCGGCGTTGAAGAGATGACGCAGTTGCTTGAGCAGGCGGTCTATTCGCCCAGCGTTGGCCGCTTCAAGGTCTACATGATCGACGAGGTGCACATGCTTACCGGGCACGCGTTTAACGCGATGCTCAAAACGCTCGAAGAGCCACCGGCACACGTCAAGTTCATTTTGGCAACGACTGACCCACAAAAAATACCTGTCACCGTCTTATCGCGTTGTTTGCAGTTCAATCTGAAGCAGATGCCAGGTGACGCGATTGTTGGCCACCTCGAGCAAGTACTAGGCTCAGAAGAAATTCCGTTTGAAGTGCCTGCCTTGCGCTTATTGGGCCAGGCCGCTTCTGGCTCAATGCGTGACGCCCTCTCTCTCACCGATCAGGCTATTGCCTACAGCGCCGGCAATCTGACCGAAGAATCTGTACGTGGCATGCTCGGTACGATCGATCAGCGGCACTTAGTGCGCTTGCTCGACGCGTTGCAAGCAGGGCAGGCGAGTGCAGTGCTCGAAATCGCTGACGAGCTCGCGACGCGAGGCTTGTCTTATCGTGCAGCGCTGGCCGATCTTGCAATCTTGTTATCGCGTGTGGCGATCGTGCAAAGGGTTGCGCAAGCGATTGACGATGCAGATCCTCTGGCCGTTGATATCAAGCGCCTGGCAAGTTCTTTGCAGCCCGACGCGGTGCAATTGTTTTATACGGTGGCGGTGCATAGCCGCTCTGAGTTAGCGATTGCGCCTGATGAGTACGCCGGTTTTGTGATGGCATGCCTGCGTATGCTGTCGTTGTCGGGTGCAGCGGGCGGTGCGCAACAGCAGGCTGCGCCGCAAGTCGCTCACGCTGCAAACACGAGCTCAACCGTCGCAACTGGGGCTGCTGCCCAGACCAAACAAACAGTACCAACCAACGCGCCTAACGTCAGCCAAGCGGCGGTGATGCAGCCAAGCCCAGCACAAGCTAGTACAGCGCGGCCAAGCGTTACGCAAACTAGTACAGAACAACCCACCGCATCGCAGCCCTCCGTCGCGAAAGCAAGCCAAGCCCTCGCACCTTCTGCAGCTTCGCACGAGCCCCCTCGGGCCGCTCGTGCCACTGCTGCGACTGGTGCGACTGGTGCGACTGGTGCGAAGGTCGCGCCTGCGGCAAACCAACAGTCCGCTGATTCAGATTCTGATTCAGAGCCTTCCTATCTAGAACCTGAGCCAGAGTATTTTTCAGGCAACGACATCGATTACGGTTCAGAACCTGTCTTTGATCAAGCCGATGATGCGCAGTTTGCTCAGGCGCCGACCGCTCCGCTGTCTGACACAATTATTTTGCCTGAACCTTGGCCTGCCTTTTCAGCCAAACTACCGCTGTCTGGCATGGCCGCACAGTTGGCGCGACAATCCGAGTGGGTGGCTGTGTCTGGGCGTGCGATGACGTTGCGGGTGGCTTCGAAGGCGTTGGCTGTCGGCGCGCACGCTGACAGGTTGCGTGCCGTGTTGACCGAATATTTTGGCTTTGTGGTGCAGGTTCATTTTGAGATCGGAGCCGCGCAAGGGCAGTCAGCGCACGCCGTTGATCTGGCCGCCCAAGCTGCTCGTCAACAGGCGGCAGAGCACTCGGTCACGATTGATCCCTTTGTGCAAGCGCTCATGAAGGATTTTGGTGCTCATGTCGTGCCTGGTTCGATTCGTCCGGGCCATGCGTCACAGTAAGGCCTCCGCTGCGTAGGCGATGATCGTTTGAATTTTGAGCATAAATTTTTTAAATACGAACCGAAGCACGAACTTAGGTACCAACCGAATTACGAACTTAAACACGAACCGAAACACGCACTTAACCAATTCAGGACATCTCATTATGATGAAAGGACAGATTGCAGGGTTGATGCGCCAAGCGCAACAGATGCAAGAAAACATGAAAAAAGCGCAAGACGCTTTGGCCGATATTTTGGTTGAGGGCGCTGCAGGCGGTAATCTGGTTAAAGTCACGATGACCTGCCGCCACGATGTCAAACGCGTCACGATCGATCCAAGCTTGTTGGCGGATGATAAAGACATGCTCGAAGATTTGGTGGCTGCCGCGTTCAATGACGCGCTGCGTAAGGCTGAGTCGACCTCTTCAGAAAAAATGGCTGGCGTCACTGCTGGTATGCCTTTGCCCCCAGGGATGAAGCTACCCTTCTAATGAGCGCTTCGTCTTCTGAACCACAGCCGCTCTTGGCCTTAGTCGAGGCCCTGCGACGTCTGCCTAGTGTGGGTGAGCGTACAGCGCGACGCATGGCCTATCATTTATTGCAGCACGACTTAAAGGCTGCGCAGCAACTTGGCCAGGCGCTCACTGACGCGGTGCAACGCTTACAACATTGTCAATTGTGCAATGGATTTACAGAAACGCCAGTATGCGCAACCTGCGATCACACCGAGCGTGATGCGAGCCTGCTGTGTATCGTTGAAACGCCCGCAGATCAAAATTCGATTGAAGCCACGCGTGGCTTTCAGGGCTTGTATTACGTTTTAATGGGCAGCCTGGCGCCGCTTGAGGGTAGGGGGCCAGACGAACTCGATTTCGACCGAGTCCTTGAACGCGCAACAAATGGGGTCGTGCAAGAGGTGATCTTGGCGACGAACTTCACCGCTGAAGGTGAAACCACGGCTCATTATCTTGGCGAAGCTCTACGTGTCAAAGGTATCAAAGTCACGAGGCTTGCCCGTGGCGTGCCCGCAGGCAGTGAAATTGAATACGTCGATGCAGGCACCGTTGCTTGGGCGTTGCTTGAGCGCAAGCCCACTTAAGTTTTCTGACTTCAGCAAGGCGACCTGTGGCTCTTCCTCACTTGCAGGTAGACACCCGCTGAGGGATTCGTTTTTGACTTGGGCTTACCGCCCAGCTTTAGACCGAAAGCTCAACCCTCTGCGGGTAAACTCCGTGGCGCGTCCAATAGGCGCTGTGCTTAAATAGACTATCAAAAATTCTTACGAGAGACACTCATGTCGATTTCACGCCGTCAGTTGCTTCAGTTCGCCGGTACAGCCAGCCTTTTATCGGCTGCGCCGTCTTTGGCGCTTGCCCAGAAACTTGAAAAAGCAAGTGTGCATATTGCAGTGGGAGGCAAGGTTGGGACCTATTACCAAGCGCTCACGATTGCCGAGCAGTTGGGCTTTTTTAAAGACGAGGGCCTTGACATAAAAATTTCGGATTTTGCTGGTGGCTCAAAATCTTTGCAGGCAGTGGTGGGCGGCAGTGCCGA